>NZ_JACVBL010000007.1:0-355744 GCF_014852285.1 Pseudomonas sp. PDM02 | reverse complement strand
GAGCACAAGGTCGGCAGCCTCGCGCTTGAATTCAGGAGTAAAGGAGCGGCGTTGTTTGGTCATCTGACACCTCGATCTGGCGAGCATTCTCGCCTAAATGGGTGTCCGGTTTCATTAGACCACTACATAGGCACGACGCTCGGGGAAGAGGGGGGTACCATCAAACTTCAGCAGCTCCTCCTTGACCATGCGACGCATCATGTCAGACACATCGACCTTATGTGCACCTTCACGGAATTTGCCGTAGAACCGATCACCGTCGAGCAGGGACAGCCAAATCTGGAAATCTTCTTCCTTGCCGTTGTGCGGCGTTGCCGTCATCAATAAGAAATGCCGCGTAATGGAGCCGAGCAGTTCTCCTAGCTCAAAGCGCTTAGTCTTGTTGACCTTGCTGCCGAAATAGTTAGCCGAGAGCTTGTGGGCCTCATCAACGATGATCAGATCCCATTCAGTGTTCTTTAGCTTCTGCTGGAATTCTTCACTGCGTGACAACTGATCGAGACGTGCGATCAGCAGGTTGGTTTCTTCGAAGTAGTTACCCGACGCACATTGTTCCTGCTTCTCTCGACTGAATATCTCGAACCTAACGCCAAACTTCTCCAGAAGTTCATCCTGCCACTGATCGGTCAGGGAACCGGGAGAAACGACCAGAATGCGTTTGGCATCCGACCGCATCAGTAACTCTCGGATCAGCAAACCAGCCATGATTGTCTTGCCCGCGCCCGGATCGTCGGCAAGAACGAAGCGCAGAGGTTGACGCGGAAGCATCGACTCATAAACAGCAGATATTTGATGTGGTAGTGGATCTACATTGGAGGTGTGAACCGCCATCATCGGATCGAACAGATAGGCCAAACTGATACGGTAAGCTTCCAACCCAAGTTTGAAATCAGGACCTGGAGCATCAAATGACCAAGGTCGACCCGCTTGAGCTAGCGCCAGACGAACTTCGTCAGAGCGGAACAACATCTGCTCGCCCAATCGGCCCTGGCTGTCTTTGAAGTAAACGGTAATGGCATTGTCGCCAACAGGCTCAACCGTAACTACGCGGACGATTTCGTCTGCTTGGATACCCTTAACCTGTGCGTCCTTCTTGATGTCTTCGAGCTTGAGCATGCTGAACCCTGGCGTCCCTGTGGGCGCTGCGATAAATCCTGAACAGATGTAGATATTAACAGTGCTACTCTGCCATGCGGTGTGTTCTCTTCACACTCAAAAAGCCACATTAAAGGCTATGAGCCATCAGAAGCTATCACTCTGCGCCAGGGGATAAGATTTAAAGAGAAAGCCCCGGCGATAGGGTCACCAGGGGTTTTTGATCGTCTAAGCCGAAAGCGCAATTAACTTTGCCGACACATAGCGGCCATTCAGCCAATCAAGAATGCAGTTCGTTTCGACGAGACAGTCACCATGCTCAGCCATGGCAGGGCTTACTCGCCACAAAACAAACCCCGACACTCAGGCCGGGGTTTGTTTTAGTGGACGACATTAACCCGCCCGTTTGCGACATTTAATGTGCCAATTGACACAAACGGTTTCAATCACCAGCTTGCAGGTGCTTTGCACTTCACTCGATGAACCCACAATAAGGCTCCATCAGGTCGCCCATAAGCTCGTCCGTTTCAGACTTTGATTGAGACGGTGTCAGCTTTTGATGCGACCCCGCGGCCGCCATTTGGCAGCCCTTTTTTGGTGCATTTGTTCAAAGATTAGTGACAAGGTTTCTAGGTTTAGTGCTTCTGAGCGAGCTCGGAAATCAATCCCAGCTAAGCGCACCACCGGTTTGGTATTCGATCACGCGAGTCTCAAAGAAATTCTTCTCTTTCTTCAAGTCCATAATCTCGCTCATCCAAGGGAACGGATTCGTAGTCCCCGGATACTCTTCCTTCAACCCAATCTGCGACAAACGACGGTTAGCGATGAACTTCAGATAGTCCTCCATCATCGCCGCGTTCATGCCGAGTACGCCACGAGGCATGGTATCCCGCGCATATTCGATCTCGAGCTGAGTCCCCTGCAGAATCATCTGCGAAGCCTCTTCCTTCATCTCGGCATCCCACAAGTGCGGGTTTTCGATTTTGATCTGGTTGATCACGTCGATGCCGAAGTTCAGGTGCATGGATTCGTCGCGCAGGATGTATTGGAACTGCTCGGCGACGCCGGTCATTTTGTTGCGGCGGCCCATGGAGAGGATCTGGGTGAAGCCGCAGTAGAAGAAGATGCCTTCCAGGACGCAGTAGTAGGCGATCAGGTTGCGCAGCAACTCTTTGTCGGTTTCGACGGTGCCGGTTTCGAACTTCGGATCGGAGATCGAACGGGTGTACTTCAGGCCCCAGGTGGCTTTTTTCGCGACCGATGGGATCTCGTGGTACATGTTGAAGATTTCGCCTTCATCCATGGCCAGCGATTCGATGCAGTACTGGTAGGCGTGGGTGTGGATCGCTTCTTCGAAAGCCTGGCGCAGGATGTACTGGCGGCATTCCGGGTTGGTGATCAGGCGGTACACGGCCAGGACCAGGTTGTTGGCAACCAGGGAGTCGGCGGTGGAGAAGAAGCCGAGGTTGCGCATGACGATGCGGCGCTCGTCGTCGGTCAGGCCTTCCGGGTCTTTCCAGAGGGCGATGTCGGCGGTCATGTTGACTTCTTGCGGCATCCAGTGGTTTGCGCAACCGTCCAGATACTTTTGCCAGGCCCAGTCGTACTTGAACGGTACGAGTTGGTTGAGGTCGGCGCGGCAGTTGATCATGCGCTTTTCGTCAACGGCGACACGGGCGGAGGCGCCTTCGAGTTCGGCGAGGCCTTCGGCGATGTCGAGGTTGTCGAGGGCTGCCTTGGCGCGAGCGATGGCGGCGGAGTCGGACGCGGTTACAGCGCGAGCTTCTTGAGCGGCAACACCACCGGCGGTGTCGAGGCGGTCCATGTTTGCTTCAGTCGCGTGGCCGGCGTTGGCGCCTTTTACCACGGTCTCGCCGCTGTCTTCTTTGTCGAATTCGTCCCAGCTCAGCATGACGTGTCGTCTCCTGCGTGAGGGCCAGATGCCCGTGTGAAAACTGATTGGTTGGTTTTTCACACGACCGGTCTGGCCGCGTTTGATAGCGTTTTTTGCAGCGGTACACGCAGGCAAATAAACATAATTTTGTACGGGGTTCCGAGAGCCGCTGATGGCGCTGCAGTCGTTGACGACGTCGGCCTGGGCTTCGGACTGGCTGTCTTCCCTGTAAGGGAATATTGCAGGCCCGTTTAAGGCGGCATTATAGGGAAATTTTTGCAGCCGTGGTGGGGCGAATCCGCGCATGGAGCGGTCGAGAAGGAGGGTTTTTCGGTCGGAGCGAGGGTTTACAGGGCTTTGGCTGGAGATCGCGGGTGCAGATTTTTTTTCTTAAATTTTGACGTGCTACTTTTTTGTTCAAAAAATAGACAAAAAATCGGGTTTTTCACTACATCTTGTGTTTTGAGTCGGTTTTCGCTGGCCTCAGACACAACTAAGCCCGACCGAAGTCGGGCTGTCAGTCACGCTCGATGATCAGCTCAGGCGAGCGGCACCGACGTGGTCTGCGCCATCAGCGGCGAGTTTGCCTGCACCGACATGGTCGGCACCATCGGCAGCGACTTTGGCGGCGCCGGTGTGATCGAAGCCATCGGAAGCGAGTTTGCCTGCACCGACGTGATCGGCACCATCGGCGGCGACTTTGGCCGAGCCGGTGTGGTCGTAACCGTCAGAAGCGACAGCGGCTTCGGTGGTGAAAGTGGCAGAACCTGTGCGGTCGTAACCGTCGGCGGCGAAGGTGTTGGCGGCCAGTACAGACAGGGTCAGGGCGAGGATCAGTTTGGTTTTCATGGTCGTTGCTCCAGGTTCGTTGGCGTTGTGTGCCTTGGTGTGGAATTCATACTACGCCGATAGATTCGATTAAAAAGCGCAAATAAATGCTGAAAGCTATCGTATAAATCGATCTATACGGTTCGGCGCTTTGACTGCCTAGAACATTGCGTCGACTGCTTTCGCCAGCAAGCTGGCTCCTACAGGTCGGTGTGATGATCGGGCATTGGGTCGAACCGTTTAGGGGAGTGCGGGTGTTTAGCCGTTGGAGCAGCCGTTACCCATGATGCTGTAGCGCAGGATGTGGCGTTGGCCTTTGGAGTCGTCGTATTCCATTTTCATGGGAACAACTTCGCACACATTGGGGATTTCACTCATGGAGACAACTTTGGCGATATCGAGGTGAGTGGAGTAAGTGTATTCCTCGATGGCCGGTTGTTGCTGTGCGACATCAGTCGGGACCTCGTCTGCCATGGCGGTTGCGCACAGGCTGGAGAGGGCCAGAACTAATAAAGCTTTCATTTCGGTTTTACCTTTTAGAGGTCGAGTGGGGTCACGCAACCTTTTTGGGGTTGCGTGTGGAACTTGGTTACCGGTGTTTTTGATTAACTGCCTTCGTGGGGGCTGCAACTTGGTTAATCAGGGTTTGCCTTGTTGGCGAGGTGGATTTTAGGCGTGGGAGTGGCATTCATATAGGTGGGGTTTTGATAAACACCTTTGACAGATTTCGTAACAATCACCGGATAACGTTGTTGGGGAATCGTTCATTCCTTGTAGGAGCCAGCTTGCTGGCGATAAACCTGAGAGCGCTACAGGGTGTCAGGATTGGCGCGTTATCGTTGGCGACCATCGCCGGCAAGCCGGCTCCTACAGGGTTTAGCGGAGGCAATTCGGGCTTATCACGATAATTTGTAGGGGCTTGTTACTACCATCGTCGAATGGTTCTATAGGCCCGGCCCGGGCTACAACAGGGCCATACAAAAACAACTATTCCACCGAGGTAAGAAAGATGAGTGCGGCTTCTCTGTATCCCGTTCGTCCCGAGGTAGCGGCCAATACGCTGACCGACGAGGCAACCTACAAAGCCATGTACCAGCAGTCGGTCGTCAACCCTGACGGTTTCTGGCGCGAGCAAGCCAAGCGCCTCGACTGGATCAAGCCTTTCACCACGGTGAAGCAGACGTCCTTCGACGATCACCATGTCGACATCAAATGGTTCGCCGACGGCACCCTGAACGTTTCCTACAACTGCCTCGACCGTCATCTGGCCGAGCGCGGCGATCAAGTCGCGATCATTTGGGAAGGGGATGACCCTTCCGAAAGCCGCAACATCACCTACCGCGAGCTGCACGAACAAGTCTGCAAGTTCGCCAACGCCTTGCGCGGCCAGGATGTGCACCGCGGCGACGTGGTGACTATCTATATGCCGATGATCCCCGAAGCCGTGGTCGCCATGCTGGCCTGCACCCGGATCGGCGCGATTCACTCGGTAGTGTTCGGTGGTTTCTCGCCGGAAGCCCTGGCCGGTCGCATCATCGACTGCCGCTCGAAAGTGGTGATCACCGCTGACGAAGGCATTCGTGCCGGCAAGAAAATCCCGCTCAAGTCCAACGTCGACGACGCGCTGACCAACCCGGAAACCAGCAGCATCCAGAAAGTCATCGTGTGCAAGCGCACCGGTGGCGACATCAAGTGGAACCAGCATCGCGACATCTGGTTTGAAGACCTGATGAAAGTGGCGGGCAGTGTCTGCGCGCCGAAAGAGATGGGCGCCGAAGAAGCGCTGTTCATCCTTTACACCTCCGGTTCCACCGGCAAGCCGAAGGGCGTGCAGCACACCACCGGCGGCTATTTGCTGTACGCGGCCATGACCCATGAGCGCGTGTTCGACTACCGCCCGGGCGAAATCTACTGGTGCACCGCCGACGTCGGCTGGGTCACCGGCCACAGCTACATCGTCTACGGCCCGCTGGCCAACGGCGCGACCACGTTGCTGTTTGAAGGCGTGCCGAACTACCCGGACATCACCCGGGTGGCGAAGATCGTCGACAAGCACAAGGTCAACATCCTCTACACCGCGCCGACCGCGATCCGCGCGATGATGGCGTCGGGCAAGGCTGCTGTTGAAGGCGCTGACGGCAGCAGCTTGCGTCTGCTGGGTTCGGTCGGTGAGCCGATCAACCCGGAAGCGTGGGACTGGTACTACAAGAACGTTGGTCAATCCCGTTGCCCGATCGTTGATACCTGGTGGCAGACCGAAACCGGCGGCAACATGATGAGCCCGTTGCCAGGCGCTCACGCGCTGAAACCGGGTTCGGCGGCCCGTCCGTTCTTCGGCGTGGTGCCGGCGTTGGTGGACAACCTGGGCAACATCATCGAAGGCGTCGCCGAGGGCAACCTGGTGATTCTCGATTCGTGGCCAGGCCAGGCGCGCACGCTGTATGGCGACCATGATCGTTTCGTCGACACCTACTTCAAGACCTTCCGCGGCATGTACTTCACCGGTGACGGTGCGCGTCGTGACGAGGACGGTTACTACTGGATCACCGGCCGTGTGGACGACGTGCTCAACGTGTCCGGCCACCGCATGGGCACCGCCGAGATCGAGAGCGCGATGGTTGCGCACCCGAAAGTCGCTGAAGCCGCCGTGGTCGGTGTGCCGCACGACATCAAGGGGCAGGGCATTTATGTCTACGTCACGTTGATCGCTGGTGAAGAGACGAGCGAGCAATTGCGTCTGGAACTGAAGAACTGGGTGCGTAAAGAGATCGGCCCGATTGCTTCGCCGGATGTGATCCAGTGGGCGCCGGGGCTGCCGAAGACTCGTTCGGGCAAGATCATGCGCCGGATTCTGCGCAAGATTGCGACCGCTGAATATGATGGGTTGGGGGATATTTCGACCCTGGCGGATCCGGGTGTGGTGCAGCATTTGATTGATACGCACAAGACGATGAATGTTGCGTAAGTAGCGTTTGGCGTTATCGAAGCCCTGCCAGGTGTTGAGTCTGGTGGGGCTTTTTATTGCCTGAAGGTTTTGTGTTGGCTGTTCGGGCCTCTTCGCGGGCAAGCCTCGCTCCTACAGGGGTTGAGGTGTACCTGAATCCTGTAGGAGCGAGGCTTGCCCGCGAAGGCGGACTGTCAGACACCGCATAAACAACGCCCAATAATTATCGGCTTCCCCTGTAGTCCATTTCCCACTGTTACCCACGACCCTTCAAGTAACTGAATGTGTAACCGCCCGCGCCGATACGGGGCATTGCGAAACGCCATAAGTCCGCATCCGTGCATTTCAGCCCCGCAAAAAAATAAGAACCCACGCTGCGCTTGCCGGATTAGAAGGCTTTGCGAATAATAGGCCCACAATTTGCAATATAGATCGGTTCACTGTCTTTTGCTCTTGCATGAAATTGCAAGGCTGTCAACGTGCCTAAACGGCTTTCTCGGTGCTTCTGTAATTTGTTGTCGCATTGAAGAAATATCGGCTTCGGGCCTGTCGTTAGAATGCCGATCACTCGCTCGTCGTTGCTCGCGTTGAAAACAACGCCGGTTTCCCAGGACGCAGCAACCGCTTTCCGGTTTTACTCATTCGCATAATGGGCTGTTGCTCACTCTGCCGTTTTAGCCCTTTACCGATGGAGTCCCAAGATGAAGAAACTCGTGCTGCTTGGCGCCCTGGCACTGTCCGTGCTGTCCCTGCCAACCTTCGCCGATGAAAAGCCTCTGAAAATTGGCATCGAAGCGGCTTACCCTCCGTTTGCTTCCAAAGCACCGGACGGCAGCATCGTTGGTTTCGACTACGACATCGGCAACGCACTGTGCGAAGAGATGAAGGTCAAGTGCGTCTGGGTCGAGCAAGAGTTCGACGGTCTGATCCCTGCACTCAAAGTGCGCAAGATCGACGCCATCCTGTCGTCCATGTCGATCACTGAAGACCGCAAGAAGTCCGTGGACTTCACCAACAAGTACTACAACACCCCGGCTCGCCTGGTCATGAAGGCCGGCACTCAAGTCAGCGAAGGCCTGACCGAGCTGAAGGGCAAGAACATCGGCGTGCAGCGTGGTTCGATCCACGAGCGTTTCGCCCGCGAAGTCCTGGCTCCGCTGGGTGCCGAGGTCAAGCCGTACGGTTCGCAGAACGAAATTTACCTCGACGTCGCTGCCGGTCGCCTCGACGGCACCGTGGCAGACGCTACGCTGCTGAATGACGGTTTCCTGAAAACCGACGCCGGCAAAGGTTTTGCTTTCGTGGGCCCGGCCTTCACCGACGTCAAATACTTTGGCGACGGCGTGGGTATTGCTGTTCGCAAGGGTGATGCGCTGAAAGACAAGGTCAACACCGCAATCACTGCCATTCGCGAGAACGGCAAGTACAAGCAGATCCAGGACAAGTACTTCGACTTCGACATCTACGGCAAGTAACACGTCCCGGCGACAAGTCCGAATGGCGCAAGCAGCAGGATCTCTGAGGTTTGCGCCATTTTTTCATCCCAACTTTCGAGGATCTGAATCATGTTGAAAGGCTACGGGGCTGTCATCCTCGATGGCGCATGGCTGACGCTTCAGCTCGCCTTGTCGTCCATGGCCCTGGCCATCGTCCTGGGGCTGATCGGCGTTGCGCTGCGTCTGTCGCCGGTGCGTTGGCTGGCCTGGCTGGGCGATCTGTATTCCACGGTAATTCGCGGGATTCCCGATCTGGTGCTGATCCTGCTGATTTTCTACGGCGGTCAGGACCTGCTCAACCGCGTCGCACCGATGCTCGGTTATGACGATTACATCGACCTGAACCCGTTGGCCGCCGGTATCGGCACTTTGGGTTTCATCTTCGGTGCGTACCTGTCGGAAACCTTCCGTGGCGCGTTCATGGCGATCCCGAAGGGTCAGGCCGAAGCCGGTATGGCGTACGGCATGAGCAGCTTTCAGGTGTTCTTCCGGGTGTTGGTGCCGCAGATGATTCGCCTGGCGATTCCGGGCTTCACCAACAACTGGCTGGTACTGACCAAGGCCACCGCGCTGATTTCGGTGGTGGGTCTGCAAGACATGATGTTCAAGGCCAAGCAGGCGGCAGATGCCACCCGCGAGCCTTTCACCTTCTTCCTCGCAGTGGCCGCGATGTACCTGGTGATCACCAGTGTCTCGTTGCTGGCATTGCGTCACCTTGAGAAGCGCTACTCGGTAGGCGTAAGGGCGGCTGATCTATGATCTTCGACTACAACGTCATTTGGGAGGCCCTGCCGCTGTACCTCGGCGGCCTGGTGACCACCCTCAAATTGCTCGCGCTGTCGCTGTTTTTCGGTCTGCTGGCGGCCTTGCCGCTGGGGCTGATGCGGGTCTCGAAGAACGCGGCCGTCAACATGACTGCCTGGCTCTTCACCTACGTGATCCGCGGCACGCCGATGCTGGTGCAGCTGTTTTTGATCTACTACGGTCTGGCGCAATTCCAGGCGGTGCGGGAAAGCTTCCTGTGGCCGTGGCTGTCCAGCGCGACGTTCTGTGCGTGCCTGGCTTTCGCGATCAACACCAGCGCCTACACCGCAGAAATCATCGCCGGCAGCCTGCGCGCTACGCCGAACGGTGAGATCGAAGCAGCCAAGGCCATGGGCATGTCGCGCTTCAAGATGTACAAGCGGATTCTGTTGCCATCGGCCCTGCGCCGGGCGCTGCCGCAGTACAGCAACGAAGTGATCATGATGCTGCAGACCACCAGTCTGGCGTCCATCGTGACCCTGATCGACATCACCGGTGCCGCACGCACGGTAAACGCTCAGTTCTACTTGCCGTTCGAAGCGTACATCACGGCGGGTGTGTTCTACCTGTGCCTGACCTTCATTCTGGTGAAACTGTTCAAACTGGCCGAGCGCCGCTGGCTGGGCTACCTGGCCCCGCGGAAGCACTGATATGGAACGCATCGATCATCCATTGCCGTGGAGCCACCTGGGCAGCGAACGCCAGATTTCGGTGTTCCGCTTCGGTAGCGGCGAGCGCAAGGCCTACATCCAGGCCAGCCTCCACGCCGATGAATTGCCGGGCATGCGCACGGCCTGGGAGCTGAAAAAGCGCCTGACCGAACTCGAAGCCCAAGGCTTGCTTAACGGTGTGGTCGAACTGGTGCCGGTAGCCAACCCGCTGGGCCTCGGTCAGCTGTTGCAAGGCAGTCATCAAGGGCGTTTCGAAGCGGGCAGCGGCAAGAACTTCAACCGCGATTTCGTCGAGCTGAGCGCGCCAGTGGCCGCCCAACTCGAAGGCCATCTGGGTGACGATCCGCACGCCAACATCCGCTTGATCCGTCAGGCCATGAGCGATCACCTGGCGGCATTGCCGGAGGCGAGCAGCCAGTTGCAAGGCATGCAGCGCGTGTTGCTCAGCCATGCCTGCACTGCCGATGTGGTGCTCGATTTGCACTGCGATGCCGAAGCCGCGCTGCACATGTACGCGTTGCCGCAACACTGGCCGCAGTGGCGTTCGCTCGCCGCGCACCTGAATGTGAAAGTGGGCCTGCTGGCGGAAGATTCCGGCGGCAGTTCCTTCGACGAAGCCTGCTCGCTGCCATGGTTGCGTCTGTCCCGTCAGTTCCCGGATGCGCAGATTCCACTGGCGTGCCTGGCGACTACTATTGAATTAGGGGGGCAGGCCGATACCGCTCGCGCTGACGCCGAGGCTTACGCTGAAGGCATTCTCGCGTTCCTCGCCGAGCAAGGCTTGATCAGTGGCGAATGGCCGAAACCTGCGCAGGACGCGTGTGAAGGCATGCCGTTCGAAGGCACCGAATTGCTGTTCGCGCCGCATCCGGGCGTGATCAGTTTTCTGCGTAAACCCGGTGAGTGGATCGAAGCCGGCGACGAGATTTTTGAAGTGATCGATCCGTTATCGGATCGGGTCAGCACGGTGTGTGCTGGTACGTCCGGGGTGCTGTTTGCCATTGAACGGCTGCGTTATGCCCAACCCGGTTTCTGGCTGGCCAAGGTGGCGGGGCGCGAAGCGCTGCGTCACGGGCGCTTGCTCAACGACTGACTGACTGTTTTTGTGAGAACCGACCGCATGTACAAACTTGAAGTCCAAGACCTGCATAAACGCTATGGCAGTCACGAAGTGCTCAAGGGCGTGTCCCTGAAAGCGGCGGCTGGCGATGTGATCAGCATCATCGGCTCCAGTGGCTCCGGCAAAAGTACCTTCCTGCGCTGCATCAACCTGCTGGAGCAGCCGCACGCGGGCAAGATCCTGCTCAACAACGAAGAGCTGAAACTGGTTGCCAACAAGGACGGCGCGCTGAAAGCCGCTGACCCGAAACAGCTGCAACGCATGCGTTCGCGTCTGTCGATGGTGTTCCAGCACTTTAACCTGTGGTCGCACATGACCGCGATGGAAAACATCATGGAAGCGCCGGTCCACGTGCTCGGCATGTCCAAGGCCGAAGCCCGCGAGAAAGCCGAGCACTACCTGAACAAGGTCGGCGTGGCACATCGTAAAGACGCTTACCCTGGCCACATGTCCGGTGGCGAGCAGCAGCGAGTGGCGATTGCCCGTGCGCTGGCGATGGAACCTGAGGTGATGCTGTTCGACGAACCGACCTCGGCCCTCGACCCGGAACTGGTCGGCGACGTGCTGAAGGTGATGCAGGCCCTGGCCCAGGAAGGCCGGACCATGGTGGTGGTGACCCACGAAATGGGCTTCGCCCGTGAAGTGTCGAACCAGCTGGTGTTCCTGCACAAAGGTGTCGTCGAAGAAAGCGGCAACCCGCGTGAAGTGCTGGTCAATCCACAGTCCGAACGTCTGCAACAATTCCTCTCGGGCAGCCTGAAATAATCAAGACTGCCGTTGTGCACCGGGATAGTGCATGCTTCGCAATTTAGAGGCCGGCCCCGATTTGTAGGAGCCGGCTTGCTGGCGATCGCGGTGGGTCAGTTTAAGTATCTGGCACAGACATACCGCCATCGCCAGCAAGCCGGCTCCTACAGGGGATGGTTACCGGTTTTGAGATTTGCGTTCATTTACGGGCTAGCATTGGCCCATGCCTTCATCACTGTTTCGTTTCGGATTGCCCGCCATGACTGCCCATCGAATTGGTTTCCTGATTTGGCCCAGCACTAAAGCACTGACGCTTGCGCTGGCTGAGGAGGCCTTGCGTGTTGCCCAGCGTGTGCATCCGGACGTGGTCTACGAACTGTCGTTCCTGCAGGCCGAACCGTCGACCGAAGGCGCCTGGCAATTGCCGGGTGAACCCTGGGCCGGCAAGCTTGAAAACTTGCAGAAACTGTTCCTGCTCGCCGATGAGCCGCCGACCACCCTCGCGCCGGCGCTCAGCAGTGCGCTGAAACAACTGGTGCGTGCCGGTTGCGTGATCGGTGGTTTGTCCGCCGGTGTTTATCCGTTGGCGCAACTCGGTTTGCTCGACGGTTATCGTGCTGCCGTGCACTGGCGCTGGCAGGACGATTTTGCCGAGCGTTTCCCGAAAGTCATCGCCACCAGCCATCTGTTCGACTGGGATCGCGATCGCCTGACGGCGTGCGGTGGCCTGTCGGTGCTCGACCTGTTGCTGGCGGTGCTGGCCCGTGATCACGGCGCCGAACTCGCTGGCGCCGTATCCGAAGAGCTGGTGGTCGAGCGCATCCGTGAAGGCGGCGAGCGCCAACGCATTCCGCTGCAGAACCGCCTCGGTTCCAGCCATCCGAAGCTCACCCAGGCGGTGTTGCTGATGGAAGCCAACATCGAAGAGCCGCTGACCACCGACGAAATCGCCCAGCACGTGTGCGTATCCCGTCGGCAGTTGGAGCGGATCTTCAAGCAATACCTCAACCGCGTGCCGAGCCAGTACTACCTGGAACTGCGCCTGAACAAGGCCCGGCAGATGTTGATGCAAACCAGCAAGTCGATCATCCAGATCGGCCTGTCGTGCGGCTTCTCCTCGGGGCCACATTTCTCCAGCGCCTACCGCAACTTCTTCGGCGCCACGCCGCGGGAGGATCGCAACCAGCGGCGTAGCAGCAGTCCGTTCGAGTTGTCGTCAGTGCCGTCCGAGCGCGGCTGATCTATTCGTCGATCTCGGAACCCTCAGAGGTGGATACGTTCATTTCACCTCGATTGATCACTTCTTCCACGCCAAAGTCGGCACGTGTGCGTTCGAAGTAACTGATCAGCCGCAACAGGCTTTCCTCCGTAAACGGATTGCCCCTCAGCGTAATGTTCTCCGCCACTTCCACGGGCAACTCCAACAGGTCGCTGGGTACGTTGGTGATTGCGTTGCCGCTCAAGTCTGCCCAGTCCAGTTCCGCCAGTTGTAGCAGGCCATCGGGTATCTCAGTGATGCCGGTGTCGTTGAGCAGAATGGTCGCCAGGTCCGGCATCTGACTCAGGTCGGGTGTCAGCCCCAAGGGGTTGAGGCCCAGATCGAGGTATTCGAGCTGTTCCATTCCCGCCAATGCGCCGACCGACTGCACGGACAGGCCGACGCGGCAGCTGGGAATCGACAGTGACCTGAGTCGCCCCATCTTGAACACCGCATCGGGAATGTCACCGAGGTTGCAGTCGCGCAGCCTCAGGCTTCTCAGGTTCGGGAAGGATTCCAGAAAACGCCCGATGCGCGTCACGCCATCGACACTGTGCAGCTCCAGCGCCGAGACATGGCTGAAGTCAGCGCTGAGGGTCGGCAGTTCCCCGGTGATGACCGGGCGGATGGAGAGTTCATACGACGGCTCAAGCGACTCATTGAAATCATCCAGCTCGGCGTCATGCCGCCAGCAGCGCTCCATTGCCTCTTTGAATTCATCGCGATTGGCGTGTTCGACAAACTGTTGCATGTCACTGAAGGGGTCTCCCGTCAGTGGGTGGCGCGGCGGTAGATCGGCTGTCCATGTCGTCAGATCGTTGCTCAATTGGGCCAGCTCTGCTTCCAGGTGGGTCAGCTCTGTTCGGCCCTCTTCCAGTGTGCCGGGCAGTTCGTAGACGAAATCGCTGGCCTGCTCGACTTCCATGTTCGGGTAGAGCGCCCTGGCTCGTTCGATATCCGCCTCGGGGGCATAGACGCCCAGATCGTATGAGGTTTCGAGGTAGTGCAGCTTGACGAGTTGCCGAGCGCTGTCGACGAGCGGGTTGTCCGACAGGTGCACGCCGCGCTTGTCGTAGACCACGCTGTCGAACAACCCGGAAGGCAGCTCGGTGATCCGGTTATTGATCAGCATGAGCGTATCGAGTCTGGGGTGCGTGATAGCGCTGACGGGGATTTCAGTCAGACCGGTTGCGCTCAGGTCCAGGTGCACGAGTTCGGTAAATGCGCCGACATCGGGAGCCACGTCAATCGGATTACGGAACAGGTCCAGCATCACCAGTTTGTTCAATGAGGACAGTTTCGACCACGCGTCGGCATCAATCCTGATCGCGCATTCGTTCAGCACCAATGTGTCGAGGTTGGTCATCCGTGGGATGGCGTCGGGCAGGGTGGTCAGGGAGAAGCGCCGCAAGTCGAGGCGACGAAGGTCGCTGAAATTTTGCAGGAAACCGTGAACACCTTGCTCCGCGTGACTGCCTTCGAGTGCGACCAGCGATACGTGACTGAAGTCCGCCGTCAGTACCGGCAACGCACCCAGAATCGGCTCGGCGAATCGCAGCACATAGCGGTCATTGTGCTCTGTCGATTCGAGATCCCGTTGTGTTTGCCGACGCCAGCTCTGCTGGATTTCCTGAGCCAGCAACCGGCGGTTGTGCTGCTGGGCCTGTTGTTCCAGCTCGCTCAATGGCTGTCTGGTTTCGGGGTGGACGGTGGGGGCTTCCTTTATCCAGGTATCCAGGTCTTCATGCAGCCGTTCGAGTTCATTGCTCAGGCGCGAAAGCTCCACGCGAGCGCCATCGGGGTGGCGTTGCAGGCGGGCGACGACGGCGCGGAGTTCATCCTGGGGCAGGCCTGGATACACCTCGCGAACCCTGTCATTCAGTGTGGGAGTGGGGCGACCTGTTCGGTTGTACCCCTCCGATCCACCGGGCAGGCGCATGGTCGCCGGGTCATAAAAGGGTTTTCGGTTGGGATGTTTCACCAGCAGCGTGCGCAATGCGGGTTTGTTCTGCGCATGCTCGGCAATGCGTTGTTTGAGTAGCTGACCGTCTTCGGCGGAAAGACCCAATGCCGTGCGCTCAGCGTCGGGCAGTGCCTGCAGGAGGGCCTGATAAAAGTCGCTCGGCAGAGACGTGTTTTCATGGGCCCGATACGTGTGGTCCTCGACGTATATCAGTGTCTTGAGGATGGGGGCGTCGGGCTGACCGATGCTGTCGCGCAACGCCCCCTCGTGGGAAAACTCCCTGACTTCGATGCGCAGGCGAGCAGGCCAGCCGGGCAGTGATTCAAGGCTATGCAGGGCCAGGCGATGGGTGTCCGCCGTTTCCATGCCCTGCAGATAAAACCCTTCATAGGCTCTGGCGACACGCACCGCGTCCATGGCTTTCAGCGCTACATCCTTGAGGCGCTGGGGCAAGCGGCCGTTGTGCATTTGCTTCAGTTCGGTGCCGCTTGCGTTGCTCACCAGTTCTTGTGCGATGTCTGTGGGCAGTCCCTGTACTTCGCCTTGCAGTAGCAGAACGTGGCGATCGGCGGTTTTTTCAAGTTCACGGTAGCGCGACTGGAACAGCGATCTGCGCTGGTTCAGCGCCTGATAGTGGTCGGGATGGTCACTGCCGGTCTGCTCGACCAGCGCCTGAATGTCTCGGTCGATCCTGAAGCGCTTGATCGTGTCGGTCAGCAGCGAAGGCGGGCGCTGATTCTCGACACGGATCTCGCGCAACACGTTGTCGTGAAAGCCGCTGATCTGCAGGAGTTGCTCGCGCTCGGCAGTATTGAACGACTCGACGCTCTGGCCGAGGCGGCGCAGCACGGTTTCCCGGTCCCACGTCAGCGGTCGCTCCAGCATGGTTTGCCAGGCACCATGGCTGTTGTGTCGCAGAGCCGGCTGATAGGCGTCGGCCCGGCGCGGGTGTTGAATCTGAAAGCGGCCAGTCTTGCTGTCCGGTTTTACCGAGTAGAGTTTGCCTTCAACGCGCGCCAGTGTTTTGCCCTCATGCTGATACAAACCGAGAGGGTCGGGGTTGGCAGCGTCCGGCAGATCAACGGACTGTTCGTAAGGCGCGAGATCCGGTTTCCAGTATCGGGTTTTGCCTGTGGCTGTCTTGATGGGTTTGAGCGGGGAAATCAGCGTCACCGCCTCGCGAGACATGAGGCCGTTGAACGCCCCGGCCGCCATGACACCGCCCACCGCGAACGTTCCGAGTTCAACTACCGTTTCGGCGATCGTCATCAAGTGTCCGAACGCTTCGGTTTTCAGGCCTTCGGCCCAGTCGATGATGCCTTCGAACGTGTCGTCGAGCACTTGGTAGGCCATGTAGGCGAGCATCAATTCGCCCAGAAACGGAACAAAGGGCAGGGCCACGAACGACGCCACTTCAAGGATCTTTTTGGCGACATTGCTGAAGGCGTCCCACGCCGCCCATCGCGCTGCTCGGTCGGCGCTGGCGGTAGAAACCGCAAGGGTGCGTGCGTCATTGAGCAGTTTGTTCAATTGCTGCTGATAGAGGTGAGTCCACAGATCGTTTCTGATCGGGTTCACCGAGAATTGCAGGTTGGGCTTGTCGATGGGGGTGTCGCGCCAGCTCGGCAGCGGATCGCCGCGCTGGTGTTCATGCCAGGTCACGGCGTGGAGGCGACTGTTGAGGTCGGCGAAAAAGTGGCCTCGTTCCTGATGATCGATGAACCGGCTGAAGAACGCCTGATAAGCAGGCGAGCGCAGTTTGCGGGTCAGCTCGGTCATGAAAGCCAGGGTGTCGGGGTACTGTTTGAGCGGGTGTTCCGGGTCGTCGGGGATGTAGGCGATGATTCGCGAGCGTTGGGAGGTGAGTTCAAGTATCGGCGCGAAAATGACGATGCCGGTCAGCAATGAAGACATCAGGCTCAGGTCGTGACAGTGCAGTCGCCAGTTGTCCAGCCCCACGTTTTCGCGGCCCTCGATCATGTCGAGAATCGATTGCCAGGCATCCAGCGGCAGATCGCCACGGACCTGGGCCAGGTGCAGGGCTGATAGCAGGGCGGCCTTGTGCGTCTTGATCACGCTCGACTTCAACACGGCAGCGGCTACCGGGTTGGTAAACCCCAGGTTTTCCTTGAGGTGGGCCTCGTATCGACCGCCGATATCCAGCTCCCTGCACAACCGGGTGAAGTGCTGAATGGAGAGTTGGCGCTTGATCGCCGGCAATGTATCGAATTGCCCGGTGGACGAGGGTTCGGTGATGAACGTCGAGGCAGATTCGTAAGCCTGCGCTTCGGTTTCCGAATCCTGAAAGTTGTGCAGGGCGGCGTCGAGCAGCGAGACCGTCCAGGTGCGCGCGGCACCGGTCTTGATCGGGAACCACGGAACGGTCTGCGGGATGTACAGGCGCAGGAAGGTCGTCTTGACGTCCAGTTCCAGGCCGTACCGGGTTTTCAATGCGTCACGCAGAAGCGGTTCGGCAAAGTCCCGGGCGTTCTGCAGTTTATCCAGCATGGATTCCAGGTGGTTACGCTGGGCCAGATAGTGCGTGCTGGCCGCTTTCAATGATTGGTGCTGCTGGCGGGTTGCCTGGGCGTGCCATTCAGGGAGGTCCAGCCGCGCGCTTTTCAGCGCAGTGCGCGTAGCGGGCGATGCTGTTAATAGCCAGTCGGGCAGATTGTGGAACGCATGCTGGAAATGCGCGTCTGGCTGAGCCGTAAGCTCGGGGTCATGCTGAATCATGGCGCTAGTCCGTTAGCGTTTGGATGGAACCCAAGGAAAACAAACGATGAAGCACGGTGTGCGGTACATATTTACCGCACCGTTCGACAAGCCTGCCTATAACCTGTGCCGCCGGTTTAAACTGCGCCTTTGCGACGCTATATGTCGCATTGCCGTAAACCCGGCTGAAACCGGGGTTTGCGCTATAAGAAGTTGTCGCTTGGCGGCAAGGCCGGGCTGAAAACTGTCCTTACAATCCCCCCATCGCTCGCCAGTTTCCGGCGAGTGTTCCTCTTCAGGAGACTCCGATGTCCGTTGAGCACGCTGCGGTAGAACGCGCCGATTTCGACCAGGTAATGGTTCCCAACTATGCGCCTGCCGCCTTCATTCCTGTGCGTGGCGCCGGTTCCCGCGTATGGGACCAGTCTGGCCGCGAGCTGATCGACTTCGCCGGCGGGATTGCCGTTAACGTATTGGGCCATGCGCACCCGGCGCTGGTCGGTGCCTTGACCGAGCAGGCGAACAAGCTGTGGCACGTGTCCAACGTGTTCACCAACGAGCCTGCCCTGCGTCTGGCGCACAAGCTGATCGACGCAACCTTTGCCGAGCGTGCGTTCTTCTGCAACTCCGGCGCCGAAGCCAACGAGGCCGCTTTCAAGCTGGCCCGTCGTGTCGGCCATGATCGGTTTGGCAGCGAGAAGTACGAAATCATCGCCGCTCTCAACAGCTTCCACGGCCGTACCCTGTTCACCGTGAACGTCGGTGGCCAGTCGAAGTATTCCGACGGTTTCGGTCCGAAAATCACCGGCATCACCCATGTGCCGTACAACGATCTGGCCGCGCTGAAAGCCGCCATTTCCGACAAGACCTGCGCTGTGGTCCTGGAGCCGATCCAGGGCGAGAGCGGTGTTATCCCGGCCGAACTCGAATACCTGCAAGGCGCCCGTGACCTGTGCACCGCGCACAACGCGCTGCTGATTTTCGACGAAGTGCAGACCGGCATGGGCCGTACTGGCCATCTGTTTGCCTACCAGCATTACGGCGTGATCCCGGACATCCTGACCAGCGCGAAGAGCCTGGGCGGCGGTTTCCCGATCGCAGCCATGCTGACCACCGAAGACCTGGCCAAACACCTGGTCGTCGGCACCCACGGCACTACCTACGGCGGTAACCCGCTGGCGTGCGCCGTCGCCGAAGCGGTGATCGACGTGATCAACACCCCTGAAGTGCTGGCCGGCGTCAACGCCAAGCACGACAAGTTCAAGGCTCGCCTGGAGCAGATCGGCGAGAAATACGGCCTGTTCACCAAGGTTCGTGGCATGGGCCTGTTGATCGGTTGCGTGCTGAGCGAGGCCTGGAAAGGCAAGGCGAAGGACATTTTCAACGCCGCCGAGCGCGAAGGCCTGATGGTCCTGCAAGCCGGCCCGGACGTGGTGCGTTTTGCGCCAAGCCTGGTGGTTGAAGACGCCGATATCGATGCCGGCCTGGATCGTTTCGAGCGCGCTGCAGCAAAACTGACGCAAGCCTGATAGACCCTTCGACGCCTGATGATTTCAGGCGTCGAACCCAATTTTGATGCCGGCCCCGCTTTTCTGTAGGAGCGAAGCTTGCTCGCGAAGGTGTGTCAGTCACAGTGATGTCGACTGACACACCTTCGCGAGCAAGCTTCGCTCCTACCCAAGTCTTCAAAAGGCCGGGCCGGTTTATTTTCCTCAAAGAGTTTAGAGAAAGGAGTGACACCATGCTGGTGATGCGCCCCGCGCAAATGGCTGATCTGGGCGAGGTACAGCGTCTGGCTGCGGACAGCCCGATTGGTGTCACTTCCTTGCCGGATGACGTTGAACGCCTGAGCGACAAGATCGCCGCGAGCGAAGCCTCGTTCGCTGCCGAAGTCAGCTTCAACGGTGAAGAGAGCTATTTCTTCGTCCTCGAAGACACCGCCACCGGCAAACTGGCCGGTTGCTCGGCCATCGTTGCCTCGGCCGGTTATTCCGAGCCGTTCTACAGCTTCCGCAATGAAACCTTCGTGCACGCCTCCCGCGAGCTGAAGATTCATAACAAGATTCACGTGCTCTCCCAGTGCCACGACCTGACTGGCAACAGCTTGCTGACCAGTTTCTACGTGCAGCGCGAGTTGGTGGGTTCGCCGTGGGCCGAGCTCAACTCCCGTGGCCGCTTGCTGTTCGTGGCCAGCCATCCGGAGCGCTTTGCCGATTCCGTGGTGACCGAGATCGTCGGTTACAGCGATGAAAATGGCGACTCGCCGTTCTGGGACGCCATCGGTCGCAACTTCTTCGACCTCAACTACGCCGAAGCCGAGCGTCTGTGCGGTCTGAAGAGCCGCACGTTCCTCGCCGAGCTGATGCCGCATTACCCGATCTACGTGCCGTTGCTGCCGGACTCCGCGCAAGAAGCGATGGGCCAGGTGCACCCACGGGCGCAGATCACTTTCGACATCCTGATGCGCGAAGGCTTCGAGACCGATCACTACATCGACATTTTCGACGGCGGCCCGACGTTGCATGCGCGTGTTTCGGGGATCCGTTCGATCGCCCAGAGCCGTGTCGTGCCGGTGAAAATCGGCGAGCCGGTCAAAGGCGCAGGGCGTCAGTACCTGGTGGCCAATGCGCAGTTGCAGGATTACCGCGCCGTGTTGCTCGAGCTCGATTACGCGCCGGGCAAACCCGTGACCCTGGATCTGGAAGCGGCCGAAGCCCTGGGCGTCGGTGAAGGTGCAAGCGTGCGCCTGGTGGCGGTTTAACGCCTGCTTTTCAACCTAGAAAGCAGCAAGTGTTTCGCGGGTGGCGCAAGCGGCCCGTTTGAGGAGATAGCATGATCGTTCGTCCCGTACGCAGCAGCGATTTACCCGCTCTGATCGACCTGGCCCGTAGCACCGGCACCGGCCTGACCACCTTGCCGGCCAACGAAGAGCGTCTGGCCCATCGGGTCGGCTGGGCCGAGAAGACCTTTCGCGGCGAGGCCGGGCGCGGCGATGCGGACTATCTGTTCGTCCTCGAAGACGACAACGCTCGTGTGGTGGGCATTTCCGCCATTGCCGGCGCCGTCGGCCTGCGTGAGCCCTGGTACAACTTCCGGGTCGGCCTGACGGTCAGCGCTTCGCAAGAGCTGAACATCTACCGCGAAATCCCGACGTTGTTTCTGGCCAACGACCTGACCGGCAACTCGGAATTGTGCTCGTTGTTCCTGCACGCCGATTTCCGCACCGGCCTCAACGGCCGCATGCTGTCCAAGGCGCGAATGCTGTTCATCGCCGAGTTCCCGCAACTGTTCGGCAACAAGATCATTGCCGAAATGCGCGGTGTCTCCGACGAAGCAGGGCGTTCGCCGTTCTGGGAAAGCCTGGGTCGACACTTCTTCAAAATGGAATTCAGCCAGGCCGATTACCTGACCGGCGTGGGCAACAAGGCGTTCATCGCCGAACTGATGCCGAAATTCCCGCTGTACACCTGCTTCCTGTCGCCGGATGCACGTAACGTGATCGGTCAGGTTCACCCGGACACCGAGCCGGCGCTGGCCATGCTCAAGAGCGAAGGTTTCAGCTACCAGGGCTACGTCGACATTTTCGACGCCGGCCCGGCCATCGAATGCGAAACCGGCAAGATCCGCGCCGTGCGAGACAGTCAGGCGCTGGTGTTGGCCGTTGGCACGCCGGGTGACGACGCCACGCCATTCATCATTCACAACCGCAAGCGCGAAGACTGCCGGATCACTGCCGCACCCGCACGTCTTGCCGCCGGTACGCTGGTGGTCGATCCGCTGACCGCCAAACGTCTTCAACTCAACGCCGGCGATCAAGTGCGCGCCGTTCCGTTGTCTGCTGCTCGGGAGTCGAAATAATGAATTCGCTATACATCGCAGGTGAATGGCTGGCCGGTCAGGGTGAAGCCTTCCAGTCGCTGAACCCGGTGACCCAGCAAGTGCTGTGGGCCGGCGAGGGCGCTACCGCCGCTCAGGTTGAGTCCGCCGTGCAAGCCGCGCGTCAGGCGTTTCCGGGTTGGGCTCGCCGTACTTTGGAAGAACGTATCTCGGTGCTGGAAGCCTTTGCTGGCGCGCTGAAAAACAACGCTGACGAACTGGCGCGTTGCATCGGTGAAGAAACCGGTAAACCGCTGTGGGAAGCGGCGACTGAAGTGACCAGCATGGTCAACAAGATTGCGATTTCGGTGCAGAGCTACCGCGAACGCACCGGCGAGAAGAGCGGCCCGCTGGGCGACGCCACCGCCGTATTGCGCCACAAGCCACACGGCGTGGTCGCGGTGTTCGGTCCTTACAACTTCCCTGGGCACTTGCCCAACGGTCACATCGTGCCGGCGCTGCTGGCCGGTAACAGCGTGCTGTTCAAGCCGAGCGAGCTGACCCCGAAAGTCGCCGAACTGACGGTCAAGTGCTGGATCGAAGCCGGCCTGCCAGCCGGCGTGTTGAACCTGCTGCAAGGCGCTCGCGAAACCGGTATCGCCCTGGCGGCGAACCCGGGTATCGACGGTCTGTTCTTCACCGGTTCGAGCCGTACCGGCAATCACCTGCACCAGCAGTTCGCCGGTCGTCCAGACAAGATCCTCGCGCTGGAGATGGGGGGTAATAACCCGTTGGTGGTCGATGAGGTCGCTGATCTGGATGCGGCGGTGTACACCATCATTCAGTCCGCTTTCATTTCTGCCGGTCAACGTTGCACCTGTGCCCGCCGCTTGCTGGTGCCGCAGGGCGCCTGGGGCGACACGTTGCTGGCGCGTCTGGTGGCGGTCAGCTCGACGATTGAAGTCGGTGCGTTCGATCAGCAGCCAGCGCCGTTCATGGGCTCGGTGATTTCCCTCGGTGCGGCAAAAGCGCTGATGGATGCGCAGGAACATCTGCTGGCCAATGGCGCCGTGGCGTTGCTGGAAATGACTCAGCCTGAGGCACAAGCCGCGTTGCTGACCCCAGGTATTCTGGACGTGACCGCCGTTGCCGATCGTCCTGACGAAGAGCTGTTCGGCCCGTTGCTGCAAGTGATCCGCTACGCTGATTTTGAAGCGGCGATCGCTGAAGCCAACGACACCGACTATGGCCTGGCGGCCGGTTTGCTGTCGGATTCCGAAGCGCGTTATCAGCAGTTCTGGCTGGAAAGCCGTGCCGGTATCGTCAACTGGAACAAACAGCTGACCGGTGCTGCGAGCAGCGCACCGTTCGGCGGCGTCGGCGCCTCGGGCAACCACCGCGCCAGCGCCTACTACGCGGCAGATTACTGCGCGTACCCGGTGGCCTCGCTGGAAACGCCGAGCCTGACGTTGCCAGCGGCCCTTACGCCTGGCGTGAAGATGGCGTAGCGCCCATTCGCGGGCAAGCCTCGCTCCTACGGATCCCATTGAACCTGTAGGAGCGAGGCTTGCCCGCGAAGGCCGCAACGCGGTCGTACTGAACAGTAACTGAAGCCTATAAAAACAGATTCTCGTGGAGCCTCGCTGATGAAATCCTATGAAGTCAATTTTGACGGTCTAGTGGGGCCGACCCATAACTACGGCGGCCTGTCCTACGGCAACGTCGCGTCCCAGAGCAACAGCCAGCAGTCTTCGAACCCGAAGGAAGCCGCGCTGCAAGGCCTGGCGAAAATGAAAGCGCTGATGGAAATGGGCTTTCAACAAGGCGTTCTGGCCCCGCAAGAGCGTCCTGATGTCGCCGCCCTGCGTCGCCTGGGCTTCAGCGGCACCGACGCGCAAGTGATCGAGCAAGCGGCGAAAGACGCGATGCCGTTGCTGGTCGCCAGTTGCTCGGCGTCGAGCATGTGGGTGGCCAACGCCGCCACGGTCAGCCCGAGCGCCGACACCGCAGACGGTCGCGTGCATTTCACCGCCGCCAACCTCAACTGCAAATACCACCGCAGCATCGAGCACCCGACCACAAGTCGTGTACTGGGTGCAATGTTCGCTGATCAGAAGCACTTCGCTCACCACGCGGCGTTGCCGGCCGTGGCGCAATTCGGTGACGAAGGCGCCGCCAACCACACGCGTTTCTGCCGTGAATACGGTGAAGCCGGCGTCGAGTTCTTTGTGTTCGGTCGCAGCGCGTTCGATAACCGCTACCCGGCACCGCAGAAGTACCCGGCGCGCCAGACCCTCGAAGCCTCGCAAGCCGTTGCTCGTCTGCACGGTTTGAGCGATGACGGTGTGGTCTACGCCCAGCAGAATCCTGCGGTGATCGATCAGGGCGTGTTCCACAACGACGTGATCGCGGTGGGTAACGGCGAGGTGCTGTTCTATCACGAGGACGCGTTCCTCGACACCGAACAGATGCTGGCCGAACTGCAAAGCAAACTCGCCAAGGTCGGCGGCAAATTCCAGTCGGTGTGCGTACCCCGTTCGGCGGTTACCGTGGAAGACGCGGTGCGTTCCTACCTGTTCAACAGCCAGTTGCTGTCGCGTCCTGATGGCTCGATGCTGTTGATCGTGCCGGAAGAGTGCCGTGGCAACGAGCGCGTCTGGCAGTACCTGCAAAGCCTGACCAGTTCTGGCGGCCTTATCCGCGAAGTCAAAGTCTTCGATCTGAAGCAAAGCATGCAGAACGGCGGTGGCCCGGCGTGCCTGCGTTTACGCGTGGCACTGAATGAAACCGAACTGGCGGCCGTCAACCCAGGGGTTATCATGACGGCACCGTTGTACGGCACGCTGACCGAATGGGTCGAAAAGCACTACCGCGACCGCATGGCCGAAACCGACCTTGCGGACCCGCAATTGCTGCTTGAGTGCCGGACGGCACTGGATGAACTGACGCAAATCCTTAAACTGGGCGCGGTTTATCCATTCCAGATCAATTGAACGTCGAGAGCGTAAAACACATGAGCGATACCCTGCAGCTGATCCTTGAAGACACCGACGGCACGCAACTGGAAACTTCCTGCACCCGCGTCGCTGTCATTTGGCAAGGCAAAGAGCTGTGGATTCAGCACGATGGCCGCGGCCAATTGCTGATCGGCGTGGACGTCGAAGAAGGTGACGCTGAATACGCCAACCTGCTGCTGCGCCCATTGGCGACTAATCTGGTAAGTCTGCAACTGGAAATGGAACCGGCTGAAGTCGGCGACGAAGACCACGTGCACGGCCCGGATTGCGCCCACGACCACTAAGGAAACCGCTCTATGCTCGCCCTCGGCAAACTGCTTGAACTGACCCTCGCCGGCCGCGAACCGGCGGAGAAGACTCAACTGACTGTCGAAGGCGTGCGCATGCGCTGGTTGAGCGAAGGTGCGCTGGAAGTCCGGCCACCTGAGGCTCGCGACAATGGCCTGGACCTGCTGCTGTCAGCCGGGATCCATGGCAACGAAACAGCGCCGATCGAGTTGCTCGATCGCCTGTTGCATGACATCGCTCGCGGCGACTTGAAGCCGCGCGCACGTATTCTGTTCCTGTTCGGCAACCCGGAAGCGATTCGCAAGGGCGAGCGCTTTATCGAGCAGGACGTCAATCGGCTGTTCAACGGCCGTCACGAACAAACCAGCGGCTCCGAAGCCCTGCGCGCCTGTGAACTGGAGCGGCTTGCGGCCAGTTTCTTCAGCCTTCCGGATCGCGATCGTCTGCATTACGACCTGCACACCGCGATTAGAGGCTCGAAGATCGAGCAGTTTGCGTTGTATCCATGGAAGGAAGATCGCCAGCATTCACGTCAGGAACTGGCTCGCCTGCGCGCCGCCGGCATGGAAGCGGTGTTGCTGCAAAACAAGCCGTCCATCGTTTTCAGTTCCTACACCTACGACAAGCTGGGTGCCGAGTCTTTCACCCTGGAGTTGGGCAAGGCGCGGCCGTTCGGGCAGAACGACGGGGTCAACGTCTCCCTGCTTGAAACCCGCCTTAAACAGATCATCGAAGGCACAGAGCCGGAACTGACCGAAGAGGCGCTGAATGGGTTGCAGTTGTTCAGCGTGGCACGGGAAATCATCAAGCACAGCGATAGCTTCCGCTTGAACCTGCCGGCGGACATCGAGAATTTTTCGGAACTGGAAGTGGGTTATCTGCTGGCCGAAGACATCGCCCAGACGCGCTGGATCATCGAAGAAGAGGGCGCGCGGATTATCTTCCCGAACCCCAAGGTCAAGAACGGCCTGCGCGCCGGCATCCTGATCGTGCCGACCACCGACGAAAACCTTGCCTGACTGACGACGCTGACTCTGTAGGAGCGAGGCTTGCCCGCGAAAGCGATTCCAGATTCAGCGATGATGTTGAATGTTAAATCGCTTTCGCGGGCAAGCCTCGCTCCTACAGGGGGAGCGGTGTTTAGACGGCTACTGCACGTGGCTCGCTGCGACGCAACGCCCGAATCTTGCTCAGCGTATCCGCACACGTCTTCGCCGCTTCCTGGCCTTTGTGCACGAAATGCTCGAAGAAGAACTTCTGATGCTCTTCACCGGCATGGAAGTGGTGCGGGGTCAGGGACACCGAGAACACCGGCACTTCGGTTTCCAATTGAACCTGCATCAGGCCGCTGACCACAGACTGGGCGACGAATTCGTGACGGTAGATCCCGCCGTCCACCACCAGGGCTGCCGCGACAATACCGGCATAACGGCCGGTCTTGGCCAGCAACTTGGCGTGCAGGGGCATTTCAAAGGCGCCGCCGACTTCGAAGAAGTCGATGTCGGATTCGTGATAACCCTGAGCAATCATTTCTGCGACGAAGCCCTTACGGCTCTGATCGACGATTTCCTTGTGCCAGCAGGCCTGGATGAACGCTACGCGCTCGCCCTGATGGTGTTTGCTTTTGCTGTCGATTGCGGTGGGTTGCATGTTCTGACTCCTGTTTATGTATAAAACAGGGCATATGAATCGAATGGGATTTAAGGGTACGCACGCTCGCACGAATGCCTGCGGACGGCCCTTTGGCGCCAATCCCGTTCTCTCTTCATCCGGACTATGACCGTCGGCCCCGGGATCACACCGGGTCTGCTGACCTTGCCGTCAAACACCGCCGAAGCCGTGCCTGTCGCCAAGCGCTCGCGGGCTATGCGCATTGCGCGCAATTACCGCCGGTGGGGAGTTGCACCCCGCCCTGAGAACGTTTTGCCGACAGATTGTCTGGCGGCGCAGCGTTTTTAACACATATTTCTCAGCCGTGCATTGCTGCTATCTGATGATTGCTATCGACTTTTTCGCTCACTTGCTGCGTCTTTTCCTCGCCCAAGGGTTGATTATTCGTCGACATGACCGCAGTAACTCCATTCCGAAAGGGATTTTCCCCTGCTTACCGAGGCCAGATTCATGAGCGTTATCGATCTTCGCAGCGACACCGTCACTCAGCCGACTCCAGGGATGCTCGACGCGATGGCCAACGCGGCCACCGGTGACGACGTCTACGGTGAAGATCCGACGGTCAATCGTCTGGAAGCCGAGTTGGCGAAACGCCTGGGCTTTGCCGCGGCGCTGTTCGTGCCGACCGGCACCATGAGCAACCTGCTGGGCCTGATGGCGCACTGCGAGCGCGGTGACGAATACATCGTTGGCCAGCAGGCGCACACGTATAAGTACGAAGGTGGCGGCGCGGCGGTGCTCGGTTCGATCCAGCCGCAACCGCTGGAAGTGCAGGCCGACGGCTCGCTGGACCTGGCTCAGGTGGCTGCCGCGATCAAACCGGACGATTTCCATTTCGCCCGCACGCGCTTGCTGGCGCTGGAAAACACCATGCAGGGCAAGGTGCTGCCGCTGGAGTATCTGGCCCGGGCGCGCAGTTTCACTCGCGAACATGGGTTGCAACTGCACCTCGACGGCGCTCGCCTGTACAACGCGGCAGTCAAACTGGGGGTTGATGCCCGGGAAATCACCCAGCATTTCGATTCGGTGTCGGTCTGCCTGTCCAAGGGGCTGGGCGCGCCGATCGGTTCGGTGTTGTGCGGCTCGGTCGAGTTGATCGGCAAGGCGCGCCGTCTGCGCAAGATGGTCGGCGGCGGCATGCGTCAGGCCGGGATTCTGGCGGCAGCGGGGCTGTACGCACTGGATAACAACGTCCAGCGTCTGGCCGACGATCATGCCAACGCGCAATTCCTCGCGGACGGACTGCGAAAAGCCGGTTACGAAGTCGAACCGGTGCAAACCAACATGGTTTATGTGCAGATGGGCGACAAGGCCGAGGCGATCAAGGCGTTTGCCGCCGAGCGCGGGATCAAACTCAGCGCCGCCGGTCGTCTTAGAATGGTCACGCACATGGACGTGAGCCGCGCGCAAATCGAGCAAGTCGTCGCGACATTCGTCGAGTTTTCGCGCAACTGACAGCGTTAGCCGTCCAATTGACCGTTTCTATCGTATAAACACGCTGTACCCCGCGCGCTGGGCCGATATAATGCGGCCCTTTGCCGTCGCTTCGTCTGTTGACGTTTCGCACAGGCCTTTGGCCGCAGCCTCCGTGGAAGAACCTAATGAAAAGCGCAGAAATCCGTGAAGCCTTCCTTCGCTTCTTCGAAGAGCAAGGCCACACTCGTGTAGCCTCCAGCTCTTTGATTCCGGGCAACGACCCAACCCTGCTGTTCACTAACGCGGGGATGAACCAGTTCAAGGACTGTTTCCTGGGCCAGGAAAAACGTGCGTACACCCGTGCGACCAGCAGCCAGAAATGCGTGCGTGCCGGTGGCAAGAACAGTGACCTGGAAAACGTCGGTTATACCGCTCGTCACCACACCTTCTTCGAAATGCTGGGTAACTTCAGCTTCGGTGACTATTTCAAGCACGACGCAATCACCTACGCCTGGACCTTCCTGACCGGCGTCCTGAAGCTGCCCAAGGAAAAACTCTGGGTAACGGTCTACGCCTCGGATGACGAAGCCTATGACATCTGGACCCAGCAGATCGGTGTGCCGGTCGAGCGCATGATCCGCATCGGCGACAACAAAGGCGCGCCTTACGCCTCCGACAACTTCTGGACCATGGGCGATACCGGCCCGTGCGGTCCTTGCACCGAGATTTTCTACGATCACGGCGCCGACATCTGGGGCGGCCCACCGGGCTCGCCGGAAGAAGACGGCGACCGTTACATCGAGATCTGGAACAACGTGTTCATGCAGTTCAACCGCACCGCCGATGGCGTGTTGCATCCGCTGCCAGCACCGTCGGTCGACACCGGCATGGGCCTGGAGCGGATCAGTGCGGTGATGCAGCACGTTCATTCCAACTATGAAATCGACCTGTTCAAGAACCTGCTGAGCGCATCGGCCAAGGCCATTGGCTGCACCAATGACGATCAGTCTTCGCTGAAGGTTGTGTCCGACCATATCCGTTCGTGCGGTTTCCTGATTGCCGACGGCGTGCTGCCGTCCAACGAAGGTCGCGGCTACGTGCTGCGCCGGATCATTCGTCGTGCGTGCCGTCACGGTAACAAGCTGGGCGCGACCGGCAGCTTCTTCTACAAGATCGTCGCGGCGCTGGTTGCAGAGATGGGCGAAGCGTTCCCGGAACTCAAGCAGCAACAAGCCAACATCGAGCGCGTGCTCAAGGCCGAAGAAGAGCAGTTCTCCAAGACCCTGGAGCACGGCCTGAAGATTCTCGAGCAGGATCTGCTGGAACTCAAAGGCACCGTGGTGCCGGGCGACGTGGTGTTCAAACTCTACGACACCTACGGTTTCCCGATGGACCTGACCGCGGACATCGCTCGCGAGCGCAACCTGACCGTCGACGAAGCCGGCTTCGAACGCGAAATGGAAGCCCAGCGCGTCCGTGCCCGTTCCGCCAGTTCGTTCGGTCTGGACTACAACACGCTGGTCAAGGTTGACGTCGCCACCGAATTCACCGGCTACAAGGCCACCAGTGGTTCGGCGAAAATTGTCGCTATCTATAAAGAAGGCAAGTCCGTCGACGTCTTGAGTGAAGGCGAAGAGGGCGTGATCGTTCTCGATCAGACCCCGTTCTACGCTGAATCCGGCGGTCAGGTTGGCGACTGCGGTTACCTGCAATCGAACATCGGCCGTTTCGACGTGCGCGACACCACCAAGACCGGTGGCGCGTTCCTGCACCACGGTGTGCAGGCATTGGGCAGCCTGACTATCGGATCGCCGGTCGAGACCCACGTCGAAGCCGACGTGCGCCACGCGACATCGCTGAACCACTCGGCCACTCACTTGCTGCACGCGGCATTGCGTCAGGTGCTGGGCGATCACGTTCAGCAGAAAGGTTCGTTGGTCGACAGTCAGCGCCTGCGCTTTGACTTCAGCCACTTCGAAGCCATCAAGCCTGAGCAACTGAAGGCGCTGGAAGACATCGTCAACGCCGAGATTCGCAAGAACACGGCTGTTGAAACCGAAGAAACCGATATCGAAACCGCCAAGCAAAAAGGCGCCATGGCGCTGTTTGGCGAGAAGTATGGCGACAACGTGCGCGTACTGAGCATGGGCGGCGATTTCTCCGTCGAACTGTGCGGCGGGATCCACGCCAACCGTACCGGCGACATCGGCCTGCTGAAAATCATCAGCGAAGGCGGTGTGGCTTCCGGTGTGCGTCGTATCGAAGCGGTCACCGGCGCTGCGGCGCTGGCATACTTGAACGCTGCCGAAGAACAACTCAAGGAAGCGGCCAACCTGGTCAAGGGCAGCCGCGACAACCTGATCGACAAGCTGTCGGCTGTGCTGGAGCGCAACCGTCTGCTGGAGAAGCAACTCGAGCAGTTGCAGGCCAAGGCTGCCAGCGCGGCGGGCGACGATCTGTCGGCTTCCGCCCTGGACGTCAAAGGCGTGAAAGTACTGGCCGTGCGTCTGGACGGTCAGGACGGCAAGGCGCTGCTGGCGCTGGTCGATCAACTGAAAAACAAACTCGGCCGCGCAGTGATCCTGCTCGGCAGTGTCCATGAGGAAAAGGTCGTTCTGGTTGCAGGCGTAACCAAAGACCTGACTGGCCAACTCAAAGCCGGTGATTTGATGAAGCAAGCCGCTGCGGCAGTGGGCGGGAAGGGCGGTGGTCGTCCAGACATGGCGCAGGGCGGTGGTACTGACGCTGGCGCACTGGATGCGGCATTGGCCCTGACTGTTCCATTTGTAGAGCAGGGTTTATAAGGCAGTGTGTCCGGCCCACAGTCTAGTGGTGGGCCGGAACGCTGTTTGAGTGATTATTTGGGCGCCCTTCATGGGCAGAGGCGGCTTTGAAATGGCTTTGATCGTACAGAAATTTGGAGGCACCTCGGTCGGCACTGTCGAGAGAATCGAGCAGGTCGCCGACAAGGTTAAGAAATTCCGCGATGCCGGCGATGACCTGGTGGTTGTGCTGTCTGCAATGAGCGGCGAAACCAACCGTCTGATCGATCTGGCCAAGCAAATCAGTGGCGACGGCCAGCCGGTTCCGCGTGAGCTGGATGTGATCGTCTCCACCGGTGAGCAGGTGACGATTGCCCTGTTGGCCATGGCGCTGATCAAGCGCGGCGTGCCAGCGGTGTCCTACACCGGCAACCAGGTACGGATTCTGACGGATAGCGCGCACAATAAAGCGCGTATCTTGCAGATTGATGACCAGAAGATTCGCGGTGATCTGAAAGCAGGTCGTGTGGTGGTTGTCGCCGGTTTCCAGGGCGTCGACGAGCACGGCAACATCACCACCCTAGGTCGTGGCGGTTCCGACACCACCGGCGTGGCGCTGGCGGCAGCCTTGAAGGCTGACGAATGCCAGATCTACACCGACGTCGACGGCGTCTACACCACCGACCCGCGTGTGGTGTCCGTGGCCCAGCGCCTGGACAAGATTACCTTCGAAGAGATGCTGGAAATGGCCAGCCTCGGTTCCAAGGTGTTGCAGATCCGTGCGGTGGAATTCGCCGGCAAGTACAACGTTCCGCTGCGCGTACTGCACAGCTTCAAGGAGGGTCCGGGCACCCTCATTACTATTGATGAAGAGGAAACCATGGAACAGCCGATCATTTCCGGCATCGCTTTCAACCGCGATGAAGCCAAGCTGACCATCCGTGGCGTGCCAGACACCCCGGGCGTTGCATTCAAGATTCTCGGCCCGATCAGCGCCGCGAACATCGAAGTCGACATGATCGTGCAGAACGTTGCGCACGATAACACCACCGACTTCACCTTCACCGTACACCGCAACGACTTCCAGGCCGCGCAAACCGTGCTGGAAAACACCGCTCGCGAGATCGGTGCCCGTGAAGTCGTTGGCGACATCAAGATCGCCAAGGTCTCGATCGTCGGTGTCGGCATGCGCTCCCACGCAGGTGTGGCCAGCCGCATGTTCGAATCCCTGGCGAAAGAAAGCATCAACATCCAGATGATCTCGACTTCGGAAATCAAGGTTTCCGTGGTGATCGAAGAGAAGTACCTGGAACTGGCTGTGCGCGCCCTGCACACGGCTTTCGAACTGGACGCGCCGGCCCGAACGGGCGAGTGATGCGTTTGCCGAAGGGCGCGGTCTGACCGCGCCCTTTTGTTTTTTTGAATGGTGCGGCCCGAAGCTGTTCTTTTGCCCGCGCTGGTCAATACTCAGGCATGTAGGGCTGCGATCTTTCAGGTTGTAGGTCGAGTGCCTTTTTTTTGCAGACTGTTGTCCCTGAAATGAAATGCGTGAGGAGAAAGGTATGCTGATTCTGACTCGTCGGTGCGCAGAAAGCCTGATTATTGGTGATGGAGAAATCACCGTGACCGTGCTCGGCGTTAAAGGAAATCAAGTGCGTATCGGTGTCAACGCCCCGAAAGAGGTTGCGGTCCACCGTGAGGAAATTTACCTGCGTATAAAGAAAGAGAAGGACGAAGAACCAAGCCATTAATTTTTATCGTTTTTTATGTTTGCAAACGGGGAAGAAGCTGGTTAATATACGCCCCGTGTTGCGGAGAGCTGGCCGAGTGGCCGAAGGCGCTCCCCTGCTAAGGGAGTACACCTCAAAAGGGTGTCGGGGGTTCGAATCCCCCGTTCTCCGCCATTATTTGCGTAGTACGTTGTAATCTGGCTTCTTCGGTAAGTTGTTGAAATTACTAGAAAAAAGCGCTTTACAAAAAGATTCGACGGCCTATAATGCGCGGCAACAAATGCACTCGTAGCTCAGCTGGATAGAGTACTCGGCTACGAACCGAGCGGTCACAGGTTCGAATCCTGTCGAGTGCACCATTTAAGAGTTGTTTGCAGTGATGTGAGCTACTCTGTTTCAACCAGTTGTGATCTGGTCTAAAAACACAAATTGCACTCGTAGCTCAGCTGGATAGAGTACTCGGCTACGAACCGAGCGGTCACAGGTTCGAATCCTGTCGAGTGCACCAAACAACAAAAAGCCCGCGTTTAACGCGGGCTTTTTGCCGTCTGGGATTTGGCTTTTCCTCTGGTACAACCTCTCTCATCGAATTCGACGTGTGCGCTACGACCTCGCTTGGTGTCGTATCGGTAGCTCGTGGCCGAATTCCGAATACTGATCTTGTCTGGCTTGCCGAGGGCGCTTTCGACGTCTTGCCGGGTCATGCCGGCGACAATCCGTTGATTGATGATTGCTTCCCTGCGTTCCCTGGCATCGATCTGGTTTCCACAGTTGTCTTCTGTCTGGCCGACGACCGTTAGCTCCCTCCTTTTGATATTCATACGTGATGTTTCACGAAAGTCCGCTTCCGGCATCAGCGACACCGTGCTGCCGGGGGTAAACGTGCGCACTTCCTGGAGCGAAAGGCTTTCCCCGGTCGTACAACTCAGCGTGGTGAAGGTGATGCGGCCGTTTGCTGCCTCGCAGCGGTGAACGGTTGAGGCAAGTGCCACGGGCGGCAGGCAGAGCAGGGCGATCAGCAGAAAATAACAGGCATTCAATGGCATCAAACGTCCTCCATGACGGTCTGACTCAAGGGTAGCCGCTACATTTTTCAGCGCTGGTGTGTTTTCTTTTCAGAATGAGTCGTCGCATTTTCACGGATCAGGACGGCGCTCAGGTTTGTCTCGCAAGCGCTTGTTTCAGCCGCGATTTTTTAACATTTAAAACCGTTGGGCGGTGTATCATTGCGCCCGTCAGCCCCGCCGGGGCTTGTGGAATACCTCCATGGACTTACCCAGTAGTAATTCAGTAAACCGCTTTTCCAATCATGAATTGACTGATTGATCCTTCCGGCGTGCCCCGCTGCTGGGAGTGGAGTTCGCCTATGTCCGAAGTTGAAGTAAAGAAAACGCAAGAAAGCCTGCAGGACCGCCTCGCTCAAGTGATTGAGCTGTTGCAGCGTCAGCGGGTGGTCGAAGACCTGACTCATCGCCAGGAAGGTCCGCATCACGACCGGGTTGAAAACCTGGTTCACCGGCAAAACCTCGTCGAGCTGCAACGCAAGCTCGATGACCTGCACTCCGCCGACGTTGCCTACATCCTTGAAGCCTTGCCGCTGGACGATCGTCTGACGCTCTGGCAATTGGTCAAGGCTGACCGCGACGGCGACATCCTGCTCGAAGTGTCCGACTCGGTACGTGAAACCCTGATCGCCGACATGGACGATCACGAGCTCCTGGCGGCGGCCAAGGACATGGATGCCGACGAACTGGCTGACCTGGCCTCCGAGCTGCCGCGAGACGTCGTCCACGAGCTGATGGAAACCCTCGACGGTCAACAGCGTGAGCGCGTTCGCTCCGCATTGTCCTATGACGAGGAGCAGGTCGGTGCGTTGATGGACTTCGAGATGGTGACGATCCGTGAGGACGTCAGTCTCGAGGTGGTTTTGCGCTACCTGCGTCGGCTCAAGGAGCTACCGGGTCACACCGACAAACTGTTCGTGGTCGATTACGACGGCGTGCTCAAGGGCGTGCTGCCGATCAAGCGTTTGCTGGTCAACGACCCGGAAAAACAGGTTTCGGAAGTGATGGCTAGCGACCCGGTGAGTTTTCACCCGGACGAAGACGCCTACGATGCTGCACAAGCGTTCGAACGTTACGACTTGATCTCGGCCCCGGTGGTCGACAAGAACGGCAAGCTGATCGGCCGTCTGACCATCGATGAAATGGTCGACCTGATTCGTGAAGAGAGCGAAAACGAAGTTCTCAACATGGCGGGTCTGCGTGAAGAGGAAGATATTTTCGCGTCAGTCTGGAAATCCCTGCGCAACCGCTGGGCCTGGCTGGCAATCAACCTGATTACCGCCTTTATTGCCTCTCGCGTGATCGGATTGTTCGAAGGTTCGATCGAGAAGCTGGTGGCGCTCGCGGCATTGATGCCGATCGTGGCGGGCATCGGTGGCAACTCGGGTAACCAGACCATCACCATGATCGTTCGCGCCATGGCGCTGGACCAGGTGAGTACCGGCAATACCTCGCGTCTGATGCGCAAGGAGCTGGCCGTCGGTTTGATCAACGGTTTGGTCTGGGGTGGGGTGATTGGTGCGGTGGCCTACCTGCTTTACGGCAGTTGGTCCCTCGGCGTGGTGATGACCGCCGCCATGACGCTTAACCTGTTGCTCGCGGCGTTGATGGGGGTGTTGATCCCCATGACACTGGCGAAGATGGGGCGCGATCCGGCGATGGGCGCCAGCGTGATGATTACGGCCATGACCGACAGTGGTGGTTTCTTCATCTTCCTAGGGCTGGCGACCATCTTCCTGCTCTGATTACCATCTGCCTGAAGCCCGCAAATCAGCTCGTAGGAGCCAGGCTTGCCGGCGAAGGCGATCTCAGGGCCGCCTTCGCCGGCAAGCCTGGCTCCTACGAGAGCAATTAACCCGCCAATCGGCGGGTTTTTTTGTGCCTGAATTTCAGGCAAAAAAAAGCCAGCGATTAAGCTGGCTTGAGCGTTCGGATGAATCAGGAGGCGTCTGCGGCCATTTCGGCGTCGTGGGCAATCAGCGAAACGAGTGCGTTCTGCTGACGGTGGGAGAGTTGGCGGAAGCGCTGCAGCAGTTCGCGTTCGTGCAGTGACAGCTCCGGGCTGTCCAGTCGCATGCTCAACTCTTCACCCAGTGCGCCTTCCTGAATGAGACTCTGCTCAAGGCGCGCAATGATTTCGGAGTTCATGCTGCGATGATGATTGCGAGCCACCTCGGCAATGCGTTCACGCATTCCGTCTGGCAGACGTACGACGAACTTGTCAGCCGTACGGCTGGAATAAATTGCCTGTTTCAATGGGCGCATATATTTAACCGGTTAGTTCAGGGGAGCGGTTCTCGGGATTGGCCGCGCGATGTCTGATAGGACAAGGACTCTGGCCAAATGTTCAACCTGAATTGATAGAGGCTCGCATCATGCCTCAAAGAAGCCAGATCATTGGCGTCAATTCTGTGACAAATATTGAACTGGATAAAGGCGTTATGCCAGCACCAATTATCAGAAATGCGGACTGGTTTGAAAAGACTACCCACATCCGTATCGCTGGCCGCGTCCTATTGCACGACAGGAGATGTCCTGGGACACCTGAAGGTGCATGCTGTGCGGATTTCGATCACGATTCCTTACTTCGTACAGAATAGTGGCAATTGGCCGATTTACTAGTGGCAACCATGACATGGGGGGCTAATTCAGGATGGATGGCAGACTGATTTACCTGATGGGGCCTTCCGGATCCGGCAAGGACAGTCTCATCGAGGCTGCTCGCGAGCCTTTGCAGGCAATCAACTGCGAAGTGGTGCGTCGGGTCATTACGCGTTCAGCCGAATCCGTGGGCGAGGATGCCATCGGTGTTTCCCGTGAAGAGTTCGCGCGCCGCAAAGAAGAGGGCGACTTCGCGCTGTGTTGGCATGCCAATGGCCTGGATTACGGTATTCCTGTCGTGATCGATCAATGGCTCAAGGAGGGCCGGGATGTCCTGATCAACGGCTCCCGCGGGCATTTGGCCCAGGCGCTACGCCGCTATCCGGCGCTGGTGCCGATTCTGTTGACGGTCAAGGAGGACGTGCTGCGAGAGCGCTTGCTGCGGCGGGGGCGTGAAAGTCTGGCGGAGATTGAGGCGAGATTGCGCAGAAATGAACTGTTCACGGCTGACGCCTCAGTCGGTGAGAAGCTAATCCACCGGCTCGACAATTCAGGCGAACTATCGGACACAGTGGCCGACCTGTTGAAGCTGCTACAAGTCAGCGCAACACCGGATCAAACTTGATCTTGCGGCCAGCGACCAGCGCCAGCACAAACAAAGCACTGAAAACGCCGCAGGCAATCAACGGCAGAGTGACGACTGCGTCCTCTACCAGTGATAAATGAAGAATGCCGCTGAGCAGGGCGAGGACGAAAAATCCTGCGGCTGATTTGGACATGCTGTGCTCCTGATGGGTTGTTCAAAATACCAGGCGTTCTGAAGACTGCGCTGGCAGCAGGACATTTTCCTGACTCACTTCTTGACCGACAAAACCCTGCTGATTACCCAGCACTGCCAATTGAGGTGCCTTCTGTACCTGGAGGTAATGAGGCATTCGTTGGGCAACCGGTTCGGCACCACTCTGCGGGGCAAAATGAAAACCCAAAAAAACCGCCAGAGCGATCGCGTTCGAGAGTAAAAGGGCGCGGTTCATGAGGGCTGACCTCCGTTGTTCTTTGAGAACAGCTGAAGCAGCCGACGTGCCAAGAGTCTAACGGCTATTAAATCCTTTAAAAACAAAGAATTAAGATAATCGTGCAAGGTGCTCTCATTGCAATTTGCAATGATGGCTTTTTGCGGTGATGCAATTTGCACGGTTAACAAATCCCGTGCTGTAGAGGGGCGTCTGCCTACACTTAAAAAGCCTACGGACGACATGACAAAATCAGACCCGCCCGTTAACATGCACGCCGTCCATCGCATCGCATTTCTCGCGGGCGACTTGTGTCTCAGTAGCTCAATTGGATAGAGCATCCCCCTCCTAAGGGGAAGGTTGGCAGTTCGAACCTGCCCTGGGACACCATCAATTTCCAGCCCTGTGGCTGTCAAAAAAGCCCCGCCAGGATCTCGCATCCGGCGGGGCTTTTTCGTGTGCGATCACCTGACGACCAACATTTGATAGACGCGCATTGCTGTGCCTTACTCCAAAGACCACACAGGGAGCGAAATCGATGCGACGCAGGGGCGCCCAATTCTGGTTGTGGACCAACACACGATTGCCTCTGCACACCCACGAAGAAGTGCTGGGCAGCGGCGTGCAAATCGAGGTGCATGCGCGGATCAGTGTTGAAGGGGTTACCCAGATTTTTGTAGGTGTCTACGGCGCTGATGGCTGGCCGATTTGCGAGGAGCATCATGACCTCAAGGCTGGTGAGCATTACTGCGCCGCATTGAAGTGGGGTACCCAGCGGGCGAGGGAGATTGTGGCGGACACTCAGGAGTTCGTCGCGCCGCACCGGGTGCAACTGACGTTGAGTCCGGTGATTACCGATGAGTCGGTCGTCGCGTTGCGCCGGATGGAGATGACCGAGCGTGAACGCTTGAAGCTCAGGTCTGCCGATGCCTGGTCAGAGTACCTGGACGCCAAGGAGGCCATGCTCGTCTTGATGCGTTCCACCAAGGTTGACCCTATGGTCTGGGCTGATCACAAGGAGCGGCTCAGGCAGGCGATCGATCGGCGCGCCTGCGTGCAGCGCGACTATCTGAACTGAGCGCGCTTCAGCGCTGGTTGCGCAGCGTCTCGATGGTCTGGATCAGATCATCGTAGGACACCGGTTTGCCAACATGCTGGTCAAAGCCCGACTGTCGTGATTTCTGAATGTCGCTGTGCGCCCCGTAGCCGGTCAGGGCGATGGCCGGTACATCCTTCGCGAGCGGCAACTCACGCAGTGCGCTCATCAACTCGTGGCCATTCATGACCGGCATGCCGAGGTCGGAAATGATCAGGTCGAATCGGGTGCTTTTCGCCGCGTCCAGCGCCGCCACCGGGCGGTCAAAGGCAATCACTTGCGCATCTTCCATCTCCAGCAGCATTTTCAGGGTTTCCAGCACGTCCGCGGAATCGTCCACCAACAGAATCGTCAGTCCGCTCAGTCTGCCGCAGGCCTCTTCGGTCTGGGCAGCGGCTTGCGCTTCGCCGGCGGTTTTGGCCAATGGCAGATAGACGGTGAACGTGCAGCCTGTGCCTACACCGGCAGAACTCACCTCGACTGCACCGCGTTGCGCCTCGGTCAACTGACGGACCAGCGACAAACCAATCCCGAGCCCTTCACGGTTATGGGTGGCATGTTGTTTTTCAGCCTGGCCGAACAGGTCGAACACGTGATCGAGGTTTTCCGGGGCAATGCCGACGCCATTGTCCTTGATGTCGAGCCGCGCCATGTCCCCGGCCTGGCTGGCGATCAATTGCACACGCCCCTTGGTCGGGGTGAATTTCAGTGCATTGTTCACCAGGTTCCAGATGATTTGCTCCAGCCGAGTCGGGTCGGCCTGGACCATCAACGCATCGGACGGCACCAGCAGTTCGACCGTGACGTCATGCTGGTCATTGAGCACGACAGTGTGGACATCGCGCAGCACACTGGCGAGGTCGACGGCGACCGTTTGCAGCTTGAGCTTGCCGGTGCGGACCCGGGCGACATCCAGCAGATCGTCGATGATCCGCGCCTGGCTGGTAACCGCGTCGCAGATGGTGTTCACCGCCCTGGCCGCCGGTGCCAGCGACTTGGTCACCGGCAAGCGCCGCAGCAATTCTGCGTTTAGCTGGATCAGGTTCAGCGGATGCTTGAGTTCGTGGGACATGACCGCAAAGAACTCGTCCTTGAGGTTGTTGGTGTTACGAGTCTCGGCCAGTTCCTGGCTCTGTTCTTCGTGCTGGCGTTTATGGCCGGTCAGGTCACGGGCAATTTTCACGTAGCCCTGCAGGTTATCGCCGCTGAGCAGAGTCACTTCGCCGCTGCAAAAGAAGCGGCTGCCATCCTTGCGCAAATGCCAGCGTTCATCGTCGCTGCGGCCGTGGTTGCGCACCGTCAGCAGCTCGTTTTCCGGCACGCCCGCCGCGCGGTCCTCGGCAGAGAAAATGAAGTCATAGTAGGCGCCTTCGGCCTCGGCCTTGCTGTAGCCGAAGATCAACTCCGCGCCTTTGTTCCAAGTGGTGATCACCCCTTGTTCATCGAGCGTGATGATCGCGTAGTCGCGGGTGCTTTCAGCGACCAGGCGCATGCGCTCCTCGCCCAGGCGCAGCTCTTCTTCGGCCGCCCGACGCTTGGTGATGTCGATGAAGGTCAGCACGGTGCCGTCGATGTGGTCTTCGCTGGAGCGGTAGGGCAGCAGGCGGGCGATGTACCAGCGGTTGTCGGTGCTGCTGACTTCACGCTCGATCATGTTCAGCGATTCGAACACCAGCGCCGCATCACCGGCCAGGTTGTCGTAATGCAGGCGATGGGTGATGTCGAGCAGGGAGCGCCCGGTGTCCACCGGCAGCATGCTGAAAATGTCGGTGGCACGCGGGGTGAACCACTTGATGCGCATGCTGCGGTCGACAAATACCGTGGCGATGTCGGTGGAGGCGATCAGGTTGGTCAGGTAGTCGTTGATCTTGTCGGTTTCTTCGACCTTGGTTTTCAGCTCGAAATTGACCGTCAGCAACTCTTCGTTGATGGATTGCAGCTCTTCTTTACTGGTCTCCAGCTCTTCGGTGGCCGAGCGCAGTTCTTCGTTGATCGCCTGCATTTCTTCGTTGGAGGCCTTGAGCTCTTCGCTGGAGACTTCCGATTGTTCGATGGTGTCCTGCAAATGCAGCTTGGTGCGTTGCAGTTCGCGTTCGAGGTTGGACAGCACCTGGTTTTCGTTCTGCAGCACGGTGGTCGCCGCCAGTTCTGAAGGATCGACTTCGACCTCCTCGAAAATCACCAGCACGTACTCGCTGTCCGAGCCTTCATCCTTGTAGGGATGAGCGACCAGATCGATCAGATAACGCCGCTCATCACGCTTGATCGACACCTCGCGGGATTTGACCGACAGACTGCTCTGCTGAACCTGGAACAACGTGGTGCGCAGTTCCAGGCGCAGCTCTGGAAGGATCAACGTCAGTAAATTGCGCGACATCTCACCACCGACGTGCCGCAGGAAACGCCCGGCACTTTCACTCATGTGCAGAATATCGGCGTTGGCATCGACGATCACGCTCGGTGGCGCCGACTGTTCGAGGGCGCGTTGATGGATGTCGGCGAAAGAGGTTTTGCGCTGCACACCGCTGTGCGTCGGCTGCTGGGAAATGTTGGTCCGCACGTAGCCTCCACGCGGCATGGTCGGCGTGCGACGGCTGTTGGCCGTACCGGTCTTGGCGCGGAAGATCCGGTTGCGTTTGTCCACCGGGGCGAACAGTTCGTGGCACGCGTCCGCGCTCTCGGAGGAGCCGAGAAACAGGAACCCGCCGGGGCGCAGGGCAAAGTGGAACATTTGCAGGATTTCACGCTGCACTTCGCGATCGAGATAGATCAGCAGGTTGCGGCACACGATCAGGTCGATCTGCGAGAACGGCGGATCGGACAGCAGGCTGTGTTTGGCGAACAGGACTTTTTCGCGGATTTCCTTGCGAATCCGGTAATGGTCATCTTCCTTGAGGAAGTAATGCCGCAGTCGCGTGGGCGGCACGTCGGTGACGATGGCTTGCGGGTACAGCCCGGCCCGGCCGACGCTGATGGCGCGCTCGTCAATGTCAGTGGCAAACAGTTGCAGCGATGCCGCACTGGCGTCCAGTTGCAACTGATCGCTGAGCAACATCGCCAGGCTGTAGGCTTCTTCGCCGGTGGAACAACCCGCGGACCAGACGCGAATTTCTTCTTTCTCGGGTTGCGCTGACACGGCGGCACTGACCAGTTGCGGCACGACATCGCGCTCCAGCGCTTCGAAGGCCTCGCGATCGCGGAAGAAGTTGGTCACACCGATCAGCATGTCGCCGAGCAGGGCCTTGGTTTCTTCGGGATTGTTTTGCAGGTAATGGAAATAGGACGCCAGATCTGGTTGAGACGTGACCTGCATCCGCCGTTCGATCCGGCGCAACACGGTGGCGCGTTTGTAGTGTTTGAAATCATGGCCGGTGCCGGTACGCAACTGGATCAGAATGTCGTGCAGCATTTGCTCCGCCACCAGCGCTTCGCGTTCGGAGATGGCGACAATGGTCTGCGGTTCGGGGTCGTTGGCAATGGGCAAGCTGATTTCCTGAGAGTTACGCCACAGCTCCAGCAGTTTTTGCGGCATTTCAACGACCGGCAGAACCAGGTCAACCATGCGGGTATCGATGGCGGCGCGGGGCATGCCGTCGAACTCGGCGTCTTCCGGTGCCTGCGCCAGTGTGACGCCGCCCTGTTCCTTGATGCGCGAAAGACCGACGGCACCGTCGGAACCGGTGCCCGACAGCACCAGGCAGAACGCTCGTTCCTGATGGACATCGGCCAGGTCGCGGAAGAACAGATCGATCGAGGCGTGCCGGGATTCCCGTGTATCGCTGGTACTGACCTCAAGAAAACCATCGTTCATCGACAGGCGTTGTGCCGGTGAAATGACGTACACATGGTTTTTCTCGATGGACACCCTTTCAGTGACTTGCAGAACCGGCATCGCGGTCGATTCCTGGACGATCCTGTCGGCAATGCTCTGGTGATCGGGGGAGAGGTGAAGAATGATCACGAACGCCATGCCGTTGTCCTGCGGCATGTTTTCGAAGAACAGCTTGATGGCTTGCAGCCCACCCGCCGACGCGCCAATTCCCACCACCGGAAAATCCAGGGTACTGGGGATCAGGGTCTTTCGCTCATTGGAATTCGCTGAGCGATTGGGAGTGGTGGTCATAACTTTTGCCTGTGCCGACGACGGGAGCGTCTGGGTCTGAAAGAGGGGTAGCAGACGCGTTGCAATAAATCAGGATAATCCCGTTTTTCAATAACGCCTTCAAATATTTAGCCCGCATTCGCGGCCCTTTAAAATTTGGACTCCAGCGGCGCAAATGCATTCCAATTCTTCAAGTGAATGGCCCTGCTGGCCGATAACCCGGACAGTCATGATCTTCTTCTTAAAATTGCCTGGAAATCTTCGATGCTGTCGTATCACCAAAAGCGTTTTTTGATCGTCGATGATTTCTCGGATTTCCGCAGTTCCGTCAGGTCCATGCTGCGTGAGCTGGGCGTCAAGGACGTGGACACCGCCGACACTGGCGAGCAGGCGCTGCGCATGTGTTCGCAGAAGTCCTACGATTTCATCCTGCAGGATTTCCACCTCGGCGATGGCAAGAAGAACGGTCAGCAGGTTCTCGAAGACCTGATGGTCGAGAAGCTGATCAGCCACGAAGCCGTGTTTGTCATGGTCACCGCCGAGACCAGCCAGGCGATGGTGCTCAGCGCCCTGGAGCACGAGCCCGATGCTTACCTGACCAAACCCTTCAACCGTTCCGGCCTGGCCCAGCGCCTGGAGCGTCTGGAGCAGCGCAAGACCTTGCTCAAGCCGATCCTGCAGGCACTCGATCGCGGTAAACCGGTTGAAGTGCTCAACGCCTGCATCGCCTTGTGCAAGCAGGACATCCGCTACTCGCCGCTGTGTTTGCGCTACCGCGCCGATGCCTTGCGCGACTTGAATCAGAACGAAGCGCTGGAGCGACTCTACGACAGCATCATTGCCGACCGGCCTTTGCCGTGGGCGTTTGCCGGGCTGGGCCAGTTGCTGTTCAAGCGGGGTCAGGTCAGCCAGGCCAAGGGCGTCTACGAAAAAGCGTTGAAAGTGTTCCCGATGATGCCTGCGCTCTATGACGGCATGGCCGATGTGCTGGTCGCCGAGGGCGACACCAAGGCTGCGCAACAGGTGTTGGAGGAGGCGATTCGTTTGTCGCCGCTGGCCGTACGCCGGCAAGCGCTGCTGGGTAAGCTGGCGATGACCAACGAAGATTTCGATACCGCGTCCAAAGCTTACCGTCAGGCCGTCAGCCAAGGTGCCCAGTCACGTTTCAAGGACGCCGAAAGCAACCTCGGCCTCGCCCATGCGTTGATCAGCAAGGGCAGCGAAAAGGGCCTGGACACCCGGACCCGGCTGGAAATCAACACCACGCTGAGTGCCGTGGCCAAGGAAAACCCTTCCGACCCGGGCCTGCAGATTCGTGCGCGGCTGATGAAGGCCACCAGCCTGTTGCTCAACGACGCCGAAACCGCAGAAAAGCTCACCGAGCAAGCGATGCTGCGCCTCGATGGCATGGAGCAATTCATGAGTGCCGAAGCTGCGCTGTTGGTGGCCAAGCAACTGCAAATGCTTGGGCAGGCTGACGCCGGTAAGTCGATGCTGAAAAACTGCGCAGAAATCTACGGCGACGATCCGACAGTGATGCAGGGTATCGCCAAGCTGACCGACGACCCGAGCATCCTCAACTCCGGCAACGATGCGGCGGAACTCAACCGTCAAGGCGTGCGGGTGTACAAGACCGGCAACCTGGTGGAAGCGCGGGCGGTGTTCCGCAAAGCCCTGGCGTTGCAACCGAAGAACATCAGTATTGCGTTGAACATGGCGCAATCGCTGCTGCATGGCACCGACACCAGCGCGCCATCGGCGGAGCTTGAAGAATGTCGCGCCTGCCTGAAAACGGTCGGCCTGATGCCCGACACCGATGCGCGATATGCGCGTTATCAGAAACTGAAAATCAAGGCGTTCAGCGGATGAACCAAGACAACCCGGCACTGGATTTCTCCACGGTGATTGCTTCCACCGTGCACGACATGAAGAACTCTCTGGCGATGCTGATGCAGGCCCACAGCCAATGGCTGGCGCGCTTGCCCGACCCGGAGCGGCACACCCCGGAGCAGGGCGTGATCGAGTTCGAGTTCGCCCACCTCAACGGCATGCTGGTGCAGTTGCTGGGGCTGTACAAACTCGGCGTCAACCAGATGCCGTTGCAGCCGGCTTACCACGAACTGGATGACTTCATCGAAGCGCAACTGGCCTGCCATCAGGACGTGTTCGCCAGTCGGGGCATCATGGCGACCTATGAAGTGGACCCGCTGAGCCCGCTGGGTTTTTTCGACCGTGAGCTGATTGCGTCGGTGCTGGCCAACAGCATCAACAACGCCATCCGTTACGCCCGTCACGCATTGTTGATCACGGTGAGCGACGAGGCCGGGCAACTGGTGTTGACCATCAACGACGATGGCGAGGGTTATCCGGCCGAGATGATCGAGCGTCAGGCCGATTACGTGCAGGGCATCAACCACAGCAGCGGCAGCACCGGCCTGGGCCTGTATTTCGCCGGACGGATTGCCGCGTTGCATCAGCGCAACGGCATCGGTGGGCGCACAGAAATCAGCAACGGCGGCCCGTTGGGCGGTGGAGTGTTCAGCCTCTATCTCCCCTGAATACCCGCAATCCCTTGTAGGAGCCGGCTTGCTGGCGATGGCGTCCGTTCAGACGATAAACATATTGACTGACCCACCGCTATCGCCAGCAAGCCGGCTCCTACAAGGATTGCGGTGATGTTGAGTCATTTGTACGTCGCTGCTTGATATTCCGAACACGCGGAGCCTATTTTGTACGGTCGCCGTTCGCGGCTTGCACAACTACAAAGGATTGCGTCATGACAACCGGTGGCCAGCGCTCACTCGCGCAGCGATTGACGGGCATTGATGAGATTGAATGTGTTACGCCGGATTTGAACGGCGTGCCCCGTGGCAAGGTCATGACGGCCGAAGGCTTTCACGAGGGGCGGCGTTTGCAGATGGCGCGGGGTGTGCTGCTGCAATGCATCATGGGCGGATATCCGCCAGCGCGTTTTTACGGCAGCGATGACGGCGACCTGGCGCTGGTGCCCGACCCTGCGCAGATCCATCGCTTGCCCTGGAGCAAACAGCCGCGTGCCTTGGCCATTTGCGATGCGGACGAACTGACCGGCGAAAGCTCCCCTCTGTCGACTCGTGGTCAGCTCAAAGCAGTTATCGCCCGTTACGCGGCCCTTGGGCTGGCGCCGGTGGTGGCCACCGAGCTTGAGTTTTTCGTCTTTGCGCCCAACACCGACCCGACGCAACCGTTCCAGCCGCCGGTGGGCCTGGACGGGCGGCGCGAGGACGGTCATTCGGCGTTCAGTGTCAGTTCCAATAACGGCTTGCGGCCGTTTTTCAGTGAAGTCTATGAGTGCATGGCGGCCCTCGGTTTGCCGCGCGATACGTTCATGCACGAGATGGGCGTCAGTCAGTTCGAGATCAACCTGCTGCACGGTGATCCCTTGTTGCTGGCCGACCAGACATTGCTGTTCAAGCATCTGCTTAAAGAAGTCGCGCTCAAGCATGGGCTGACGGTGGTCTGCATGGCCAAGCCACTGGCGCATACGCCGGGCAGCTCGATGCATATTCACCAGAGCATCGTCGAGATCGCCACCGGGCGTAACGTCTTCAGCGACGAGGCCGGTGAGCCGACGGCGACCTTCCGTCACTTCATCGGTGGCCAGCAGGCCGGCATGGCGGATTTCACGGCATTATTTGCACCGAACGTTAACTCCTATCAGCGCTTGTGCCATCCGTTCGCATCACCGAATAATGCCTGCTGGTCCCACGACAATCGGGCAGCCGGTTTGCGCATCCCGGCCAGCTCGCCGGTGGCGCGTCGGGTGGAAAATCGCCTGCCGGGTGCTGATGCCAACCCGTATCTGGCGATTGCAGCGAGCCTGGCGGCAGGGTTGTATGGCATTGAAAACAGGTTGGAGCCGAGTGAAGCGATCCAGGGCGAATTCGAGGTGCCGGATAATCTTTCGTTGCCGTGTACCTTGCATGCCGCGCTCGAGCGTCTGAAACGTAGCCAATTGGCGAAGGAACTGTTCGGCAAGGAGTTCATCGAAGGCTACGTCGCTTCGAAGACCATGGAGTTGACCAGCTTCTTTGATGAAATTACGCCCTGGGAGCGCCGTGTTTTAGCCGCCCAGGCCTGACGAACCTTCGTCTTCGGGCTATCTTTCGGATAGCCCGTTTCTTACCGCAAGGAGCCGCTCGGAACGCCGATGCGCCAAATCTGGAAACCCTTTCGAGCGCTGTATTTCGCCTCGCTGATGATGTTGATCGGCTCCGGCTTGCTGAGTACTTACCTGGGCTTGCGCCTGGCGGCCGACCATGTCGACAGCCTGTGGGTCGGTGCGTTGATGGCGGCCAACTATTTCGGCCTCGTGCTGGGGGGCAAGATCGGTCACCGGTTGATTGCCCGGGTCGGGCATATCCGGGCTTATTCGGCCTGCGCCGGGATTGTCGGCGCGGCGGTGCTGGGCCATGGTCTGGTGGACTGGCTGCCGGCATGGATATTCCTGCGGGTCATCGTCGGTCTCGGCATGATGTGCCAGTACATGGTCATCGAAAGCTGGCTCAATGAGCAGGCCGAAGCCTCGCAGCGCGGCACGGTGTTCAGCGGTTACATGATCGCTTCTTATCTTGGCCTGGTGCTGGGGCAGCTGATTCTGGTCATGCACCCGGGCCTCGGTCTGGAGCTTCTGATGCTGGTCGCCCTGTGCTTTGCCCTGTGCCTGGTGCCGGTGGCCCTGACGCGGCGGATTCACCCGGCGCCGCTGCATCCGGCGCCGATGGAGCCGCGCTTCTTTATCAAGCGCGTGCCGCAGTCGTTGAGTACGGTGCTGGGGGCGGGGCTGATCATCGGCTCGTTCTACGGTCTGGCGCCGCTGTATGCCTCGCAGCAAGGGTTGTCCACGGAGCAGGTCGGTCTGTTCATGGGTAGCTGCATTTTTGCCGGCCTGTTGGTGCAGTGGCCGTTGGGCTGGTTGTCCGACCGTTATGACCGGGCGCTGTTGATCCGCTGTTTTGCGCTGGTACTGGCCCTCGCCGCGTTGCCGCTGGCGATCATGAAACAGGTGCCGCTGGAGGTGTTGTTCATCACCGGTTTTATCTGCTCGCTGGTGAAATTTTGCCTGTACCCGCTGGCGGTCGCGTTTTCCAATGACCACGTCGAGGCTGATCGGCGGGTGTCACTGACGGCGATGTTGCTGGTGACCTACGGTGTCGGCGCGAGTATCGGGCCGTTGGTCGCCGGGGTACTGATGAAGATGTTCGGCAGCCAGATGCTCTACGCCTTCTTCAGTTTCTTTGCGTTGGTGCTGGTGTGGCGGATCCGCCCGAAAGCGGTGACCAACCTGCATCAGGTGGACGATGCGCCGCTGCATCACGTCGCCATGCCGGACAGCATGTCGAGTTCGCCGCTGGTGGCTTGCCTTGATCCGCGTGTCGATGAGCAAGTGGTGCAGGACCAGATGCAGACCCCGGCCAATCCTGATCCAGCTCCTGAGTCGGAGGTCGAGACACCCACCACTCCACCTCCGGAGGACCCTGATACGGGCCGCGAGCAAAGCTTCACCGAAGCCAGGCCTTAAACCCGTGCATAAAAAAACGGGCAGTCACCGCAAGGGACTGCCCGTTTTTTATTGGCGTTTGAATTACAGGTCGTCTTTGTCGAAACGTCGTGCTTCGCGCTGAAGCTGATAGACGAAACGCTCGACCTGACGCTGCACCAGGCCGCTCATGTTGTGAAAGCGGATGCCGGCGAAGGTGGTGGAGATTCTTTCTTCGAAATGCAGGTAACGCAGTTCGACCGGTGCCGTCATTTTGCCAAAGGGCAGGGCGGCGGCGAAGCGGTCGTAGACCTGACCCAATTGCAGGCTGCCGGTGATGTCGCCTTCAAAGCGCAACTTGCAGCCGGTGGCGGAGATGTCCAACAGCTTGCCGCTGATTGGCGCCTTGAGCTTTTCACCGTCCAGATCGACGTTGACCAGTTGGGCCAGTTTCAAGGCCGCGCGGAAGGCATTGCGGCGCTGGTGATAAACCACTTCATCCGGCAGCGGTCCACGATAGCAGCGGCTGTCACCGGACTCGTCGATGGTCAGTTGACCGTTGCTTTCCCAGGCAATGCGCACGCCTTCGTGAAAGCCTTCGACCTTGAACGGTTCGCCGGCCAGCATGAAGCGCTCACCGTCACGCGGGATCATTTCGTCGAGCGCGATGGTGCCGCGCTCGCGGTCCACGTCCACCAGATAGCTCTGGAAGCGCTGGGTGCGCTCATGGAACGTGATGATCAGCGGGTCATGGCTTTCTTGCAGTTGGCGCAGGTTGCCGGAGATTTCCAACGGTGTGGTAAGCACCTTGGGTGGCTGCGGGGCATCTTCCGCGGTTAAGGCATTGGACACGGTTCATCAATCTCCAGACAAAATATGACTACGGCTGGCCAGTATATTGCCAGCATGTTGCGAGTCTTGATAGGGCGCGGTCATTTGCGGGCTCAAGCCTGACTGAGCGGGCGCGGCTTCGCAAGCTTGGCGGTTGATCCGCGGGCGTCATAAAGCGCTGGCGGTTCACCGCCGGTCAGGATTTTCAGCTGATTGGCCGTGGCGGCCTGCTGGACCAGGATGGACTGGCCATTATTGGCGTTCGCCGCCTGGCATTGAGCCAGTAGATCGGTCAGCACATCGCTCTGGGCCAGCAACTGCTCGCCAATGCTCGAATGGCTGGCGAGTTGCTCCAGGCCGTTGCGATTGGTCGGCAGGTTGAGGCTGGCGAGGATTTCGCTGCGCTTGCGGCCATGCTGTTCAAGCAGAATGATCAATGCCTGTTTCTGCGCCAGAATCTCTTCGAGCAGTGGCATGTCCCGACCGTGCAAGGCGAGGGACTCGGTTTGCAGTAACTCAAGCAAGTGTTGCGCTGGAGCAAAGTCGTCGGTGATCAGTTGCAGTAAATTAGTGTCTTGCATGGCTGGCCTTGGGTTTTAAGCGTCCAAAAGCCTGGCGCGGGCCGTAGCCTAGCGCTGGGCTTCGAAGTTGAGCAGTTTGCTGGCTACACGGCTGCTGTCGACTTTATAGCTGCCATCGGCAATCGCTGCTTTCAACTCGGCCACACGGGCGTTGTCGACGGCAGGCTGATCGCGCAGCTTGTCAGTGACCTGTTGCAACTGTTGAGCCTCATTGCTGAGGTGTACCGATTCCCCGCTTTTGATGGCAGTGGCCTGTTCGGCCGGGGTATTCAGCGGCGCGGATTTGCCGGCATCGGCAGTTTCCTTGGCAACGCTGGTACGTGTACTGCCCGTAAGTGGCGAGGAGCTGTTCAAACGGCTGAAATCGATGACCATGGTAAAAAACCTCTGAGTATTTGGACGCTTGCCATGTTTTCGGCTCTCCCTGTGAAAACTTTAGACCCATTTATCAAATGGGCCCGCATGCGCCAGCACTTCTCCTGCATGCGGCACAGTTTAGGGAACAGCCTCGGGCAACGCCACATCTTCACGAACAGAGAATCCTACATGGACACTTCCACCTGACCTGGCGCGGTAACCTGCGCCTTGATGACCCGTTTGGAATTGAGGTTTTTCACCCGTATCTGCTCGGCCATGCCGCCGTTGGACAGGGCCTCGCCGGGCATTCGCACGCTGAGCGTACCACTGCGGGCGGTAATCACCACCTGATCGCCTTTGGTAATGACTTCCGCCTGTTCGAGATGAACCAGGGTAATCACCTGGTCGGTGACCATTGGTCGGGTAAGTCGCTGGCCGATCGCCTGGTCTACGGATGTGAAGTAGCCCTGGCCGATCAGGCTGATGTCACGCTCGCGCAGCGTCACGTCATCGGGCTCGACAATCCCTGCGCGACGCAGGGGGCGGGTGACGGTCACAACGTCGCGAAACAGGCGGACTTGAGCGGGTACGAAGACTGTCCAGGGTGATGCCCCCTCGCAGCGAACCTTGACCGTGACCCGGCCCAGCGGCTTGGCCGGACTCTCGAGGCTGGCTGTCAATTCCTTGTCGCACATGGGCATGCGCAGTCGCTGGTCGAGCTGGTTGACCTGGATTTCGTAGCGACCTTCCGTTTGACTGGTAGCCAGATAGTCTTCTACGGTGAATTCAAGAAAGCCCTGGGTGACGCCGATAAGCATGTCAGGCAAGGTAACTGCGTCAGCAAAGGCAGGGCTGCCAGCGTTGAACAGGCAAACGGCCGACACTGCACAGAGCAATCTGCGGATAGGTGATGTCAGGCGTCGGAAAAATGTCGGTTCTGTGTTCATAAAAGTTAAAAAGCAAGCGCCGTGCCGTTTAGTGATGAATGTGCGTCGCAACACACTTAGCGTTGGTGTAGGAGTCTGGGCATGGCTGGTGTAATGGATTCGGTAAACCAGCGCACGCAACTGGTAGGGCAGAATCGCCTGGAGCTGTTGTTGTTCCGTCTCGACGGCCAGCAGCTGTACGGGATCAACGTGTTCAAGGTTCGCGAGGTGCTGCAATGCCCCAAGCTGACCCTGATGCCCAAATCCAGTCCTGTCGTGTGCGGTGTGGCAAATATCCGGGGGGCGACCATTCCGATCCTTGATCTGGCAATGGCGACCGGTTCCGGGGCGCTAAAAGATCAAAGCAATCCTTTCGTGATCATCACGGAGTACAACACCAAGACCCAGGGTTTCCTGGTGCGCTCGGTGGAACGCATCGTCAACATGAACTGGGAGGAGATTCATCCGCCTCCCAAGGGCACCGGACGCGATCATTACCTGACGGCTGTGACTCGGGTCGACAATCAGTTAGTCGAAATCATCGACGTCGAGAAGATCCTGGCGGAAGTGGCGCCGACACCGGAAGCGATTTCGGTCGGCGTGGTCGATGTCGAAACACAGCACAAGGCGCTGTCGCTGCGGGTGCTGACGGTCGATGACTCGTCGGTGGCGCGCAAGCAGGTCACGCGTTGCCTGCAAACGGTCGGTGTCGAAGTGGTGGCGTTGAACGACGGACGGCAAGCGCTGGAATACCTGCGCAAACTGGCCGACGAGGGTAAGAAGCCGGAAGAAGAGTTCCTGATGATGATCTCCGACATCGAGATGCCGGAGATGGACGGGTACACCCTGACGGCCGAGATCCGCAACGACCCTCGCATGCAAAAGCTTCATATCATCCTGCATACTTCGTTGTCGGGTGTGTTCAATCAGGCGATGGTCAAGAAAGTCGGTGCCGATGACTTCCTGGCCAAATTCCGTCCTGATGACCTGGCATCCCGGGTAGTTGACCGGATCAAAGCAGCAGACATCAGCTAGGGGCCTTTTGCCCCTGGTGATTAACACGATTTAAGAGGCGGCATCTTTGTCTACGGGTAATTTGGATTTCGAACAGTTCCGGGTCTTCCTGGAAAAAGCCTGTGGCATTTTGCTCGGTGAAAACAAGCAGTACCTGGTCTCGAGCCGTCTCAACAAACTGATGGAACAGCAAGGCATCAAGTCCCTGGGTGAGCTGGTTCAGCGCATCCAGACCCAGCCGCGCAGCGGTTTGCGCGAGTTGGTGGTCGATGCCATGACGACCAACGAAACCCTGTGGTTTCGTGACACCTATCCGTTTGAAGTCTTGAAGAACAAGGTACTGCCTGAAGCGATCAAGGCAGCTCCGGGGCAACGCTTGCGAATCTGGTCGGCGGCCTGCTCGTCGGGTCAGGAACCGTATTCGCTGTCGATGTCGATCGACGAGTTCGAACGGGTCAATATGGGCCAGTTGAAGATGGGTGTGCAGATCGTTGCCACTGACCTGTCCGGCACCATGCTGACCAACTGCAAGACTGGCGAGTACGACAGCCTGGCCATCGGCCGCGGGTTGTCGCCCGAGCGTCTTCAACGCTATTTCGACCCGAAAGGGCCGGGGCGCTGGGCCATCAAGGCGCCGATCAAGAGTCGGGTGGAGTTTCGCTCGTTCAACCTGCTGGACAGCTACGCGAGCCTCGGCAAGTTCGACATCGTGTTCTGCCGCAACGTGCTGATCTATTTCTCCGCCGAGGTGAAGAAAGACATCCTGTTGCGCATCCACAGCACGTTGAAGCCTGGCGGTTATCTGTTCCTTGGCGCGTCCGAAGCGCTGAACGGGTTGCCGGATCATTACCAGATGGTCCAGTGCAGCCCGGGGATCATTTACCAGGCTAAGTGATGGGTTGGTGGTGGTTTGAAAAACGGGAGTCCTTTGGGCTCCCGTTTTTTTTTGTCTGCTGTGTTGGTGTGTATATCCGTTTCTGGGGTTATGGCGGCTATTGGTTTCGCCCTTACGGCGAGTCACTTGGAAAAGCCCCAAGTAACCAAGGGCTCTTGCCCCTTTCGTTCGGTGCCTCGCTGTGGCTCGGCATGCCCTCGCTCCGGTCCTGCTCCGTGGGCCCGCCGCCATCGGCCATCCATGGCCGGGGGCGGCTAACCCGGCATCCATGCCGGGTTGCCCACTGCGCAGAACCTCCACTCGGCCTCTCGAGGGGGCGCTCAGATCAAAAGCGGAAGGCGAGCTAACGCTCGGCCTGATGAGTGGTGAGAAGCAAAAGCAAACGCGATTCCCTGTAGGAGCCGGCTTGCCGGCGAAAAACGTCTGGACAACGCGTTCATTCAGACAGCCCGCGTTATCGTTGACGTCCATCGCTGGCAAGCCAGCTCCTACAATTTTGAATCGTGTGAACCCAATCCCTTGTAGGAGCCGGCTTGCTGGCGAAAAGCGTCTGGACAACGCGTTCATTCAGACAGCCCGCGTTATCGTTGGCGCCCATCGCCAGCAAGCCGGCTCCTACAGGGGATTGGTGTACATGTTCGGAATGAGTGAATGCAGTAGAGAAGAACAACGCGGACAACTGCAGAGCCAGGTCGGCTTTCAGGCCGCCTCGGCGGCTGTGGCGGTAGTCGCCCCCTCGAGAGGCCGAGTGGAGGTTCTGCGTAGTGGGCAACCCGGCATGGATGCCGGGTTAGCCGCCCCCGGCCAGGGATGGCCGATGGCGGCGGGCCCACGGAGCAGGACCGGAGCGAGGGTATGCCGAGCCTAGGCGAGGCACCGAACGAAAGGGGCAAAAGCCCTTTGGTTACTTTGGGGCTTTTCCAAAGTGACTCGCCGTAAGGGCGAAACCATAAGTGGCCGTTACCGCAAAAACGGATACACACAACCCGGGCCAAAACCGAAAGCGGCAGAAAAGCGGCAGACGGCGGAAACCCGTTGCCGCTTTTCTGGCATTGCCGCCTTGCCCCTGCCCGCAAAGCCCCGGTTTACGGGCTTTTTTGAATTGGCACGCCGCTTGCTATATCCATCGTACGAAAAATCAGGTCACCCGAAGGTTTCCCGACATGAGCATCAGCTTCGATAAAGCGCTCGGTATCCACGAACAAGCCCTGGGCTTCCGCGCCCAGCGTGCCGAAGTCCTGGCCAACAACATCGCCAACGCCGACACCCCGAACTACAAGGCTCGGGATCTGGACTTCTCGAAAGTGCTCGCCGAGCAGAACGAGAAAACCAAGAGCGGCACATTCGCCTTGAACATGACCAACAACCGTCATATCGAAGCCGAAGGCATGGGCAATGGCGACGAGTCGCTGCTGTATCGCACGCCGATGCAACCGTCGATTGACCAGAACACCGTGGACGCCCAGCTGGAACAGTCGAACTACGCGGAAAACGCGATCAACTTCCAGGCCAGCTTCACCTTGCTCAACAGCAAATTCAAAGGGCTGATGTCAGCCATTCGCGGAGAGTAAGTCATGTCTCTATCCAGTGTTTTCAACATTGCCGGTAGCGGCATGAGTGCGCAAACCACGCGCTTGAACACCGTGGCCTCGAACATCGCCAACGCCGAGACCGTCTCGTCGAGCATCGACCAGACCTATCGCGCACGTCATCCAGTGTTCGCCACCATGTTCCAGGGCGGGCAGAGCGGCGGCAGCGATTCGTTGTTCCAGAACCAGGACGCGGCCGGTCAGGGCGTGCAAGTGCTGGGCGTGGTCGAAGACCAGAGCAATCTTGAAGCGCGCTATGAGCCGAACCACCCGGCGGCCGACGCCAAGGGCTACGTCTACTACCCGAACGTCAACGTGGTTGAAGAAATGGCCGACATGATTTCCGCGAGCCGTTCGTTCCAGACCAACGCCGAAATGATGAACACCGCCAAAACCATGATGCAGAAGGTCCTGACCCTCGGTCAGTGATAAGGGGCGACTCAGATGAGTGTTACCGATACCACTAGCGGCATTAGCCTCAAAGACATCCTGGCCAACTCTTCGATCAAGACCAACACCAGTGCCGACGGCCTGGCGTCCGCCACGAACAGCGCCACCGGCAAAAAGGCCCTGGGCAAGGACGCGTTCCTGCAGTTGCTGGTGACACAGCTGAAGAACCAGAACCCGCTGGAGCCGCAGGACAACGGCGAGTTCGTTGCCCAGCTGGCGCAGTTCAGCAGCCTGGAAGGCATCACCACGCTCAACACCACCGTGAGTGGCCTGGCCAGCAATTACAACTCGTCCCAGGCCCTGCAGGCTTCGTCGCTGGTCGGGCGTTCGGTCATCGCGCCGAGCGAGAAGGCCGTGGTCGATACCTCCAAGAGCTTCAACGGGACCGTCGCGGTTCCGGCCTCAGTGGACCCGGTGAAAGTGAAGATTACCGACGCCGATGGCAAGGTCATCCGCACCATCGACCTGGGCAGCCAAAAAGCCGGCAGCGCCAGTTTCATCTGGGACGGCAAGAACGATGCAGGCGAAGTGGCCAAGGCGGGTACGTACACCTTCGGCGCCACCGCAACTTACGACGGCAAGGCGACTTCGCTGGTGACGTACCTGCCGGCGACTGTCAGCAGCGTGACCATCAGCCAGACCGGTGGTGAGTTGATGCTCAATCTCGCCGGTGGGGGCAGCATCGCCCTGTCCAAAGTACAAACAATTGGTATGTAGAGCCGACTAACACGGCACAAAGGAGTGGAATATGTCTTTCAATATCGGCCTTAGCGGTCTCTATGCAGCCAACAAACAACTGGACGTGACCGGCAACAACATCGCCAACGTCGCGACCACCGGTTTCAAATCGTCCCGTGCGGAATTCTCGGACGTTTACTCGGCCACCAAGCTGGGTTCCGGTAGCAAAACCATTGGTAACGGCGTGCGCCTGGCCAACGTTTCCCAGCAGTTCACCCAGGGCGACGTCAACAACACCGGCAACGTGCTGGACATGGGCATCAACGGTTCCGGCTTCTTCGTGCTGAACGACAACGGCTCGCTGTCCTACACCCGTGCCGGTACGTTCAAGGTCGACAAGGACGGTTACGTCACCAACACCGACGGCACTTCGCGTCTGCAAGGTTACGGCGTGGACGCCAACGGCAAGATCATCAACGGCGTGTTGACCGACCTGCGTATCGATACTTCGAACCTGGCGCCAAAAAACACCTCCACGGTGTCGTCGACGATCAACCTGAACTCCACCGCACCGGTTATCGATCAGGTTGCCACCCCGTTTGATTCGACCAAAGAAGCCACCTTCACCAAACAGTTCAGTACCCCGATTTATGACACTCAGGGTAACAAGCACGTCATGGACCAATACATGGTCAAGACTGGGGCGAACACCTGGAAAACCTACACCCTGATTGATGGTCGCAACCCGAATGGCACCGACCCTAGTCCTACCGCGGTTCCGTTGAACCTGCCGGTCGCTTCGACCATGGTGTTCGATACCTCGGGCAATCTGGTTTCGGTTACCACTCCGGCCGTTCCGGCGCCGATCGTGAGCCCTGACCTGAGGGTCACCGGCTGGATTCCCGGTGACGTGAAAAATGGCGTGTGGACAGCGAACGGCGCTACTTCCGGCGTCGTTACGGTCTCCATGGCCAAAACCTCGCAATACAATGCTGACACCGCACGTTCGATTCCTACGCAGAACGGCTACGCCACCGGCCAGATCACCAACCTGACCATCGATGGTAGCGGTATCATGCTGGCCAACTTCAGCAACAGCCAGACCAAGGCCATCGGCCAGATCTCGCTCGCCAGCTTCACCAACGAGCAAGGTCTGCAGCCAGTAGGCGGCACCAGCTGGAAAGAAACCTACGCGTCGGGTATCCCGGGCTACGATGCGCCGAACACCGGCACCTTGGGCGAGATCCACTCCAACTCCCTGGAAGAGTCCAACGTCAACCTGACCAGCGAACTGGTCGACCTGATCAAGGCGCAGAGCAACTACCAGGCGAACGCCAAGACCATCTCGACTCAAAGCACCATCATGCAGACCATCATTCAGATGACCTGATGCTGGATAGCGCTGCATAAAAAGCCCCTCGCAAGAGGGGCTTTTTTATGGCCGGGATTTTGTGTTGTCAGGGAGGGCCTCTTCGCGGGCAAGCCTCGCTCCTACAAAGCTCTTTGTCGTTCACAAAACCTTGTAGGAGCGAGGCTTGCCCGCGAAGGCGTCACACCAGTCACCACATTTCCATGGGCAAAAGAAAACCCCCGACCAATCCAGAGGACCGATCGGGGGTTGTCGAGTAAGCGCCTCGCGGCGCCTACCGGCTCAGCTTATTGGCAAGCTTCGCAATCCGGCTCGTCGATGGCGCAAGCCTTCGGCACTGGAGCAGGACCGGCAGGAGCTGCCAGGACCGAATCTTCACCATGGTTGCCGCCGCTGGAAACAGCGTTCAGCTTGCCGGTGTTGATGGTCGACTTCTCGGTGCTGGTCGCGGCCAGGGCACGGAGGTAGTAAGTAGTTTTCAGACCACGGTACCAGGCCATGCGGTAGGTCACGTCCAGCTTCTTGCCCGAGGCGCCAGCGATGTACAGGTTCAGCGACTGAGCCTGGTCGATCCACTTCTGACGACGGCTTGCCGCGTCGACGATCCACTTGGTGTCCACTTCGAAGGCAGTCGCGTAGAGCTCTTTGAGTTCTTGCGGGATGCGCTCGATCTGCTGCACCGAACCGTCGTAGTACTTCAGGTCGTTGATCATGACCGAGTCCCACAGACCGCGAGCCTTCAGGTCGCGAACCAGGTACGGGTTGATCACGGTGAATTCGCCCGACAGGTTCGATTTCACGTAGAGGTTCTGGTAGGTCGGTTCGATCGACTGCGAGACGCCAGTGATGTTGGCGATGGTCGCGGTCGGTGCGATGGCCATGATGTTGGAGTTACGAATGCCTTTCTGTACACGGGCGCGAACCGGTGCCCAGTCCAGGGATTCGTTCAGGTCAACGTCGATGTACTTCTGGCCGCGCTGCTCGATCAGGATCTGTTGCGAATCCAGCGGCAGGATGCCTTTGGACCACAGCGAACCCTGGAACGTCTCGTACGCGCCGCGCTCGTCGGCCAGGTCGCAGGACGCCTGGATCGCGTAGTAGCTGACCGCTTCCATCGACTTGTCGGCGAACTCGACGGCAGCGTCGGAACCGTAAGGAATGTGCTGCAGGTACAAAGCGTCCTGGAAGCCCATGATGCCCAGACCGACCGGACGGTGCTTGAAGTTGGAGTTCTTCGCTTGTGGCACCGAGTAGTAGTTGATGTCGATAACGTTATCGAGCATGCGAACAGCGGTGTTCACGGTGCGTTCCAGCTTGGCGGTGTCCAGCTTGCCGTTGACGATGTGGTTCGGCAGGTTGATCGAGCCCAGGTTGCAAACGGCGATCTCGTCCTTGTTGGTGTTCAAGGTGATCTCGGTGCACAGGTTCGAGCTGTGGACCACGCCAACGTGCTGCTGCGGGCTGCGCAGGTTGCACGGGTCTTTGAAGGTCAGCCATGGGTGGCCGGTTTCAAACAGCATGGACAGCATTTTGCGCCACAGGTCTTTGGCCTGGATGGTCTTGAACAGCTTGACCTTGCCCGGGTACTCGGTCAGGGCTTCGTAGTACTCGTAACGCTCTTCGAAAGCCTTGCCGGTCAGGTCGTGCAGGTCCGGTACTTCGGATGGCGAGAACAGGGTCCACTTGCCGTCATCGAAGACGCGCTTCATGAACAGGTCAGGGATCCAGTTGGCGGTGTTCATGTCGTGGGTACGACGACGATCATCACCGGTGTTCTTGCGGAGTTCGATGAACTCCTCGATGTCCATGTGCCAGGTTTCCAGGTAGGCACAGACAGCGCCTTTGCGCTTGCCACCCTGGTTAACGGCAACGGCGGTGTCGTTGACGACTTTCAGGAACGGAACCACGCCCTGGGATTTGCCGTTGGTGCCCTTGATGTACGAACCGAGTGCACGAACCGGGGTCCAGTCGTTGCCCAGGCCACCGGCGAATTTCGACAACATGGCGTTGTCGTGGATCGCGTGGTAGATGCCCGACAGGTCATCCGGCACGGTGGTCAGGTAGCAGCTGGACAGCTGTGGACGCAGGGTACCGGCGTTGAACAGGGTCGGAGTCGACGACATGTAGTCGAAGGACGACAACAGGTTGTAGAACTCGATCGCACGATCTTCTTTCTGCTTCTCTTCGATCGCCAGGCCCATGGCCACGCGCATGAAGAAGATTTGCGGCAGTTCGAAGCGGATACCGTCCTTGTGGATGAAGTAACGGTCGTACAGGGTTTGCAGGCCCAGGTAGGTGAACTGCTGATCGCGCTCGTGGTTGATCGCCTTGCCGAGTTTTTCCAGGTCGAAGGTGGCCAGGACCGGGTTCAGCAATTCGAATTCGATACCCTTGGCGATGTACGCAGGCAATGCCTTGGCGTACAGGTCGACCATTTCGTGGTGGGTCGCGCTTTCGGCAACGTTCAGGAAGCTCAGGCCTTCGGCACGCAGGGTGTCCATCAGCAGGCGGGCGGTCACGAACGAGTAGTTCGGCTCACGCTCGACCAGGGTACGAGCGGTCATCACCAGAGCGGTGTTGACGTCGGTCAGGGCCACGCCGTCGTACAGGTTTTTCAGGGTTTCGCGCTGGATCAGGTCGCCGTCGACTTCTTCCAGGCCTTCGCACGCTTCGGTGACGATGGTGTTCAGGCGACCCATGTCCAGCGGTGCAAAAGTGCCGTCGGCGCGGGTGATGCGGATCGACGGGTGAGCGTTGACCGCTTCTTCTGCCGGAGCGTGGGCAGCGCGTTGTTTCGAACGACCGTCGCGGTAGATCACGTAGTCGCGAGCCACTTTCTGCTCACCGGCACGCATCAGGGCCAGTTCGACCTGGTCCTGGATTTCTTCGATGTGGATGGTGCCGCCCGACGGCATGCGACGCTTGAAGGTCGCGGTGACTTGTTCGGTCAGGCGGGCCACGGTGTCATGGATTCGCGACGAAGCGGCAGCGGTGCCGCCTTCAACTGCGAGAAACGCTTTGGTGATCGCGACGGTGATCTTGTCATCGGTGTAAGGAACGACAGTGCCGTTACGCTTGATCACGCGCAGTTGGCCAGGCGCGGTGGCGGACAGATCCGAAGTCGAATCAGCGGCCTGCGGCAAAGTGCCCTGCGGGTTCTCGCGAGTTGTGTCGGTTTGCATGGGGGGTTGTCTCCACATTCTCTATGTTTGTTTGGGCACCATCACGGTGCCCACCGTTCCGTCCTGAAGCACTACAACCGGCTGGGCCGGGCATACCAACTTCGGGACAGATCAGGAAGGGGGCTGTTGGGGCGCCGCTTCCATGCCGAAGTCTTTGGTCCCAGGCCTTGAGCCTGACACCAGGATCCTTTTGGGTGACAGTAATCGACTGCAACACCCGTACCGTTAACGCCGTTTCCGGCTCAAAAACAGTAGCCATCCGCACGCGCGGTTTGGTCTTTCGAAAATACGTTTGGTTCAACCGGAAAGAGGCAATAAAAGCGCTTGAAATCGGTGTCCGGTTTGTGTTTGGTTTTTGGCGTAAAACCCTACATGTAGGGTTTTTTTCGCGCCGGGGTACAAGATAATGCGTTTCGGAGGGTGTTGCAACGTACTACCTGTGGATAAACCTGTGCGTAAATTGTGTGTGAAAGGTGGAACGAGCGTGTAGGCCGCGACCTAGCTGGAGCGGACTGTTTTTCACTGATTTTCAGCGATTGAAAACAGTCATTCGGATTTTTAAGGGCGCGAACCCTATCACAAAAAACCGGGTTGTCCGAACGCATTTGCCGGCTTGTGTTCTTGGCGGGCGACGTTTATACAATCGGCCGATGGTTACGCATTCTTATCCTCCCCAATCATTACAAAAAGACGGGCGGATCCTTCCTTATTAGTGTTGTTGGCAAGCAGAGGTCACCGTGGAGCAAGAAGCCTGGCAGGTATTGATAGTGGAAGACGACCAGCGTCTGGCCGAACTGACCCGCGAATACCTGGAGGCCAATGGCCTGCGTGTGTCGATCGAAGGCAACGGCGCCCTGGCGGCCGCGCGCATCATCAAGGAAAAACCGGACCTGGTGATCCTCGACCTGATGCTGCCGGGCGAAGACGGCCTGAGTATTTGCCGCAAGGTCCGCGACAAGTACGACGGGCCGATCCTGATGCTCACCGCGCGTACCGACGACACCGATCAGATCCTCGGCCTCGACCTGGGCGCCGACGACTACGTCTGCAAACCGGTTCGCCCACGCCTGCTGCTGGCCCGCATCCAGGCCTTGTTGCGGCGCAGTGAAGCGCCTGAACCCGTCCCGGAAAAACAACGGCGCCTGCAATTCGGCCCGCTGGTGGTGGACAACGCCTTGCGTGAAGCCTGGCTGCATGACAACGGCATCGAGCTGACCAGCGCCGAGTTCGACCTGTTGTGGCTGTTGGTGGCCAATGCCGGGCGCATCCTCTCTCGTGAAGAGATTTTCACCGCACTGCGCGGCATCGGCTATGACGGCCAGGACCGCTCCATCGACGTGCGCATCTCGCGCATCCGGCCGAAGATCGGCGATGACCCGGATCATCCGCGCCTGATCAAAACCATCCGCAGCAAAGGCTACCTGTTCGTGCCGGAAGCCTGCGTAGATCCGTCGCTGTGAACTCGATCTTCCTGCGCATCTATGGCGGCATGTGCGCGGCGCTGATTCTGGTGGCGGTGCTCGGCGTGCTGGCCTTGCACATGCTCAACCAGGTGCGCAGCGAGCAGTACCGCGAGCGCCTGGCCCATGGCACGTTTTCGCTGATGGCCGACAACCTGCAACCGATGAACGAAACCCAGCGTCACCGCGCCTTGCTGGTGTGGGAACGCCTGCTCGGGATTCCGTTGGCGCTGAAGACCTTCGCCCAAACTGATCTCGACCTGACTCAGCGCACCCGCGTGCTGCGCGGTCAGGCACTGGTGGAGCAGACCGGTCCGCATGCGGCGAAGGTCTATCGACTGATCAGCGACAAGGAGCAGTTGGTGCTCACGGGGGAGGTGCAGCAGATCAGCGAGCAACTGGCCCGCGCGACTATTTACCTGCTCGCCGATGAGCTGGTGCGCGTGCCGGTGGCCGAGCAGCCCAAGCGACTGGCGCAGTTGAAAGAAGACAAGGGGTTTGGTTTCGACTTGCGGCTGGTCACGGTCGGCGAAGCGGACATGGACGAAGACCAGAGCCGTCGGGTGGCCGAAGGCGATACGGTAATGGCGCTGGGCAAGGGCGGCGATTCGATCCGGGTGTTTGCCGGCATGGTCGGCACGCCGTGGGTGCTGGAAATCGGTCCGTTGTATCAGATGAATCCTTACCCGCCGGAGTGGCTGGTGCTGATCGCGGCGCTGGGCTTGAGCCTGATCGGGTTGATCGTCTATCTCTTGGTGCGGCAACTGGAGCGCCGTTTGCGCGGGCTCGAAGCGGCCGCCACGCGCATTGCCAAAGGCAGCCTGGAAACCCGCGTGCCGGCGCGCGGCGCCGACTCGGTGGGGCGCCTGGCCTCGGCGTTCAACGGCATGGCCGAGCACTTGCAGCAGTTGCTGGCGATCCAGCGTGAGCTGGTACGCGCGGTGTCCCACGAATTGCGCACGCCGGTGGCGCGGCTGCGTTTCGGCCTGGAGATGATCGGTTCGGCCACCACGCCGCAGGCGCTTGAGAAGTACCGTGAGGGCATGGATCACGACATTGAAGACCTTGATCGGCTGGTGGACGAGATGCTCACTTACGCGCGGCTGGAACAGGGTTCGCCCGCGCTGAATTTCCAGCGGATCGACCTGGATGCGTTGGTCAATCAAGTGATTGAAGAGTTGGCGCCCTTGCGCGCCGACGTCACGGTGCAGCGCGGTTTGTGCCTCTCGGCCGCCGATTGCGACGATGCCTGGGTCGAGGCCGAACCCCGTTACCTGCACCGGGCGATCCAGAACCTGGTGAGCAACGCCATGCGCCATGCCTCATCGCGGGTGACCGTCAGCTATCAGGTCGGGCAACAGCGTTGTCGGGTGGACATCGAGGATGACGGGCCGGGTGTACCGGAATCCGCGTGGGAGAAAATATTTACGCCGTTTTTGCGTCTCGATGACAGCCGAACCCGTGCTTCGGGCGGGCATGGATTGGGGTTGTCGATCGTGCGGCGGATCATCCACTGGCATGACGGGCGAGCGTTGATCAGCAAGAGCAAGAGCCTGGGCGGGGCGTGTTTCAGTTTGAGTTGGCCGCGCAATCAGGAGAAGCGTTGAGATTTTTGTTGTCCCGGAAATCGCCTTCGCGGGCAAGCCTCGCTCCTACAGGATCGCATTCCCTGTAGGAGCGAGGCTTGCCCGCGAAGAGGCCCTGTCCGACACCAAAAATCTTCAGGCCTTGATACTGACCAGACTCAACAACTGCCCATCCTTCACCCCGAACTGCGCATCCAGCTCGGTGCCATGGCGCCATTCACTGGACAGGTCCGTCAACAATCGCAACCGCACCTCACCCGCTTCGGACCACTCCAGCACCTCGGCATGCTCGAAGTAGAAGCGCTGCTGAACAATCGGATACAGCGCCTTGAACAGACTCTCCTTCACCGAAAACGTCAGCGTCACCAGCAGCGCCAGTTGATCGCGATGGCCTGCCGCCATGCGTTGTAACTCCGGCGGGGTGAGAATTTCCCCGGCCAGGCGCTCGGCCCGTTCAGGGTTGAGCAGGTTTTCCAGGTCCATCCCCAAGCCGCGCCAGTGGGTTTTCTGCGCGACAATCGCCGCAGCGCGGCCGGTGCTGTGGGTGATCGAGCCGCAGATGTGCGCGGGCCAGACCGGCGCCCGGTCTTCGCCAATGGCCGGGGTAAAATTCAGCCCTTCCAGCCGCTGCAATGCGGCGCGAGCGCAAACCCGGCCGGCGAGAAACTCGGCCTGACGCTTGGCCACCGAACGCTGGATGGTCGCGGGCGGCTCGATGGCGCTGCGCTGAAAGTCATCGGCGGCCAGTTGCGAGGTGTTGAAGTGCGTGCTCAGCAGCACCGTATCGGGCAATACGAACGGCAGCGGCCAATGGGCATCGAGTGGGGTGCAGCAGGCGGGCAGGGCGGGGACGGGATTCATGTCGGGCATTTTGCCGGGTTGCCTTGATGCTGGGTAGCCCTGACGTCAGACCGCGTTATCGTTCTTCGCGGGCAAGCCTCGCTCCTACAGGGAACAACGCTAACCTGTAGGAGCGAGGCTTGCCCGCGAACGCCGCACCGCGGTTTACCTGCCTAGCTAAAAATCTTTTTGAAAAACGCCTGCATATCCGCCCAGGATTTCTCATCCGCCGCCTTGTTGTAACCAATATCCGGCCCGCCATGATCGCCATGGCTCAAGCGATCCGCATCCGGATTGCTGAACCCATGCTTGGCGCCCTCAAGGTTGACGAATTGATAATCGGCCCCGGCCTTGTCCATCTCCGCCTTGAACGCCGCAACGTTTTCCGACGTCACCATGCTGTCCAGCGCGCCATGCTCCACGAGGATTTTCGCCTTCACGCTGCCCGGTGTTGCAGGCGCTTTGGTCGCCAGCGCCCCGTGGAAACTCACCACGCCCGCCAGCGGCAAGCCCTGACGTGCCGCGTTCAGCACCACGCTGCCGCCAAAGCAGTAACCAATCGCGGCGATTTTATCCGGATTGGTTTGCGGCTGTTTCTTCAACAGATCCAGCCCGGCCTGAAACCGCGCACTGGCAGCGGCGCTGTCCTTGATCGCCGCTTGCATGAACGCCATGGCGTCCTTGGGGTGTTCGGTGTTTTTGCCGTCGCCATACATGTCGATGGCCAGGGCGCTGTAGCCCAGACCGGCGAGGTCACGGGCGCGGCGCTTGGCGTAGTCATTGAGCCCCCACCACTCGTGAACCACCACAACGCCAGGGCGGGGGCCTTTAACTGCGTCGTCGTAAGCGTAATACCCGATCAGCTTGGTGCCGTCGGGGCTTTGATAGGGGATTTCCTGGGTCTTGATGGCCGCCTGGCTGAGCCCGCTCACGGCCAGCAAGAACAGGGCAAGGAATATACGCATGGTCGGATCTCCTGGAAAAAAGTCGTCAACACAGCCTAGTCGATCTGGTTCAGCTCGGGTTCAGAGTGCGTTCAGGGGGAGTTCAGGGGCCGGTGCGTAATGTAGCGCCGTACCCAAAGCATCTGCGCATGAGGACATTTTCCTATGACTGGCTTTAAAAACCTGCTGCTGGCATTCACCGTTTTGAGCGCGAGCACCGCGGCGTTCGCTTCCGACGATAATGTCGCCAGCCTTGCTCTTGGGAAGACCGGCGAGCGACCCAAAAAGTCCCTCACCCTGCACAGCATCGGCACGAACGGCGTGGTCAGTCATGACAGTGCCTGGGGCGCGCAGTTGGGCCGCCCGAACCCACAGGCCGATTACTGCGCTGCTTACGCGAACGTGTCGGTCTTTCACAATGGCATTAAACTCCGTCAGGAGAACCTCATGGGCCGCTATGATCTGTCTTGAAATACGCCGTTGCACCTCTGGAGAGGTTGAATTGCCCGGGAGAGCGTTATGAAATTGCTGGTCGTCGAAGATGAAGCGCTGTTGCGCCATCACCTGCAAACCCGCCTGACGGACAGTGGCCACGTGGTCGAGTCCGTGGCCAACGCCGAGGAGGCGCTGTACCAGACCGAGCAATTCAACCATGACCTGGCGGTGATCGACCTCGGCCTGCCCGGTATGGGCGGGCTCGACCTGATCCGTCAGCTGCGTTCGCGGGGCAAGACCTTCCCGATCCTGATCCTCACCGCGCGCGGCAACTGGCAGGACAAAGTCGAAGGCCTCGCTGCCGGCGCCGACGATTACGTGGTCAAGCCGTTCCAGTTCGAAGAGCTGGATGCGCGCCTGAATGCCTTGCTGCGTCGCTCCAGCGGTTTCACTCAGTCGACCATCGTCGCCGGGCCGCTGCTGCTCGACCTCAATCGCAAGCAGGCGTCCCTCGATGAACAACCGCTGGCGCTGACTGCCTACGAGTACCGGATCCTCGAATACCTGATGCGCCATCACCAGCAAGTGGTGGCCAAGGACCGCTTGATGGAGCAGCTCTACCCGGATGACGACGAGCGCGACCCGAACGTGATCGAAGTGCTGGTCGGCCGCTTGCGCCGCAAACTCGAAGGCCCGGCCGGCTTCAAGCCGATCGACACCGTGCGGGGCCTCGGCTACCTGTTCAATGAGCGCTGCACTTGATTCGTTCGCTTCGTGTCCGTTTGATGCTCGCCGCCACGATCCTGGTGGTGTTGTTCATGCTGGCGTTGCTGCCGGCGATGCAGGGCGCGTTCAGCCTGGCGCTGCAGGATTCCATCGAGCAGCGCCTGGCGTCGGACGTCACCACGCTGATTTCCGCCGCCCGGGTCGAAGGCAACCACTTGCAGATGCCGGCGCAGTTGCCGGACGAGCGTTTCAACCTCACCGACAGCCGTTTGCTCGGCTACATCTATGACCGTGAAGGTCACCTGGTCTGGCGCTCGAAGGGTACTCAGGAAGAGGACATCAACTACAAACCGCGTTACGACGGGCGCGGTAACGAGTTTGCGAGGATCAGCGAAGCCAACGGCCAGGAATTCTTCGTCTATGACGTCGAAGTCAAACTGCTCGGCGGCAAAAGCGCGGCGTTCAGCATTGTCGCGCTGCAACCGGTGCGCGAGTACGAAGACACACTCGAAGGCCTGCGGGAAAATCTCTATCTGGGTTTCGGCGCCGCTTTGTTGGTGCTGCTGGCGTTGCTGTGGATCGGTCTGACCTGGGGCTTGCAGGCGTTGCGCCGACTCAGTCAGGAGCTCGACGAAATCGAAAGCGGCACCCGCGAAAGCCTCAGCGAACAGCACCCGCGTGAATTGCTGCGCCTGACCGGCTCGCTCAACCGCTTGCTGCACAGCGAGCGCGAACAGCGCAGCCGCTATCGCGATTCTCTCGGCGACCTGGCGCACAGCCTGAAAACCCCGTTGACCGTGCTGCAAGGCGTCAGCGAAGACATGGCGCAACGCCCGGCGGATCGCGATCAGGCCTGGGTGCTGCAAACCCAGATCGAGCGCATGAGCCAGCAGATCAGCTATCAGTTGCAGCGCGCCAGCCTGCGCAAAAGCGGCCTGGTGCGCCATCAGGTGCGGTTGCGTCCGGTGCTGCAAAGCCTCTGCGACACGCTGGACAAGGTCTACCGCGACAAACGCGTGCGGGTGGCCTTCGATCTGCCGGAGCAATGCTACGTGCCGATCGAGCAGGGCGCCTTGCTGGAAATGATGGGCAACCTGCTGGAAAACGCCTATCGCCTGTGCCTGGGCGAAGTGCGCATCAGCGTGCGCGAGACCTTGAGCGGGGTCGAATTGTGCGTCGAGGACGACGGGCCGGGTGTGCCGCCGGATCAGCGTGCGCGGATTCTGCAGCGCGGCGAACGGCTGGACCGTCAGCACCCGGGGCAGGGGATCGGGTTGGCGGTGGTCAAGGACATCATCGAGAGTTACAACGCGAAGCTGACCCTGGGCGATTCGCCGATGGGCGGCGCGGCGTTCCGGATTCATTTTCCGGTGGTTTGACCTGAGTTCTTCAGCGTTTTTACGGGCCCCTTCGCGGGCAAGCCTCGCTCCTACAGGAATGCGCTTTCCTGTAGGAGCGAGGCTTGCCCGCGAAGGGGCCGGTGAAGTCACCGCAACAATCAATTCTCCTGCGCGCGGTAGGCTCCGGGTGTAAGCCCGGTCCATTTCTTGAACGCCCGATGAAACGCCGAAGGCTCGGAAAACCCCAGCTGCTCGGCAATCTGTTGCAACGACAGGTCCGCGCGCCCTAAGTGATAAATCGCAATGTCCCGGCGCAACTGATCCTTCAACTCCTGAAAACTCGAACCCTCTTCGCGCAAATGCCGGCGTAGCGTCTGCGGGCTGATGTGCAGGTGCGCGGCCACCGCTTCCAGGTCCGGCCAGCGCGCACTGTCGCGGCTGAGCAAGCGGCGCAACTGGCTGCTCAGGCTGTCGCCGTCATCCGGGCGCGACAACAGGTCGGCGGGGGAGTGTTCGAGGAAATGCTTGAGGGTCCGCTCGTCCTGCAGCAACGGCATGTTCAGGTAGCGACTGTGGAACAGCAGGCTGCTCTGCGCCGCTGAAAACTCCATCGGGCAGGGGAACAGCAACTCGTATTCGGCGCCGTGCTCGGGCCTCGGGTAGCTGAACGTCGCTTGTTCCAGGCGGATGCGCTGGCCGATCAGCCAACTGCCAAGGCGATGCCAGACCATCAACTGGCTCTCGGTGAGGAAATGGTCCGGGTCCTGAAACTGCGAATCGTCCAGGCTCAGGCGGATCATTTCGTTTTCGCGGGTCAGGGTCAGGCGCGGGCCGCCGGGGAACAGGCTATAAAACAACAAGCCGCGATGCAGTGCCTTATCGAGATTGCGGCAGTGAATCACCGCATGGCACATCATCGCGAAACTGCCGATTTTACTCGGCACCGGCCCGAAGCCCAGGTACTCGTCGTCGAGTGCCAGCCACAATCCCTGGATCAAACGGGTGAACTGCTCAGGCGCAATGCGCGCACGCGGTTCTTCCAGCAGCTCGGGGCTGATGCCGAGTTGTTGCAGCAGGTTTGAACAGTCATGACCCAGCCGACGCGCGCCACCGAGGGCGGCGCGGGCGAAATGGCTGGCGATGGTACGTTCGCGCATAGAAGGCAGGTCCGTCTATTGAACGACGGATGGTAGTCGTCGGGTCAGGCAATGGACAAGGCGGATATCCGCCAAATTGCAGGACGAGGTTTGGCGGATGGGCGGAAATCCGCCACTGTTTTATAGCGCACCCAAGGCACGTTGAACCTGTAACCCCTGATGTCAAAAGGCTCGCAGCGGGTTTTGCAAAAGTGGCACGCCGCTTGCGATACAACGAGCAGATGCCTGCCGTCGTGCAGCTCGAAAAAACAAATCCCTCCAGTGCAGGAGGGTTCGCAATTCAGGTGTCGTGGGCAACAGATGGATGTTGTTAGCGCGCACTCTTGAGGAACTTTGCAATGACGACTCGTCAGCCACTGTACAAATCCCTGTATTTCCAGGTGATCGTTGCCATCGCCATCGGCATCCTGCTTGGTCACTTCTACCCGCAGACCGGTGTGGCCCTCAAGCCGCTGGGTGACGGGTTCATCAAACTGATCAAAATGGTCATCGCGCCAATCATCTTCTGTACGGTCGTCAGCGGTATCGCCGGCATGCAGAACATGAAATCGGTCGGCAAGACCGGCGGTTATGCGCTGCTGTACTTCGAAATCGTTTCCACTATTGCCTTGCTGATCGGTCTGGTCGTGGTCAACGTCGTGCAACCGGGCGCCGGCATGCACATCGACGTAACGACTCTGGACACCAGCAAAATTGCTGGCTTCATCTCGGCCGGTAAAGACCAGAGCATCGTCGCCTTTATCCTCAATGTGATCCCGAACACCATCGTCGGCGCTTTCGCCAACGGCGATATCCTGCAAGTTCTGATGTTCTCGGTGATCTTCGGTTTCGCCCTGCATCGCCTGGGTGCGTACGGCAAGCCGGTCCTGGACTTTATCGATCGCTTCGCTCACGTGATGTTCAACATCATCAACATGATCATGAAGCTCGCCCCAGTCGGTGCCTTCGGTGCCATGGCCTTCACCATTGGTGCTTACGGTGTTGGCTCGCTGGTACAGCTCGGTCAGCTGATGATCTGCTTCTACATCACCTGCATCCTGTTTGTGGTTCTGGTATTGGGCGCCATCTGCCGCGCGCATGGTTTCAGCGTACTCAAGCTGATCCGCTACATCCGTGAAGAACTGCTGATCGTACTGGGCACTTCCTCGTCGGAATCGGCTCTGCCACGCATGCTGATCAAAATGGAACGCCTGGGTGCGGATAAATCGGTAGTGGGTCTGGTGATCCCGACTGGTTACTCCTTCAACCTCGACGGTACTTCGATCTACCTGACCATGGCGGCTGTGTTTATCGCTCAGGCGACTGATACGCCGATGGACCTCACTCACCAGATCACCTTGCTGCTGGTGCTGCTGTTGTCCTCCAAAGGTGCGGCAGGTGTGACCGGTAGTGGTTTCATCGTGCTGGCAGCCACCCTGTCGGCCGTGGGTACTCTGCCAGTAGCCGGCCTGGCGCTGATCCTCGGTATCGACCGCTTCATGTCCGAAGCCCGTGCGCTGACCAACCTCGTTGGTAATGCCGTTGCGACCCTGGTCGTGGCCAAGTGGGTGAAAGAGCTGGACGAAGACAAGCTGCAAGTCGAGCTGGCTTCCGGCGGTCGCGGTATCTCCGATGAACGTGAAGTAGACGACCTGGGTGTGGCCGAAGGCCCAACCCCAAGCAACGTCAAGTAACACGCGTTGTCATGAAAAAACCCGCTTCGGCGGGTTTTTTCATGCCTGGAATTTGAGCGTAACGGTCACAGTTGCTGACACATCAGGTGATTGCTGCAACGCGATTGGCTGCCTAGGCTGGAGGCATCGAATACGGAGATCGCTCATGCCCGGCCCATTGGCATCACTCAAGGTTCTGGATTTCTCGACACTGTTGCCGGGGCCGTTCGCCTCGCTGTTATTGGCTGACATGGGCGCCGAGGTCTTGCGCATCGAATCGCCGACCCGCATGGACCTGTTGCGCGTGCTGCCGCCCCATGACCAAGGCGTGTCGGCCAGCCACGCGTACCTCAATCGCAACAAGCGCAGCCTGGCGCTGGACCTCAAGCAGCCCGAGGCGCTGGCGGTGATCAAGCAGCTGTTGCATGACTACGACATCGTCCTGGAGCAATTCCGCCCCGGTGTCATGGAACGATTGGGCCTGGGGTATGAAGCGTTGAAAGCCATCAACCCAAAGCTGATCTATGTGTCGATCACTGGATACGGGCAAACCGGCCCCTACAAGGATCGCGCCGGCCACGACATCAATTACCTGGCGTTGGCGGGGCTGGCGAGCTACACCGGCCGCGCCGACAACGGCCCGCTGCCCTTGGGCGTGCAAGTGGCGGATGTCGCCGGCGGTTCGTTGCACGGCGTCATCGGCCTGCTGGCGGCGGTGATCGCCCGGCAACAAAGCGGGTTGGGGCAGCATCTGGATGTGAGCATGACCGACTGCGCATTCAGCCTGAACGCCATGGCCGGGGCCGGGTACCTGGCCTGCGGCGAGGAGCCGGGCCGGGAAGACCAGATGCTCAACGGCGGCAGCTTCTACGACTATTACCGTTCGCGGGATGGGCGCTGGTTATCGGTGGGCAGCCTGGAGCCGCCGTTCATGAAGCAACTGTGCACGGCGCTGGGGCTGGAGGAATTGGCGGCGTTGGGCCTGTCACCTCAGCCTGCCCAGCAAAAGAAGCTAAAGGACGCGCTGCAGACTGAATTCGAGAAACACGACTTTGCCGAATTGTGCGCACTGTTTGCCGAGCTCGATGCGTGCGTCGAGCCGGTGCTGACCTTGGGTGAGGCGATTCGGCATCCGCAGTTGCAGGCGCGGGAATTGGTGACCGATGTGCCGCGAGGGGATGGCACGAGCCAGGCGCAGATGGCGTGTCCGTTGAAGTTCTCGGATGGCTTGCCCGAGCCTCGGCATATCGGTGCGGCGCTGGGTGAACATACGGATCAGGTGTTGGGGGAGTTGGGGTTTGGTGCTGAGCGGATTGCCGAATTGCGGCGTGCCAAGGTGATTCTCTAGCGTCTGACGCGGCCTCTTCGCGGGCAAGCCTCGCTCCTACAGGTGATTTCGATGCTTCTGTAGGAGCGAGGCTTGCCCGCGAAGGGGCCCGCCAAAACACCACAAATCCAGCTTACTCGACCCGCATCTCCCCACTGAACACCAACGTGCTCCGACACCGCCGACACAAATACCGCCGCCCCTGCCGCACCAGGCTATGGCGCTGCGCCGAAAACGGGAAATCACTGTCGGCGCACGGGCATTTGTAGATATAGCGCGTCACGCTGCGGCGCTTGACGTCGTAGGTATGGCAGCGATTGGGCGGCAGTTCGTACACGCCACGCATGATCAGTTGCCACTCTTCGCCGTGGGGCTGGATGCGATCGCCAAACAGCTGATGAGCGATCAGGTGGGCGACTTCATGGGCCACGGTCTGCTTGAGGAAGTCTTCCGTGTTTTCGCGGTACAGCTGCGGATTGAAGCGCAGCAGGTTCTCGTGCAGATGCGCGACACCGGCTTTTTGCCCGCGCAGCTTGAGGCTCACCACGGGGCGTTTGAAGGTTCGTTTGAAAAAGGATTCGGCTTGTTGGTAACAGTCTTCGACGCGGGTATTGAGTTGCTCGGGCATGCTTGATGGATCTCCAGAGACGTCGAGTATGCCGCAACGCTCGGGCCTTGCGAATCGCCAGGGCGCCGAATGGTCGTTACCCTCCACATTGAAAGGCCGCCTTGCGGCGGCCTGTATTGGCAGATCTTGATTTTGGGTGGCGGGCGTAACTAGTTCGTGTAGACCGGCCCCACGCCGAGTCCCCAGACAATGACAGTGAACGCCATGATCGCCACCAGTACGACTAAACCGACGGCGAGCACCGAACTTGAAAACAGAAATCCCTCGTCAGATGGAATGTTCATGAAAGTTGGAAGCCCCACATACAGCAGGTACACCGTGTAGCAGATGGCCGCCGTCCCGACGATCATCCCTAGCCACATGTGTGGGTACAGTGCCGCGAGGCCGCCTATGAACAGCGGGGTCGCGGTGTAGGTCGCAAACGCAACGCAACGTGCCAGACTCGGGTTGGCGTCATAGGTGCGGGCCATCCAGTGGATGAACGCGCCCATTACGGCAACGCCGCCGAGCATCGCCACGTACGACATGATCGTCATCCATAGCGCGCTTTCCTGCGTCAGCATCACCGGTGCCCGGCTGCCAATTACCCAGCCGACCTGCGTGGTGCCGATAAACGCCGACACGGCGGGGATCGCCGCCAGAATCAGCGTGTGGGTCAGGTACATGTGGCTGATGCTTTCCTCTTGGTCGCCACGGATTTCTTTCCATTCCTGGTCGGGGTGGGTGAAGAGCCCCACTACGTGATGGATCATGCCAGTCACTCCTCTTGTTTTTACCGTCGCCCCCCAGTGGAGCGCCTACAGGCCAAAGTGGCCAAGTAAGTAAAGGTCTGGATATGTGTGCGACCTTATGACGCAGTATAGAAAGGTCTTAACCCCGCAGGTTGTAGGGCGTTAGAGCAAATCGCGCTGTAAATCCCCCTGTTAATCGCCACTGGCACTGTCAACGTTATCCCTGTGGGAGCGAGACCGGCTTGCCGGCGATGGCGGTGTATCAGGCATGACTGTTTGGACTGACACACCGCCATCGCGAGCAGGCTCGCTCCTACAGGAGATAGGGGGCTCTTCGCCACCGAGGGGTTTTTGCGTAAAATGCCGGCCTTTCGTCACACCTCACGGATCTCGCGTCATGGGCACTCTCACGGTCAACCAGAACAAACTGCAAAAGCGCCTTCGCCGTCAGGCCGGTGAGGCTGTCGCCGATTTCAACATGATTGAAGACGGCGACAAGGTCATGGTCTGCCTGTCCGGCGGCAAGGACAGCTACACCATGCTCGATGTGCTGATGCATTTGCAGAAGGTCGCGCCGATCAAGTTCGAGATCGTGGCCGTGAACATGGACCAGAAACAGCCGGGTTTCCCTGAGGACGTGCTGCCGGCGTACCTCAAAACCCTGGGTATCGAATACCACATCGTCGAGAAAGACACGTATTCGGTGGTCAAGGAGCTGATTCCGGAAGGCAAGACCACCTGCTCGCTGTGCTCGCGCCTGCGTCGCGGCACGCTCTACACCTTTGCCGACGAAATCGGCGCGACCAAAATGGCCCTCGGTCACCACCGCGACGACATCGTCGAAACGTTCTTTCTCAATATGTTCTTCAACGGCTCGCTCAAGGCCATGCCGCCGAAGCTGCGCGCCGACGACGGCCGCAACGTGGTGATCCGCCCGTTGGCCTACTGCAACGAAAAAGACATTCAGGCCTACTCGGACCTCAAGCAATTCCCGATCATCCCGTGCAACCTCTGCGGCTCCCAGGAAAACCTGCAGCGTCAGGTGGTCAAGGAAATGCTGCAGGAGTGGGAGCGCAAGACGCCGGGCCGCACCGAAAGCATTTTCCGCAGCTTGCAGAACGTGATCCCGTCGCAATTGGCGGACCGCAACCTGTTCGACTTCACCAACCTGCGGATCGACGAAACCGCCATGTCGCGGTTCGTTAACGTAGTAAACCTCTAAACACCATCACTGTGGGAGCCAGCCTGCTGGCGATAGCGGTAAGTCAGACGTTGACTGACCCACCGCTATCGCCAGCAGGCTGGCTCCCACATTGGTCTACTCACTGACTCCTCAGGAGAGGGCATGCGCGATTACAAGTGGCTGCACGAATACTGTCTGAACCGCTTCGGTTTCGCAGCCGAACTGGAAGCCCATCTGCCCGTTCCGAAGACTGCGGCGCAATTGCGCGATATCAGCGACGATCGCTACCTCTCGACCATGGCGCTGCGTGTGTTCCGCGCCGGGCTCAAGCACAGCCTGGTGGACGCCAAGTGGCCTGCCTTCGAAGAAGTGTTCTTCAAGTTCGACCCGGAAAAAGTCGTGCTGATGAGCGCCGAACACCTTGAACGCCTGATGCAGGACGCGCGGATCATCCGCCACCTGGGCAAACTCAAGAGCGTGCCACGCAATGCGCAGTTCGTGCTGGACGTGGCCCATGAGAAAGGCAGCTTTGGCGAGTTGATCGCCGATTGGCCGGTGACCGATATCGTCGGCTTGTGGACCTACCTGAAAAAGCACGGTCATCAATTGGGTGGCTTGTCGGCACCGAGATTTTTGCGCATGGTCGGCAAGGACACCTTCGTGCCGAGTTATGACGTGGTGGCGGCGCTGAATGCGCAGAAAATCGTCGATAAAGTGCCAACCAGCCTGCGGGACCTGGCCACGGTGCAGGGCGTGTTCAACCAGTGGCATGAAGAAAGCGGCGGTCGGCCGATGAGCCAGATCTCGATGATGCTGGCGTACACCGCCAATCATTGACACCGAGTCGCCCGGCCAATCGCCAGCAGGCTGGCTCCCACATTGGATCTGTGGCGTACACAAATCCCCTGTGGGAGCTAGCCTGCTAGCGATTGCAATCTGTCAGGCGACGGAGATTTCGCCTTCACCCGCCAGTTTGCGATTCAACTGAAACCGCCACCGCACATACAACAGCGCCGAGCAGAACACCGCCAGGCTCGCGCCCATCTCCAGCAAACCGAACAGCTGCCGGTTCGGGTCATACGCCGCCAGTGCGCCCTTGATGAAATACAGGTTCACCACAAAACACATCCACGAATGCCCGCGCGCGCTGCCGACGATCATCCCCGGCACCAGCAACAGCAGCGGCACCAGTTCGATCAGCAGAATCACCCACGGCCGCGCGCCATGCAGGTCGGCGACCACCAGGTAATAAGCGCAGAGCAATCCCACCAGACCGAAGTAGCACAGCAGACTGATGACGCGCATCGCCCGAACCCGCGGTTCGAGCCATTCAATGGAAGGCAGGATCTTCGGCTTTTTCGCCATTTCAGCTCACCAACTTTTGTGCGGTCTTTGCCAGGCGCAGACCCAAGGCCCGGCACAGCGCCACTTCATGTTCATTCAAGCCGCTTTTGCCATCGGCGCCGGCGTGATGACTGGCGCCATAAGGCGTGCCGCCGCCACGGGTTTCCAGCAACGCGGATTCGCTGTAAGGCAGGCCGGTGATCAGCATGCCGTGGTGCAGCAGCGGCAACATCATCGACAGCAGCGTGGTTTCCTGACCGCCGTGCAGGCTCGCGGTGGAGGTGAACACCCCGGCCGGTTTGCCGACAAGGGCGCCGGTCAGCCACAAGTTGCTGGTGCCGTCGAGGAAGTATTTGAGCGGTGCGGCCATGTTGCCGAAACGCGTCGGGCTGCCGAGGGCCAGGCCTGCGCAGTTCTTCAGGTCGTCGAGGCTGGCGTACAGCGCGCCTTCGTCCGGAATGTCCGGCGACACCGCTTCGCACTCGGTGGAAATCGCCGGCACGGTGCGCAGGCGCGCTTCCATCCCGGACTGCTCGACACCGCGGGCGATCTGCCGCGCCATTTCATTGGTCGAGCCGCTACGGCTGTAATACAGAACCAGAATGTACGGCGCGCTCACGGCAGCAACTCCAGCACGTTCTCCGGCGGACGGCCGATGACGGCTTTGTCGCCGACTTCGAGAATCGGTCGCTCCATCAGTTTCGGGTGCGCAGCGATGGCGGCGATCAATTGCGCCTCGCTCAGGCTCGCGTCGGCGAGGTTGAGGGTCTTGTACTCGTCCTCACCGGTGCGCAGCAATTGCCGGGCGCCGAGGCCGAGCTTTTTCAGCAGGCTCTGCAATTGCGCGGCGTCCAGCGGGGTCTCGAGGTAGCGCACCACGGTCGGCGTCAGGCCACGGGCTTCGAGCAGTTCGAGCGCACCGCGGGATTTCGAGCAGCGCGGGTTGTGATAAAGCGTCAGATCGGTCATGTGCGGGTCGCATCTTGCGTAAGGTGACGGCTATTCTAACTGTGCAGCGCGTAATCCAGAACCTTGGGAGGCGATGGGTCGCAGGCGCATTCAATTTTGAACAAGGATCACGACATGACAAGGCGATTGGCAGCGGCATTGGCGATCATCGGTGCGCTGATGTTGGGGGGCTGCGGCAATGACTATGGCATCGATCAGAACGGCCAAAAAGTCGCCGCCGAACGTCTGGACAAACAATGGCTGGTGCTTAATTACTGGGCCGAATGGTGCGGCCCGTGCCGAACCGAGATCCCGGAATTGAACGGGCTGGCCGAGCAGTTGAAGGACAAGAAGATCGGTGTGTTCGGGGTCAACTTCGACAACGTGCAGGGCGAAGAGCTGAAAAGCGCCAGCGAGAAACTGGGGATCAGGTTCACCGTATTGGCTTCGGATCCGGCAGAGTTGTTTGAACTGCCGCGCAGCGAGGCGTTGCCGGTGACGTACATCATCGATAACAAGGGCAAGGTGCGGGAACAGTTGATGGGTGAGCAGACAGCGGCGGGGCTGATGGCGAAGCTTGAGGCGTTAAAAGCAACGAACTGATTCACACGGACCTGTAGGAGCCGGCTTGCTGCGGGCGGCGTTCCGACGATGACGGTGAATCAGTCAGCATTTATGTCGCCTGACACACCGCTATCGTCGGAACGCCGCCCGCAGCAAGCCGGCTCCTACAGGGGAAATCGTATCAGGCGACATCAATGGTGATTGGCCCGCCGTTGTCGCCGGCAAGGCTTAGCCTTCTTCAAGCCACCAACGCAGCGGCTTGCCTTCGGCCGGCCAGAAGCGCATCTGGTCGATCGGCGAAACATCCCAGCGCTGCACGTTTTCCAGGGCCTGGAGGAAGCGCTTTTCCTGTTCCATCAACGCCGGCGCGCACAGTTTGCGCGTGCTGCCGACCTTGCCGAAACTCAGCTTGTCGTCTTCGAGCGTATACGGTGCGAACCAGTGGTTGCAGCCGCCGTTGCCATAGGCCCGGCCATCTTCGCCGAGGGTGACGGTCAGGTGGCTGTAATCCATCAGCGGGCGTTCGCCGATCCATTCCAGAATGTAGCTGCGGTTCTGCTGCAATTTTACCGGCTCGGCGGCACAGCCCAGCAGGCTGGCGCCGACCATTGCGGTCAGAGCAAGGCGTTTCATCACGCAGGCTCCTGGCATTTCGGGCACAGGTGCTTCTCACCGACGGCGGTCCAGCCCAACTCGGCGATCCGCGCGGTGGCGGCAGGCTTTTCAGCCTTGTTACCCAGTTTGGCGTCGACCGCGAACTCGAAGCTCAGCTCTTTGGCGCAGCTGTCGCAGTTGACTTTCCAGGTGTGGATCGCCAGTTCACCGAACACCGGACCACTGGCCACCGCGACCCATTGACCAGGCGGGTTGATCAAATGGCGAACCGTTTCGACGGTCAGGCGCATGGACAAGTCCTTGGCGCCTTTGAGGGTCACGACCAGCACGTCATTGTTGCGAATCGAGCCGCCGTTGCCGGTGACTTGATAACGCCCCGGCACGAGGGCGCGGCATTCGGTGAGGGTGTGTTGCGGGTTCATCAGGTTATAGCGGAAATCGTGTTCGACCATGGGTCCTCCAAATATGCGCGGTATGCTAGCACGGGCCTGCACGCAGCATTGCGCAAGCAGATGACCTTCGATCAGGTTCAAATGACCTGCCGACTCATGGCAAACTGCCGCTTTTGCATTTCTAAGGAACGGACATGGCGTTAATCGAATGTTTTGAGTGCAAGCAACGCATCAGTTCAACGGCGCCTGCTTGTGTTCATTGCGGTGCGCCGACACGAGAGGCGCAAGCGGCAACGTCGAAGGCGCCACTGTCTTTCGGACGTTTACCGCAAGACGAGAGCGTGGCCAAGGTTTCGCCGGCCGCGTTCGGGCGTAAACGCAAAGCCGGCGTCGAGGCTGCGGTTCCTGCTCCGACGCTCAACGGTTCGCGTCCGGTGGAGCTGTGGCTGAAACTGATGATTTTCTTTCTGCCACCGTTTTTTGTCTGGTTCCTGCTGCGTCCCGGGCATTCAACAGGCCAACGCTTGCTCGGTTTTGGCTGGCTGGCCTTGATGATCCTGTTGTCCAAGATCTGATCCGCTCAGCCCTCGACCTGATTTTGCGGCGTGCCTGCCGCCCAGGCTGCAATGTTCTGCAACGTCGTCGCGGCAATTGCACCCAGGGCTTCACGGGTCAGGAAGGCCTGATGCGCGGTGACGATCACGTTCGGGAAGGTCAGCAGGCGCGCCAGCACATCGTCCTGCAGCGGCAGGTCGGAACGGTCCTCGAAGAACAGCTGCGCCTCTTCTTCATACACATCCAGCCCCAGATAACCGAGTTGGCCGTCTTTCAGCGCGTCGATCAGCGCCGGTGTGTCCACCAGACCGCCGCGACCGGTATTGATCAACATGGCGCCTGCTTGCATGTGCGCCAGTGACTCGCGGTTGATCAGGTGTTTGCTCTGCTCGTTGAGCGGGCAGTGCAGGCTGATGATCTGCGACTCGGCCAACAGCTCGGGCAAATTCAAATAACGTGCGCCGAGGGCTTCGACCTGTGGATTGGGGTAAGGATCATAGGCCAGTAGCCGGCAGCCGAAACCGTTCATGATTTTCGCGAAGGTCGCGCCGATTTGCCCGGTGCCGACCACGCCGACCGTTTTGCCCACCAGGTCGAACCCCGTCAGCCCGTGGAGGCTGAAATCCCCTTCGCGGGTGCGGTTGTAGGCACGGTGCAAACGACGGTTGAGCGCCAGGATCAGCGCCACCGCGTGTTCGGCCACCGCGTGGGGCGAGTAGGCCGGAACCCGCACAATCGACAACCCCAGGCGCTTCGCCACCGCCAGGTCGACATGGTTGTAGCCGGCCGAACGCAGGGCAATCAGGCGTGTGCCGCCCGCCGCAAGGCGTTCGAGCACTGGGGCGCTGAGGTCGTCATTGATAAAGGCGCAGACCACTTCGTGATGTTCCGCCAGCGCTGCCGTGTCGAGGCTGAGTCGCGCCGATTGAAAGTGCAGCTCGATGCCGGCAGGGAGGTCGGCGCCGAGAAAACTGTCGCGGTCGTAGGTCTGGCTGCTGAAAAGAATGGTGCGCATGGCGTCCTCCTGGAAAAAACACGCTGTATGCCTGTCGCCGAAAACTTCAGGCCTGCCGGATACCCTGTAAGAGCATGGCTTGCCAGCGAAGGCGCCCTCCAGAATGAAGAAGGGTTTGAGGGCCCCTTCGCTGGCAAGCCATGCTCCTACAAGGGATTGCGGTGAGCTTACGCCCGTGGCAATCAAACGGATTGCGTTGCATCAAGCATTGATACGGGCATGCGCCGCGAGGCGATTGATGGCCCGGTCGAGGTCTTCCAATGCGCCCGGAGCCTTCGGGTCCTGTTGCTTGAGCAGGGTTTCGCTGCGCTGGCAGGCAGCGCGCAGCTGCGGCACGCCGCAATAACGGGTGGCGCCGTGCAGGCGGTGCACGCGTTCGATCAACGCGTTGTGATCGTTGGTTTCCCGGGCGAAGCGGATGGCTTCGCGGTCGGCTTCCAGCGATGCCAGCAACATCGCCAGCATGTCCGCCGCCAGATCCGCCTTGCCCGCCGCCAGCCGCAACCCTTCTTCGTGATCCAGCACTTGCAGCTCGTGGCTGCCGCCGTGACTGTCACTGGAACGCTCGGGCCCCTGATTGCGCAATGCCAGGCCGGTCCACTTCAACACCACCTGAGCCAATTGCCGCTCGCTGATCGGTTTGGTCAGGTAATCATCCATGCCACTTTGCAGCAGCGCGCGTTTTTCGTTGGCCATCGCGTGAGCGGTGAGGGCCACGATCGGCAGCGGCGTGCAATGCCGTTCGCTTTCCCACTGGCGAATGGTTTCGGTGCTCTGACGCCCGTCCATGCCAGGCATCTGCACGTCCATCAACACCAGGTCGAAGGTCTCGGTCTGCACCGCTTTGACGGCGGCATAGCCGCTTTCCACTGCAAGCACCTTGGCGCCAAGGTCTTCGAGCAGGGTTTGCACCAGCAACAGATTGGCCGGGTTGTCGTCGACGCAGAGCACCTTCGGCGCGCGGCTGGACACCGGCTCACCGGGATCGCTACGTTGCTGGCGCGGATTGACCAGATCGGACAAGGCCCGGCGCAACTTGCGCGTGCAGGCCGGTTTGGCCTGGAGCTGGCTGTGCGGGTTCGGCACCGAGAGGTGGAACAGCGTCTGTTCGGTGGTCGGGCACAGCACCAGCACTTTGCAGCCGAGGTGCTCGAGGTCCCAGATATGCTGGTTGAGGCGCTCCGGCGGCATGTCATTGCTGGTGATGCCAAGCACGGCGAGGTCGATCGCCAGATCGGTCTGGTGCGCGCCGGTCACGCCATTGGTCAGGCTTTCCAGGGTATTGAACGGGGTGACTTCCAGGCCACAGTCTTCCAGTTGATGCTGCAACGCCTGACGGGCCAGTTCGTGGTTCTCCAGCACGGCGACGCGGCGTCCGAGCAACGGCGGAGCGGGCAGGTCTTCGGCGTCGTCGCGGGTTTTCGGCAGGCTCAGGCTGATCCAGAATTCCGAGCCTTCGCCCGGCGTGCTGTCGACGCCGATCTCGCCGCCCATCTGTTCGATCAGGCGCTTGGAAATCACCAGCCCCAGGCCGGTGCCGCCGGGTTGCCGGGACAGCGAGTTGTCGGCCTGGCTGAAGGCCTGGAACAGGGCGCGTACGTCCTCGTTCGACAGGCCGATGCCGGTGTCCTGAATGCTGATGCGCAGTTGCACGCTGTCTTCATGCTCGTCTTCGAGCATGGCGCGGGCAACGATGGTGCCTTCGCGGGTGAACTTGATCGCGTTGCTTACGAGGTTGGTGAGGATCTGCTTCAGGCGCAGCGGATCGCCGACCAGCGACAGCGGCGTGTCGCGATAGACCAGGCTCACCAGTTCCAGTTGTTTGGCGTGGGCGGCCGGGGCGAGGATGGTCAGGGTGTCCTGGAGCAAATCGCGCAGGTTGAACGGAATGTGGTCAAGCACCAGTTTGCCGGCCTCGATTTTCGAGAAGTCGAGGATCTCGTTGATGATCCCCAGCAGGCTGTCGGCGGATTTTTCGATGGTGCCCAGGTAGTCGAGCTGACGTGGGGTCAGTTCGCTTTTTTGCAGTAAGTGGGTGAAACCGAGAATGCCATTGAGCGGCGTGCGGATTTCATGGCTCATGTTGGCGAGGAATTCGGATTTGATCCGGCTCGCTTCCAGGGCCTCCTTGCGCGCCAGGTCCAGCTCGATGTTCTGGATTTCGATGGTTTCCAGGTTCTGGCGCACGTCTTCGGTGGCCTGATCGATGCTGTGCTGCAATTCTTCCTGGGCGTTCTGCAGGGTGCCGGCCATGCGGTTGATGCCGGACGCCAGTTCATCGAGCTCCTGACTGCCGAGCGGCGGCAGGCGGGTTTCCAGGTGACCGTCCTTGAGCTGCGCCACCGCTTGCTTGATCTGGCTCAGCGGCCGATTGATCGTACGGCCCATGCGCAATGCCAGCAGCGCCGCACCGGCGAGGCCCGCGCCGATCAACAGCAGGCTGGCGAACAGGCTGCGATAACCGCGCAGCAACATGCCGTTGTGGGACAGTTCGAGTTCGACCCAACCCAGCAAGCGGTCAGATTCCTCGGGTATCAGGTCACCGGCCAGGTTGCGGTGCTTGCCGAACACCGGCAGCAGGTAACGCGTCGCATCGTTGCCGCTGCGGCGCAGCATTTGCGAGCCATTGCCCAGCGGCGCCGGATTGAGCATGGTCGGGCCAGCATGCGCCAGCGACGAGCGGTCCGGGGCGAGGAGCGTCACCGCGCGCACATCGGGCGTTTCCAGCGCTTGGGTGGCGATGCGTTCCAGCAGTTCGGTGTCCTTGTGGCTCATGGCCGGCGCGACAAGGGGCGCGAGCTGTTCGGCGATCATTTCGCCACGCTGCATGAGTTGGGTTTGCAGGTCGGATTGCTGCATCCAGGTGAAATAGCCGCCCAGCACCAAGGCCATCAGGCTGGTTGGCAGCAAGGTCAGCAACAGCACGCGGCCTTTTATTCCCAGTTTCTTGAGCACGCCTCTCTCCTGCATCCAGCCATTTAAGAACCTGCGCGTACATCCGGTACACGCCACTTGCGCAGTGTAGCGATTTGCTTGCGGGCAATCCTCGTAAAATTGATGACGTCATTCGTCGGGCAGTCCAGCGCTTTTGCGTGGCTGGCAAACCTTGGGTTGCCCCCGGCGAGGCAATCTTGAATAATCATCAACTGAGAATTATTTGCAGATACTCATGACTCCCATCTCTGTTGGCCATCCCCGAATCCTCTCCATCGAAGACGACCTGGTGCTCGGTGCTTATGTGCACGAGCAACTGGGTCGTAGCGGTTTCCAGGTGACCTGGTGCCAAAACGGCCAGGAAGGCCTGGCGATTGCCCGTGAGCAAGCCTTCGATGTGGTGCTGATGGACATTCTGCTGCCGGGCATGAACGGATTGAACGTGCTGACCCAATTGCGCCAGAGCCATTCCACACCGGTGGTGCTGATGTCGGCACTGGGCGCCGAAGCCGATCGCATCAGCGGTTTCCGCCTCGGCGCCGATGATTATTTGCCCAAGCCCTTCAGCATGGCCGAGTTGCGCGTGCGCATCGAAGCGATCCTGCGGCGCGTCGCACTGGATCGTCGCCCGGCCGTGGCGCCGGTTGCCTTGGTGGCGGACAGCCTGCGTTTCGACGATGAATGCTTCGAGGTGTTCTATGGCGAACACGCCGCCGGCCTGACCCGCAGCGAGTACCGGTTGCTGGACACCCTCCATCGCAACGGCGATGAGGTGCTGAGCAAAGCCTTCCTTTATCAGCACGTGTTGCAACGGGGTTACGCGGCTCACGACCGCAGCCTCGACATGCACATCAGCCAGATCCGTCGCAAGCTCAAGGCCATCGGCTACACCGAGCGGGAAGTGCGCACGGTGTGGGGCAAGGGCTATGTCCTGAGTGCTGACCATGAAGTGGTCTGACCTGCCGGGCAGGCATTCGCTGTTCTGGAAACTCGCCTGTCTGCTGGTGGCGTTCTGTCTGCTGATGATCTGGCTGAGCTGGTCCTGGGGCCGCTACATGGAACAGCGCAACCAGTTCCTGTCGGACGAAGCCCGAGGCACTCTGACGCGCTTTGCTGCCGAAGCCGAACAGGCATGGGAGCAGGGGCAGAGCGCAGGTGTCGATGCCTGGCTGCAGGATATGCGACAGCGTGAAAAGGGCTGGGTGGGTGTGATTGGCGGCGATTTGCAGTCGTTGAGCAGCCAATCGCTGACGGACCAGGAAATCCAGCGCCTGACTTTTCTGCGTGGCCTGGACTGGCCCATTCACAAAAAACGCCTGCCGTGGCTGCGCGTACCGTTTCCCGGCGACTCATCCGTCGGCAGCCTGGTGATCGAACTGCCCCAGCGGTTCAAGCCGGGGCGCTACCGGGTGTTCTGGCGCGTCATCACCAATGGCGTGATTCCCGGACTGTTCACCTTGCTGTTGTGCGTCGGGCTGTATCGATTGCTGGTCGTGCCCCTCAATCAACTGCGCGAGCAGGCCAATGCGTGGCGCGCCGACCAGTTGGGCGTGCGCCTGTCGAGCCGCACGACCAATCGCTGCGATGAACTGGGTGAGCTGGGCCGCGCGTTCGATCACATGTCCGAGCGCCTGCAAAGCACGGTGGCCCTGCAACAACAACTGCTGCGCGACCTGTCCCACGAATTGCGCACACCCTTGAGCCGTTTGCGCGTGGCGAGCGAGGGTGAGCAAAGTCTGGTGCAACTGCGCGAACGCATTGGCCGCGAAGTCGATGGCATGCAACGGTTGGTCGAAGACACGCTGCAACTGGCCTGGCTCGACACCGAGCGCACGCCCTTGCCCGACGAGGCGATCCAGATTCAGGCACTGTGGGAAATGCTCACGGACAACGCCTGCTATGAAAGTTGCTGCCCCGCCGACCAATTGCAGTGCGCGGTGGATTCATCCTGCTGGGTGCGCGGCAATCTCAACACCTTGGCCCAGGCCCTGGAAAACATCTTGCGCAATGCCATTCGCCATTCACCGAAGGGCGGCATCGTGCGTCTGGATGGACGGCGTGAAGGCGGTTACTGGCATCTGTGGCTGGAGGATGAAGGGGGCGGGGTGGCTGAAGAGGATCTTGAGCGGATCTTCTCGCCGTTCACTCGACTCGATGGTTCGCGGCCGGGGAATGGCGGGTTCGGGTTGGGGCTGAGCATTGCAAGGAATGCGGTACAGCGCCAGGGCGGACGGCTTTGGGCTGAGAACACTGGGGCAGGGTTGCGGCTGAACATGCGGTTGGTGGCTGATGACGCCATCGCGAGCAGGCTCGCTCCCACAGTGGATGTGTGCCGACCGCAAATGGTGTGATCCCCCCCTGATTCCCTGTGGGAGCGAGCCTGCTCGCGAAGAGGCCCTCCCATCCACCACCGCTCTGATTTTGCCGGAGCGTTCCCGAGATTGTGTACGACATTTCCCAAAGGGTATCACCGGTCATTTCAAGCATCTTTGACGGTTTAAGCTCACGCTTTAACTCATGTTCAAGGAATCAGACATGACTGCAATCCACGTTCCCGGCAACACAACCGACGACCGTTTCAATGAAGTGCTTGCACTGATTCACGGTGCCAGGCAACAGGCGATACAGACGGTGAATACCCAGCTGATCGAGTTGTACTGGCAGGTTGGTGGTTATATCAGTCGCAAGCTGGAACTGGCTGAATGGGGTGATGCCGTGATCAGTCAGTTGGCTGAGCATCTGGCCCGGACGCAACCCGGGTTGCGTGGTTTTACCCGGCCAAATCTGTTCCGTATGCGCCAGTTCTACGAGACTTATCGGGGCAACGCAATTGTCTCACCACTGGTGAGACAATTACCCTGGACCCATAACATGATCGTCCTAAGCCAAAGCAAACACCCGGAAGAGCGCGAGTTTTATCTGCGTATGGCCGTTCAGGAAAAGTGGTCGAAGCGCGAGCTGGAACGCCAGTTAAAGGCTGCACTGTTCGAACGCAGTATCACCCAACCGGCAAAAGCCTCCGCCGCGCTGAAACAAACTCACCCCTCGGCACTTGAGATATTCCGCGACGCTTACATGATCGAGTTTCTCGACCTGCCCGGCACCCACGCCGAAACCGATCTGCATCAGGGTTTACTGGCACGCCTCAAGGAGTTTCTGATCGAGCTTGGCCGCGATTTCTGCTTTGTCGGTTCCGAATACCCGCTGCAAGTTGGCGGCCGGGATTTCGCCCTGGACCTGTTGTTCTTCCACCGTGGGCTCAACTGTCTGGTGGCCATTGAACTAAAGGTCGGTCGTTTCGAACCGGAGTACCTGGGCAAGCTGAATTTCTATCTGGAAGCGCTGGATCGTGGTGAGCGCAAGCCCCACGAAAACCCTGCCATTGGGGTATTGCTTTGTGCCAGCAAGGAAGGTGAAGTGGTCGAGTACGCCCTTAATCGCAGTCTGTCGCCAGCGCTGATTGCCGAGTACCAGGTTCAGCTACCGGACAAACAATTGCTTCAGGCCAAGCTGCATGAGTTCTATGCCTTGAATGCTGCGCAGGCGAAAGAAGGCTGAATCAGTCCCTTATTCCCATAAGCCATAAGCACCGCACTTTGCGTGATATGGCCTTCCAACGTTTGCCGGTATGATAGGCGCCCCCGCAGTCTGGATTGCGAATACGCCATGACCTTGCAGTACCCAACCATCGCCGATTGCGTCGGCAACACTCCGCTGGTCCGTTTGCAGCGCCTGCCCGGCGCCACCAGCAATACCCTTTTGCTCAAGCTCGAAGGGAACAACCCGGCGGGTTCGGTCAAGGACCGGCCGGCGCTGTCGATGATTACCCGCGCCGAGTTGCGTGGGCAGATCCACGTCGGCGATACACTGATCGAAGCGACCTCGGGCAACACCGGGATCGCCCTGGCCATGGCCGCCGCGATCAAGGGTTACAAGATGATCCTGATCATGCCGGACAACTCCAGCGCCGAGCGCAAAGCCGCGATGACGGCGTATGGCGCCGAGCTGATCCTGGTGACCCAGGAAGAAGGCATGGAAGGCGCACGCGACCTCGCTCAGCGAATGGAAGCCGAAGGCCGTGGCAAGGTGCTGGACCAGTTCGCCAACGGAGATAACCCGGAAGCGCACTACACCACCACCGGCCCGGAAATCTGGCGTCAGACCGAGGGCACCATCACCCATTTCGTCAGTTCGATGGGCACCACGGGCACCATCATGGGCGTGTCGCGCTACTTGAAAGAGCAGAACGACAACGTGCAGATCATCGGCCTGCAACCGATGGAAGGCTCGGCGATCCCGGGCATCCGTCGCTGGCCGCAGGAATACCTGCCGAAGATCTACCAGGCCGATCGCGTGGACCGCATCGTCGACATGGCGCAAAGCGAAGCCGAGGACGTGACCCGTCGTCTGGCTCGCGAAGAAGGCATCTTCTGCGGCGTGTCCTCGGGCGGTGCCGTGGCAGCGATGCTGCGCCTGTCCAAAGAAGTTGAAAACGCGGTGATCGTCGCGATCATCTGCGACCGTGGCGACCGTTACTTGTCGACCGGCATTTTCGACGCGCCCAACTGATGGCCAAGCACGAGAGAGGCCTGCGCTTCCAGCCCACCGGCGGCAGCAAGGCCCCGCAAATTCCGACCGGCAAAAAGCAGCGCCTGACTATAGAGCGCCTGGCGAATGACGGTCGCGGTATCGCGTTTTTCGAAGGTCGCACCTGGTTCGTCATCGGCGCATTGGCCGGTGAAGAGGTCGAGGCGCGCGTGTTGGGCGCCCACGGCAAAGTAGTCGAGGCGCGCACCGAGCGTGTGTTCCAGGCCAGCGAACTGCGTCGCCCGGCACCGTGTCCGCATGCCGGTCGCTGTGGCGGTTGCAGCGTGCAACATCTGCCGCACACCGAACAACTTGCCCTGAAACAGCGCATGCTCGCCGAGCAATTGTCGAAGGTCGCCGGTGTCGAGCCCGAAGAATGGGCCGCGCCGTTAAGCGGTCCGGAATTCGCTTACCGCCGTCGCGCCCGTGTAGCGGTGCGCTGGGACATGAAAGCGAAAAAGCTTGAAGTCGGTTTCCGCGCCGCTGGCAGTCAGGACATCGTTGCGATCAACGAATGCCCGGTGCTGGTACAGCCCTTGCAGCCGATCATGACCCGCTTGCCGGAAATGCTCCGCCGCTTGAGCAAGCCTCAGGCGCTGGGGCATGTGGAATTGTTCAGTGGTTCGTCGTTGGCGGTTTTGCTGCGGCACATGGCGCCGTTGTCCGAATCCGATCTGACGATCCTCAAGGATTTCTGCTCGTTTCATGAAGCTCAATTGTGGCTGCATGGAGAGGGCGAGCCACAACCGGTTCAAGCCGATCAGTCTTTGGGCTATCGCCTTGAACAGTGGGATTTGGACCTGGCGTACCGGCCGGGAGACTTCATTCAGGTCAACGCGGCGGTCAACGAAGCGATGGTTGCCCAGGCGCTGGACTGGTTGAAGCCGACAGCGGATGAGCGCGTTCTCGATCTATTCTGTGGGTTGGGTAACTTTGCCTTGCCGCTGGCCAAGGCGGTTCGCGAAGTGGTGGCAGTCGAAGGTGTGCAGGCGATGGTCGAGCGGGCAGCCGCGAACGCCGCTAGCAACAATCTTCATAATGCGAAGTTTTTTCAGGCCGATTTATCCCAGCCTTTGACCGATGCCGAATGGGCGCGCGAAGGCTTTTGTGCGGTACTCTTGGACCCACCCCGTGACGGTGCTTTCGAGGTGGTGCGCAAGCTCAAGTCGATGGGTGCCGAGCGGTTGGTGTATGTGTCATGCAATCCGGCAACGCTGGCGCGCGACACAGTGGAATTGATCAAGCAGGGCTACCGGTTAAAACGTGCCGGGATTCTCGATATGTTTCCTCAGACGGCGCATGTCGAAGCCATGGCGTTATTTGAAGCGAGTTAGGAAGGCTCGTCTGGTCCGACTGGCCCGCCCGTGCAGCCGCGTACCAGCCCGACGTGGGCTCATGGGCAGCGAAGGTCAGCGATTTGACGCATTGAATCTGCGTCGTAGGGAAGGTAAGCAAGATGGTACAGGTGAGAGCACACCAGCCGATCAACACCGACGGCAGTATCAATCTCGAGGCTTGGCTCGATCATGCGGTCAGTGTCGATCTGGCACTGGATCGCGAAGCCTTGAAAGAAGCCTGCGAGTACGCTCGCGAGGCAGAACAACAAGCCAATGCGGCGAAGAATTTGTGGTCCGAGGGAAACTCCAGTTTCCGCACCGGCCTTGAAATTGCCGAGATCCTCGCCGATCTCAAGCTCGATCAGGATTCGCTGGTCGCCGCGGTCCTGTACCGAGGCGTGCGCGAAGGCCAGATCCAGTTGCCGGCGGTCAGCCAGCGCTTTGGTCCCGTGGTGGCCAAACTCATCGACGGCGTGCAACGCATGGCGGCGATCAGCGACAGCCTGAGCCCGCGTAAATCCATGGTGATGGGCACTCAGGGTCAGGTGGAAAACCTGCGCAAGATGCTCGTGGCCATGGTCGACGACGTGCGTGTCGCGCTGATCAAACTGGCCGAACGCACCTGCGCGATCCGAGCGGTGAAAACCGCCGACGACGAGAAGCGCAACCGCGTCGCCCGGGAAGTCTTCGACATCTACGCGCCGCTCGCCCACCGTCTCGGCATCGGTCACATCAAGTGGGAACTGGAGGACTTGTCCTTCCGCTACCTCGAGCCCGATCAGTACAAGCAGATCGCCAAGTTGCTGCACGAGCGGCGCCTGGATCGCGAGCGTTTCATCGCCGATGTGATGAACCAGCTGAAAGTCGAATTGCAGGCCACCGGCGTCGATGCCGACATCAGCGGCCGGGCCAAACACATCTATTCGATCTGGCGCAAAATGCAACGCAAGGGTCTGGAGTTCAGCCAGATCTACGACGTTCGCGCCGTTCGCGTGCTGGTGCCGGAAATGCGCGATTGCTACACCGCGCTCGGCATCGTCCACACCTTGTGGCGGCACATCCCGAAAGAATTCGACGACTACATCGCCAACCCGAAAGAGAACGGCTACCGCTCGTTGCACACGGCGGTGATCGGGCCTGAGGGCAAGGTGCTGGAAGTGCAGATCCGCACCCATTCCATGCACGAAGAGGCCGAGCTGGGCGTTTGCGCGCACTGGCGCTACAAGGGCACCGACGTCAAGTCCGGCTCCAACCACTACGAAGAGAAAATCTCCTGGCTGCGTCAGGTGCTCGAGTGGCACGAAGAGTTGGGCGACATCGGCGGCCTGGCGGAACAGCTGCGGGTCGATATCGAGCCGGACCGGGTGTACATCTTCACCCCCGACGGTCACGCCATCGACTTGCCGAAAGGCGCGACGCCGCTGGACTTCGCTTACCGCGTGCACACCGAAATCGGTCACAACTGCCGTGGCGCGAAGATCAACGGGCGCATCGTACCGCTCAACTACAGCCTGCAAACCGGTGAGCAAGTCGAGATCATCACCAGCAAGCACGGCACCCCGAGCCGCGACTGGCTGAACCCGAACCTGGGTTACATCACCACCTCGCGGGCGCGGGCGAAGATCGTTCACTGGTTCAAATTGCAGGCGCGCGATCAGAACGTCGCGGCCGGTAAAACCCTGCTCGAACGCGAACTCAGTCGCCTTGGCTTGCCGGCGGTGGATTTCGACAAGCTGGCCGACAAGGCCAACATGAAGACTGCCGAGGACATGTTCGCCGCGTTGGGCGCAGGCGATTTGCGCCTGGCGCAACTGGTGAACCTCGCACAGCAACTGGTCGAGCCGGAACGCGGCAACGAGCAGCTGGAACTGATTCCGCGCAAGGCCACCGGCTACAAACCGGGCAAGCGCGGCGACATTCAGATCCAGGGCGTCGGCAACCTGATGACGCAAATGGCGGGCTGCTGCCAGCCGTTGCCGGGCGATGCCATCGTCGGTTACATCACCCAGGGCCGTGGCGTGAGCATTCACCGTCAGGACTGCGCCTCGGTGCTGCAACTGGCCGGGCGCGAGCCTGAGCGGATCATCCAGGTCAGCTGGGGGCCGGTGCCGGTGCTCACCTATCCGGTGGACATCATCATCCGTGCCTACGACCGTTCCGGTTTGCTGCGTGATGTCTCGCAAGTGTTGCTCAACGAGCGGATCAACGTGCTGGCGGTCAACACCCGCTCGAACAAAGAGGACAACACCGCGTTGATGTCCCTGACCATCGAGATTCCGGGGCTGGATGCGCTTGGGCGGTTGCTGGGGCGGATATCCCAGTTGCCGAACATCATCGAAACCCGGCGTAACCGTACGCCGTGAGAAACCTTCACGGAAATTGATGGTGATATCTGTAGGAGCGAGGCTTGCCCGCGAAAACGGTGTGTCAGACATGCAGCTTTCGCGGGCAAGCCTCGCTCCTACAGAGCGTAGAGATTAATAAAAGATGTATTCACTTGAAGATTTGCTGCACCTGATGAGCCGTCTGCGCGACCCGCAGTTCGGCTGCCCGTGGGACATCAAGCAAACCTACGCGACCATCGTCCCGCACACCCTTGAGGAAGCCTACGAAGTCGCCGATGCCATCGAGCGCGGTGACTTCGATCACTTGCAAGGCGAGCTGGGCGATTTGCTGTTCCAGGTGGTTTATTACAGCCAACTGGCCCGGGAAGAAGGGCGCTTCGAATTCGCCGGCGTCATCGACAGCATCACCCGCAAGTTGATCCGTCGTCATCCCCACGTGTTCCCCACCGGCGATCTGTACGCGCCGCTGGATGTTCCGCGTCTGAGTGAAGAGCAGGTCAAGCAGCGCTGGGAAGAAATCAAGGCTGAAGAGCGCGCCGAGAAATCTGCGGCGCCGCAACAACTGTCCTTGCTCGACGACGTGCCCGCCGCGTTGCCGGCGTTATCCCGTTCGGCCAAGTTGCAAAAGCGCGCAGGGCAGGTCGGTTTCGACTGGCCGGATGCGTTGCCGGTGCTGGATAAAGTCCGCGAAGAGCTCGATGAAGTGCTCGAAGCCATGGCCGACAACGACTCGGCAGCGATTGCCGATGAAGTCGGTGACCTGCTGTTTTCCGTGGTCAATCTGGCGCGTCATTTAAAGGTCGATCCGGAAACCGCCTTGCGCGGTGCCAACAGCAAATTCGAAAGACGCTTCCGTTTTATCGAACAGGCATTGCGCGACACCCACCGTCCCATAGAAGATTGCACCCTCGAAGAGTTGGACGCCTTGTGGGGCGAAGCCAAACGTCAGGAAAAGAATTTGCCCAGCTGCGGTTGAGCAGTGGCCTAAGTGAGAAATAAGCACCATGAGCATTTCCCTTCGCGACCAGTTGCTAAAGGCAGGGCTGGTCAACCAAAAGCAGGCCAAACAGGTCGGCAAAGAGAAGCAGAAGCAGCAGCGTCTGGTCCATAAAGGTCAGATCGAACAGGACGACACCCAGCAGCGTCTGGCGCAGGAAGCACTGGCCGAGAAGGTCAAGCGTGACCAGGAGCTGAACCGTCAGCAGCAAGAGAAAGCCGAGGCCAAGGCCCGTGCCGCGCAGGTCAAGCAATTGATCGAAGTCTCGCGCCTGCCGAAGCTGACCACCGAGGACTACTACAACTTCGTTGACGACAAGAAGGTCAAGCGCCTGTCGGTCAACGCGCTGATGCGCAACAAGCTCAGCAACGGCTCGCTGGCGATCGTGCACCATGCCGGCGGCTACGAAGTGATCCCGCGTGAGGCGGCCCTGAAGATCCAGGAACGCGATCCGCAGCGCATCGTGCAGCTGAACGTGCAGACCGAAGAAGCGGCGGCTGAAGACGATCCGTACGCGGCCTATCAGATTCCTGATGATCTGATGTGGTAAGCGGTTAACGACTGCTACAACGACAAACCCCGCTCATGGCGGGGTTTGTCGTTTTCAATGCTGTCGTTGCTTATGCGGATCGGAGCTCTCGTTGTTGCTCCAGTGTTTCCAGTTCGGCCTTGTAGCTGTGGGCGTCGGTTTCGGAGTGGAACATCCCAGCCAACATGCCTTGTTGGTGCACGTCCCAGATCCGGATGCCGGCGGCTACGCCCTCGTGGGATTTATGTGAATCGTCGCGTTCAGTTACTTTTACAGTCATCTGCTAGCTCCAATCTCTGTGATATCTGCAGCAAGGCGTGTGCAGGACTCAGTTATATGTTTGGTTAGCTTGCTAAGTAAATGATTGTGTTTGGTAACGCACTCTTGCCAATTCTGTAAAAGTGCTGCAGCCCGCGTAATACGCGACATTCGGTCGCAGGGCTTTGAGTTTCATGACAAAAGCTTCATGTTCGTCGTGAATATATCGCTGGTAGAACACGGCGCCTGTAGGAGCCAGGCTTGCCGGCGAAGGCGTCCTTGAGTGCGCCTTCGCCGGCAAGCCTGGCTCCTACAAAAAGCATTGCTGTGCACATTCTTTAGGCATAAAAAAACGCCCCGAACCAGTCGGGGCGTTTTTGTGTGCAGCGTAGCGGCGGGGAATTACTTACCCTGCCAGCGCTTCAGTACCAAAGTAGCGTTGGTACCACCGAAGCCGAAGCTGTTGCTCATCACGGTGTTGAAGGCGACGTCTTCGCGAGTCTTGGTCAGGATCGGCATGTCTGCCACCGCTGGGTCCAGCTCGTCGATGTTGGCGGAACCCGCCATGAAGTTGCCTTCCATCATCAGCAGGCAGTAGATCGCTTCGTGAACGCCAGCGGCGCCCAGGGAGTGACCGGACAGGCTCTTGGTAGAGCTGATGGCCGGAGCCTTGTCGCCGAATACCGCACGCACGCCTTCCATTTCCTTGGTGTCGCCGACCGGAGTCGAGGTACCGTGGGTGTTCAGGTAGTCGATAGGTGCGTCAACGGTGGACATGGCCATCTGCATGCAACGGATGGCGCCTTCACCGCTTGGGGCAACCATGTCGTAGCCGTCGGAGGTTGCGCCGTAGCCAACGATTTCCGCGTAGATTTTCGCGCCGCGAGCCAGAGCGTGTTCCAGCTCCTCGACCACCACCATGCCGCCACCGCCGGCGATGACGAAACCGTCACGCTTGGCGTCGTAGGCGCGGGAGGCCTTCTCCGGGGTTTCGTTGTACTGGGTGGACAGGGCGCCCATGGCGTCGAACAGGAACGACTGGCTCCAATGTTCTTCTTCACCGCCACCGGCAAATACGATGTCCTGCTTGCCCAACTGGATCTGCTCGACCGCAGTACCAATGCAGTGAGCACTGGTGGCGCAGGCGGAGGAGATCGAGTAGTTCACACCCTTGATCTGGAACGGTGTGGCCAGGCAGGCGGAAACGGTGCTGCCCATGGTCCGCGTCACACGGTATGGACCAACGCGCTTCACGCCTTTCTCGCGCAGGATGTCCAGCGCTTCCATCTGGTTCAGCGTGGAGGCGCCACCGGAACCGGCGATCAGGCCGGTACGCGGGTTGGAGACTTGCTCATCGGTCAGACCGGAGTCAGCGATGGCGTCTTTCATGGCCAGATAGGCGTAAGCCGCCGCGTGGCCGACGAAGCGATAGATCTTGCGATCGATCAGTTCTTCGAGGGGAAGGTCGATGGAGCCGGAAACCTGGCTACGCAGACCCATTTCGGCATATTCCGGGTTGAACCGGATGCCAGGGCGGCTTGCACGCAGGTTAGCGGAGACGGTCTCTTTGTCATTGCCCAGGCACGAAACGATGCCCAGACCAGTGATAACGACGCGGCGCATGCGGATAACCCTTAGAAGTTGTCAGTGGAGGTGAAAACGCCGACCCGAAGGCCTTCGGCGGTGTAGATCTCGCGACCGTCGACAGTCACCGAACCATCGGCGATGGCCAGGTTCAGTTTGCCTTTGAGGACGCGCTTGATATGAATGTTATAGGTCACTTTCTTCGCGGTCGGCAGAACCTGACCAAAGAACTTCACTTCGCCCGAACCCAGGGCGCGGCCACGGCCCGGCAGGCCTTGCCAGCCGAGGAAGAAACCGACCAGTTGCCACATGGCGTCGAGGCCCAGGCAGCCTGGCATCACCGGGTCACCTTCGAAGTGACAGGCGAAAAACCACAGATCCGGAGTGATATCCAGCTCGGCGACCAATTCACCTTTGCCGTACTTGCCGCCTTCTTCGCTGATCAGGGTGATGCGATCCACCATCAGCATGTTCGGGGCGGGCAGTTGCGCGTTACCTGGGCCGAACAGCTCACCGCGACTGCAGCGCAGCAGGTCTTCCCGAGTAAAGGCGTTTTGTTTGGTCATGCGAGCTCCTCAATAGTCCCATGCGGCAGGTGGGGCAAATCTTCCCGACCGATCGAAGCGTTCATGCCTCGAATCGGCAGCCTACTCATAGACTATTGCGTTGTGGTGAAAGTCACAGCACCAAGGACATGAATGTACACTTGTGCACTGAAATTATTATTCAAGCCCCTTTTCGGGCCTGTTCGGGTGCCTAAGACTGCCGCACTTTCGCCTTTCACGCCAGTCGCAGATGGTCGAAAGGCCTGCACTACTGCACCCATCGTTGCAGAATCTGCTGCAGATCAGTGCGTTTGAAGGGCTTGGCCAGGTAATCGTTCATTCCCGCCGATAAACAGGCTTCGCGGTCGCCCTGCAAGGCGTTGGCGGTCAGCGCGATGATCGGCAGGTCAGTGCAGCCGGGTAATTGGCGGATCTGGCGGGTGGCCTCGTAGCCGTCAATGATCGGCAGTCGGCAGTCCATCAGAATCGCTTCGAAAATCAGACTTTCGGCACTTCGCACCGCTTGAGCGCCATCGGTGGCGACGCTGACAGTAAAGCCCAGACTGCGCAACATTGCTTCGATAACGGTCTGGTTGACCGGGTTGTCCTCGACCAACAGCACATTGCGTCCTTCACCGTCACCGCTGCCGGTCGGTGTACGCGGTGTCAATACCGGCAGCTTCTGTTTATACAGCGCCAGCGGGATTTCCAGGGTGAACACCGAGCCGCGACCTTCCTCGCTCTGGGCGCGCAAGGTTCCGCCCATGCGTTCTGCCAGGGTGCGAGCAATCGGCAGCCCCAGCCCGGTGCCGCCGTAACGCCTTGAAATAGAACTGTCGGCCTGCTGGAACGCGTTGAACATCAATTCCAGGCTTTCGGCCGAGATACCAATCCCGCTGTCGCGCACGGTGCAGGTGAACCACAACAACTCGTGATCCAGCGACTGCCACTGCGGCTCGATGCTGACGCGTCCCTTTTCGGTGAACTTCAGCGCGTTGCCCACCAGGTTCACCAGGATTTGCCGAATCCGCGTCGGGTCGCCCTGCACCTGCAAGTCACGCATGTCCTCGGGAATCAGCAACGCCAGGTCGAGCCCGCGCTGCATCGCGCTGTGCGAGAACGACTGGGCGCAACTGCCGATCAGGTCCGCGAGGTTGAACGGGATGTGCTCCAGTTCCAGCTCCGAACGTTCAATGCGCGAGAAGTCGAGAATGTCGTTGATGACTTTGAGCAAGTGTTCGGTGGACTCCGAGGCCAGCGCCGCGTACTCGACCTGCTCCGCGGTCATGTCGGTGGTTTCCAGCAGTTGCAGCATGCCGAGCACGCCATTCATCGGTGTGCGCAATTCATGGCTCATCATCGCCAGGAAGTCCGATTTGGCGTTGTTGGCTTTTTCCGCCTCTTCGCGCGTCTGGATCAACTGCGCCATGGCCTGATGCTGTTCGCGGCTGGCCTGTTCCAGACCGCTGGCGAGGTTGTTGATGTGCTGCGACAGCGCGCCAAGTTCGGTGTCGTCGACAATCGGCAATGGCGTTTTGTAGTCGCCGCTCTGGATCGCCTTGACCGCGTTGCCGATGTCGCGGATCGGCTGCGACAGGCTGCCGGCCAGGCGCCGGGCAATCAGGAAAGTGAACAGCAGGGCGAACAGCGCGAGGACACCGGCCTTGAAGAGGATTTCCTGTTGGCGCTTGCTGAAGGCGTCATTCGACAGACCGACGATCACCCGCCCCAGATAATCCTCGGCGGGGGCGGCGCCAGTGACTTTGCCGCCCTGGAAGAAATCATTGTGCAGTGCGATGCGTTGCAAGCGCACCGGCGCCTGGAACACTTCGACCTGTTGCGAGCGGGTGTAGGTTTCCGAGGGGTGCTCGACGTATACCAGAATCCGGTTGGCGCTGTCCTGGACTTCCAGAAAGCGCACATTGGGCGTGGCCAGGGTGGCCTTGAGCAAACTTTCAAGCACTTCGTTGTTGCCGGAAATCACCCCGTACTCGGCGGCCGGCGCCAGTTGGTTGGCGATCAGTTGGCCGGTGTGATTGAGCTCCTGACGCAGGTCCTGGATCCGCACGAAGGTGAAGAAACTGATCAGCAGCAAGGTCAGCAGCAGGGCAGGGCCGAGGCTGATGATCTGGGTTCGCGTGTTGATGTCCCAACGACGACGGAAAGTCATGGGCGGCGTTCTCCTTCGGCCAGCTGTGTTGCGACCAACGCTTCATTAATCTGTTCAATGCCTAACGAACGAGCCACTTGTGGGTTACTCAATACTTTGAAGCGATTGGCGTAGTGCGTGCGCGGCCACGTGGCCGGTGGCCGGTCGAGCAGATCGTCGAGAATCGCCAGCCAGTCGCTCTGGTCGCTGTAGGTGCTGGTCAGGCTTCCGGCCTTGACGAACCCGGCGTTGGGGCCGATCAGTGCGGTTTGCCGTGTGTAGCTGCTGAGCAGCAGGTTTTTCGCGGTTTTGGGGTTGTACAGGTCGGGATCGTCGAGGCCCAGCAGCACGTCACTGTTTTTCAGCAGCGTCTGCAACGGTCGGCTGTCATGGGTATTGTCCCAGCGCTCGGTGACGATTTCGAAACCCAGGGGCTTGGCGATCTCGCGCAGTTCGCCCAGGAGAAATTCGCTGTGGCTGTCGTAAAGCACCCCGACCCGTTTGACCTGAGGCAACAGGATTCGGGTCAGGCGTAATTGCCGATCCAGCGGTGGATCGCTCCACAACAGGCTCAAATGCGCCGGCACAGTTGCCCCCAGGCGTTGGCGGGCTTGCAGGCGGCTGATGCGCAGCACCAGCGTCGCCGGGCCTCGGGCGTCTTGCAGGCGCCAGTCGAGGCTCGGCAGATCCAGCAGGATCAACCGGGTGCCGGCGGGCAATTTGTCCGGTGTCGGCAGATTGGCCAGTGGCTGAAAGCGAACGTTGTCAGCCGGGCGCAGGTCGCTCAGGGCCTTGGCGAAAGACTGCATGCCCGCGCTGTCGTCGGCGCCGGCCAGCAGAATCTCGGCAGCGTTGACCGAAAGGCTACCCAGCCACCCGGCAAACACCAGGCACAACCCGGCCAGCAGGCGGCCAGGGTTTGGCATCATCCGTGATAGAGAGCGCAACATTTAGAACGCCAGCTCCGCGCTGAAGTAGAGCACTCGCCGCTCGTCATAGCGGTTGTCGATGAACGTCGTGGGTTGATTGTCCAGGCGCTGTTGGAGGACGCCGGCCAGTTCCAGGCTGGCCTTGCCTAGGCCAACGCGCTTGGCGATGCGCGTGTCGACCCGTTCAAAGCGATAGCCGTTGAGCGCGTCGTCACCATAGTAGAAGAGCGCGCTGTTCCAGCCGTGGCCCCAATCGCGCAGCCAACCGGCGGAGCCGCTGTTGCGCGCGGTCTGTTGCGCATCCAGCGGGTTGCTCGCCTCGGCATCGACGTAGGCGTAGGTCAGGCGCAAGCGATCGGCACTGCTCAGGCGCCAGTCGAGCTGGGTTTCCGTACCGGTGAAGCGCGAGCTGTTGGCGTTGCTGGCGATGTACTGATTGTTGCGTAGCGGCTCGCTGATCATGCCAGTGATTTCGTCGTGAAACACCTTCACGTCCACCGCCAGCCTCCACTCGGCGAAGTAACCGTTGTAGCCCAGTTCCCGCGAGCGCATGTGTTCCTGGTCGAGATTGCCGGGACCGCGGGTCTTGACGAAATAGCGGGCGCTGTTCTGGCCGTAGGCAGCGGGTTGCAGGTTGGTCACCCGGTAACTCCAGTTGACGTTGTTCTCGAACATGTCCGGCGAGCGGATGGCTTCCGAATACACCGCACGCAAGCCGTGGCGCGGATTGATCAGATAGTTGACCGCCACGCGCGGCGTCAGCGAGCTGCCGATCAATTGCGTGTCTTCGAACATTGCACCGCCCTGTAACAGCCAGTGTTCGCTGGCGCGCCACTCGAGCTGGCCGAACGCGCGCCATGTCGTGTCGTCGAGCGTGCCATTGAAGTAGGTCTCGGAATCTGCCCGGTCGTAACGATAGTTCAGGCCGCTGACCAGTCGCAGACTGTCGGACAGGCTGAGGGTGTCTTGCAGTTCGAGGTCGTAGCGCGTCTCGCGGGTGCTCTGGTCGATGTCGCCGCACAAGGTTTGGCGGGCGCCGTTGCGCCACTGGTCCAGCACTTTACTGGCCAAGGCTTTTTCTGTCGGCGTGCCGGACGGTGCGCCGAGGCCGACGTAACGCTCGATATTGCGCGCCAGGCGCTCGGTGTAATTCGGATTGAGCTGCCAGAGCTCGGTCAGTTCAGGGCTGAACGAAACCTCGGCGTCGCAGGCGCGCCAGGTCTGCTGGCGATCCCAGTGCTGGGCCGAGCCCTGGATATAAAGGCTGTGATCAGGATTAACATCGAGGTTCCAGCGCAGGGAACCGGCATAGTCCTTGGCCACAACGTCGGAATTGTTCCCGGCGGCGGTAATCCCCGAAAACACCGGGCGGTAGGTATAAGGCCGCTGGTTGCTGCCGTCCTTGGCATTCAATTGCCAATCGAGGCTTTGCTGTTCGTTGAGCGCCTGGCTGACGGCGAGGTTGAAGCGGTTCAAGCGGCGGCTGTCGCGGTAATCGGCGCCGCGGCGGTCCGAGTCAAAGCCGTCGTCCTGCTGGCCGGACAGCGACAGGCGCATGTCACCACCGTCCCAACCCACGCCCTGACTGGCGTAAAAGTCATCGATGCCGCGCTGGCCACGGGTGACTTTGACCCGCGTACCATGGCTGTCGGCCGGGTTGCGGGTGATGATGTTGACCACTGCCATCAACGCATTGGCGCCATAGCTGACCGTGTTCGGGCCGCGGAAAACCTCGATGCGCTCGATGTCTTCCATGGCCACCGGAATGTCGCTCCAGTCGACCGTGGCCAGGCCGGCGCGGTATACCGAGCGCCCGTCGATCAGCACCTGCATGCGCCGCGCTTCGCTGGCGTTGGTGCCGTGATAGTTCACCGCCGCCTGATTGCCGCTGATGTTGCCGACCATCATCCCCGGCACCAGCCGCAGCAATTCACTGATGTCACGGGCGCCACTGGCGTTGATCAGTTCGCTGTCGATCACCGTCATGCTTCCCGGAACCGCCGCCGGCGACTGTTTAAGACGCGTAGCCGTCAGCACTTGCGGCACCGGCTCGTTGTCGAGAAACAGGTCGTCGGCCAGCAATGGCGGGCTGAATATCAGCGCCAGGACCAGCGGAGAGCGAGGTGCAGCGGGGCCAAACGACACAACACATCCTTGATAGCGATTAATGGGCGCGCATGTTAACCGAGCGGGTCGACTTTTTCAGTCACGATGTCGGCATTTTCCTCGGATTTATCCGTCTTCTTTCTACAAGTGCCGGTAATTGACGCGGGGGCTGGCCGCCACTGGGCCGCTCCGTATAATGCCGACATCGCCATTGGTATGGATTAACGGATTGCATATGACTGAACAGCGCCCAATTGCGGTCCTGGGAGGCGGAAGTTTTGGTACCGCCGTGGCTAATCTGCTGGCCGAGAACGGGCATCAGGTCCGGCAGTGGATGCGTGACCCCGAGCAGGCCGAGGCCATTCGGGTCAATCGCGAGAATCCGCGTTACCTCAAGGGCATCAAGATTCTGCCGGGAGTGGAAGCGGTCACCGACCTGCAAGCCACGCTGGACGCCTGCGATCTGTGTTTTGTCGCGCTGCCTTCCAGCGCGCTGCGCGCGGTGCTGGTTCCGCACGCCGAACGCTTGAGCGGCAAGTTGCTGGTGAGCCTGACCAAAGGCATCGAAGCCCACACCTTTAAACTGATGAGCGAGATCCTCGAAGAAATCGCCCCGCAAGCGCGCATCGGCGTGCTGTCCGGCCCGAACCTGGCCCGTGAAATCGCCGAGCACGCGCTGACCGCCACGGTAGTCGCCAGCGAAGACGAAGAACTCTGCCAACGGGTCCAGGAAGCGCTGCACGGGCGCACCTTTCGTGTGTACGCCAGCGCCGACCGTTTCGGCGTGGAGTTGGGCGGGGCGCTGAAAAACGTCTACGCGATCATCGCCGGCATGGCGGTGGCGCTGGGCATGGGCGAAAACACCAAGAGCATGCTGATCACCCGGGCGCTGGCGGAAATGACCCGCTTTGCGGTGAATCAGGGCGCCAACCCCATGACGTTCCTGGGACTGGCCGGGGTAGGCGACTTGATCGTCACCTGTTCGTCGCCGAAAAGCCGTAACTACCAGGTTGGCTTCGCCCTCGGCCAGGGCTTGAGCCTGGAAGACGCGGTGACACGCCTGGGCGAAGTCGCCGAAGGCGTGAACACCCTGAAAGTGCTCAAGGCCAAGGCTCAGGAAGTCGGCGTCTACATGCCGCTGGTCGCCGGGCTGCACGCGATCCTGTTCGAAGGGCGCACGCTGAATCAGGTCATTGAACTGCTGATGCGTGGCGAACCGAAAACCGACGTCGACTTTATTTCCACCAGTGGTTTTAACTGATCACGCTCCTCATAAGGAGCAGGAGAGCGAGACATGAACGATCCGAAAACAGAAGCCCAATACGAATCCATCCTGCTGCGGGTGTTGTGGATGATCGTCTTCCTGCTGGTCTGGCAGGTGGCGCAGTTCATCCTCGGCGCCGTGGTGCTGGTGCAACTGGTCTATCGTTTGATCTATGGCGCCCCGAGCGCCAGCCTGATGAATTTCGGCGACAGCCTGAGCCAATTCCTGGCGCAGATCGGTCGTTTCGGCACGTTTCACAGCGACCAGAAACCCTGGCCGTTCGCTGACTGGCCGACGCCGCGTACACCGGAAGGTGAAGCGCCACACGTCGTGGCGCCTGCGCCGCATCCGGCCCGAGATGAGGAACCCAAGCTATGAAACTCTGGGTATTGCGTCATGGGGAAGCCGAGCCTTACGGCTCGCGTCCGGACTCCGAACGGACATTGACTGCCCACGGTCGTGAAGAAGTGCTGCGCAGCGCTGCACGGTTGATGGGGCAGCCCGTCACCGCGATCTATGCCAGCCCTTACCTGCGAGCTCAGGAAACTGCGCAACTGGTCCGTGAGGCTCTGGGCTTCGAGCCGGAAATTCGTACAGTCGACTGGCTGACCCCGGAAACCGACCCGGATAAAGTGGCCGAGCAGTTGGTGTCGGTGAGTGACGTCCTTTTGGTCAGTCACAACCCGCTGGTGGGCAACTTGTTGAGCTACCTGCAACATGGCGCCGGCTATCCACCGGAAAAAGTCAGCACCGCCGGCCTGGCCGAACTTGAGCATAGCGAGTTGTTGATTGGCTCGATGACGCTCAACAGCCTCAAGCACCCATAACACTTTTTGCTGCTTTTGCTTTTGTAGGAGCGTGGCTTGCCCGCGAAGCTTTTAGCGCCTTCAAGGGCCCCTTCGCGGGCAAGTCGGACCGCCGCACCGCTCGCTCCTACAGTGTTCGGCTGCAGTACTGATTTTTTGTAATGAAATAGTCAACCAAGCAATCGCTTGGTTGACTACGCTTGCTCCAGACCAAAAATAAAGGAGCGAGTCGCATGTCTGCTGCTTTTCGTTTGCCGCTGGACGTCTTCTACGAGCGCGAATCCCGTCATCCCCGTCAGCGCTTTCTGGTCCAGCCTACGGGTGGTGGCCAGGTCGAGACCCTGACCTGGGAAGACGTCGGCCATCAGGCTCGCTGCGCCGCGCACTGGCTGCGCGCCCGTGAACTGCCGCAAGGCAGCCACATCGCCCTGATCTCGAAAAACTGCGCCCACTGGATCATCGCCGACCTGGCGATCTGGATGGCCGGGCATGTGTCGGTGCCGTTGTACCCGAACCTCACTGCCGAATCCGTCGCGCAAGTACTCGAACACTCCGAAGCGGCGCTGGCGTTCATCGGCAAACTCGACGACTGGCCCGGCATGTCCCGCGGGGTCAATCCCGACTTGCCGACCATCAGCCTGCCGTTGCACCCGCCGGGTACCTTCGATTTCAGTTGGGCCGACCTGCAAGCCTGCTCACCGATCCAGGACGACCCCAAACCTGCCGCTGACCAACTGGCGACCATCATTTACACCTCCGGCACCACCGGCATGCCCAAAGGCGTGATGCACAGCTTCGGCAATCTGGGGTTCGCCACCACCCGTGGCACGCAGTTGTTCGGCCTCAATGAGTCGGATCGATTGCTGTCTTACCTGCCGTTGTGCCACGTCGCCGAACGCATGTTCGTCGAACTGGCGTCTATCTACACCGGGCAAACCGTGTTCTTTGCCGAGAGCCTCGACACCTTCCTGACTGATTTGCAGCGTGCGCGGCCGACTGCGCTGTTCGGCGTGCCACGCATCTGGACCAAATTCCAGATGGGCGTGTACGGCAAGATCCCGGCAAAACGCCTCGACTTCCTGCTCGGGCTGCCCTTCATCGGCAAACGGGTAGGGCACAAAGTGCTCGCCGGGCTGGGGCTGGACGCCTTGCGCGTCGCGTTGTCCGGCGCCGCGCCGGTGCCGCAGACGTTGTTGCTGTGGTACCGCAAACTCGGGCTGGACGTGCTGGAGGTCTACGGCATGACCGAAAGCTGCGGTTATTCCCACATCGGCCGGCCCGGCGACAACAAACCGGGCTGGATCGGCAAGCCTTGCCCCGACGTTGAAGTGCGGATCGCCGAATCGGGCGAGGTCTTGGTGCGCAGTGGCGCAACCATGCTCGGGTATTTCAAGGAACCGGAAAAAACCGCCGACACCATCACCGAGGACGGCTTCCTGCGCACCGGTGACAAGGGCGAACAGGACGCCGAAGGCAACCTGCGCCTGACCGGCCGCCTGAAGGAAATCTTCAAGACCAGCAAAGGCAAGTACGTGGCACCGGCGCCGATCGAAAACCGTTTGGCGGTGCATTCACGCATCGAGCAAGTGTGCGTGGTCGGCGATGGGTTGAGCGCGCCGCTGGGGTTGTGCGTGCTCTCGGCAGTCGGGCAGCAGGACGCCGGCGGAACCGCGCGTGCCGGCCTGCATTCAAGCCTGGAAAAACTTCTCGAAGAGGTCAACGGCGCCCTCGACAAACATGAGCGCCTGCGCCGGCTCGTTGTCGTCAAAGACAGCTGGGCCGTGGAAAACGGCTTCCTGACGCCAACCCTGAAGATCAAGCGCAACGTGATCGAAGCGGCTTACGGCCCCCGGTTCGAAGAATGGAGCGAGCATAGCGAAGCGGTGCTGTGGCAGGATTGAGTCACGAATAAAACCAACAAAGGATGTGTGCAATGAGTTTGTGGCGTACCACTCCCAACATCGAGCAGTTGAACGCGATCCAGAAAAACACCATCGGCGAAGTGCTGGATATCCGCTTCGAAGCCTTCGACGAAGAGTCCCTGACCGCGAGCATGGTCATCGATCATCGCACTCACCAGCCTTATGGTTTGCTGCACGGCGGTGCTTCGGTGGTGTTGGCTGAAACAGTCGGCTCCATGGCCAGTTATCTGTGCATCGATGCCAGCAGGTTTTACTGCGTGGGCCTTGAGATCAACGCCAACCATTTGCGGGGGCTGCGCAGCGGACGTGTGACGGCGGTGGCTAAACCGATTCACATCGGGCGCACGACCCATGTCTGGGACATTCGGTTGACCAGCGATGAGGGCAAGGCCAGTTGTGTGTCGCGGTTGACCATGGCGGTGGTGCCGTTGGGGGAAGCACCGCCAAGGCAGTGAAGACATGGACGGCGGACTGATGACACAGGGCGCGCGCCGGTCCGCTTCATATCAAGCTTCACGAAACAACCGATCCAGATGCAAGCTCCCTTCCCAATATCCGCGACCCGAAGGTGCTGTGGCGCAGTTTCGTCTTAATCGCTGATTCTCAAGGTCGGAATCCGGGGATAGAGAGTCCTTGATGAATCCTTTCTTCATCTGATTCGTGGCCAGAGCGCGGAACTCAGTGAAAAATCCTATTGCGTTACCGAGCGCTCCCCGTGCCACGGAAGACATATCAGAGGATATGAGCCCGCCCAACATACGGTTGATGGATCCCCCTATCGAACGTGTTACTGCACCTTGAAAGGTGCTCTTCCAACTGCTTGGCAGGGCTGCTTTGGTATTTTCGGAGTAATCGGTTGTTTCTGAAGGGTAGGGCTTCATGTAGGTCTCCAGAAACCCGTCCGCGTATTCTCCCACCGGGTTCAGAATTCCGCTGATCGGCGCGGGCAAAAAGGAGTTGAGTGCGCCGATGCCAGCTCGAATGCCCGCATATCCAATCGATGCCTTTGCAGCTGTTTTGAATTTGTCAGAGAAGCTGGCGCAGGCGTTGAATGTGATCTCGGGGCCCGCCGTGAACGCGTCCATTGTCAATTGGTAAGTCAATCCACCGATAACGGATGCGATGCGCCCGATCGCGTCACGATGGAGTTCCGGATCCGTACCTGGAGGTGGAAGCCCTTGTTCACTCCTCCATACAGGAATTGTGAAACCTATAGCTGCTGTCACGGCAACCATGGAGGCGACACCGTCATGTGCACCAGCGCTTTTTGTCAGTCCGTAGCCCGTGTAGCCGGCCGCGGCTCCTTCCAGAAATGAAGCGAGCATATGTAAGGTCAGGTTGTAGTCGTGGTTCGGTTCAATCAGTTCGAGCGCATAGCGCACTGCCAATTGCACCGTAAAACTGGCAGCCGCAGCTGCAAATCTGTGCATGCCGGCCGCCGACGCTGCGCTTAGACGGTTGGGGTCTACTTCTACCAAACCTTGCATATCGACGTGACGTATCGGATTACCACTGACCATGGCATACAGGTTCAACCCGGCTGACACTCCCGCTGGATCCGCACTCAGCCACCGCTGACACCAAGGCATGTAGTAGCGAAACCCGTAGTAATACAAACCCGTGGCATCCCGCTCCTGCCCCGAATAACGAATGGTTTTGTAACTGGCTTCCAGCTTGCTGCGCCCCGCCCACCAGCAGGTTCCACCGTACGGGTAGTAGCTTTCCCACGTGATCAATCTCGCAGCTTCATCCAGTTCGATGGTGCTGGACTTCAGATGATCGGTGAAGCTGTAGCGATGCTGGTCCTGGGGAATGTCTGACGCTGGTTTTTTCTCCCAATGAAGTACCTGCACTTTGCCGCGCCCGGCCTCCACCGTGATGACATGGAGGATTTCGTCAGCAGACGAGCGAATTTCCACACCCGGCAGGTAGCGGGTTTCGTGGGTGCGGGTCAACGTGCCGGTGTAGGTCTGACGGATCTTTCGCAGGCGTTGGCCGCTGCCGTCATAGAGGTAAATCTCGGTGTCATCGGGCTCGTCCTCGCGCACCACTCGATCGACCTGGCGCAATTGATTGCGCAGGTTCCACAGCAAGTCTTGTCCCGGTTGGAGGGTCATGCGGTTGCCGTTCAGGTCGTAACCGGCGGCAATGTCGTTGTCGTCGGGTAACTCGCCATTGGTCTTTTGAGGCAGGCTGCGATTGCTGGAAGCGGCGATGGCTGTATGTTCGGTGCGGCTGGCACTGTCGGCCTGATGCTGCATGACCTCCAGGTTGCCGGCGGCATCGTAGGTGTAAATACGCGTGTAATTTTCCAGTTGCCCGGGGTCGGGCGCAGATTGGAACGCCGGTAACTGCGGCCCGCCGCCGGCATTGCGAAGCTGTCGGCCGGTGGCGGCTATCAGTCGGTAAAGGCTGTCATAACGGTAGCGATGGGTGTGTTCGATCCGCTGATTGCGGTGATAGCGAGTCGGGTCGGCAGTGTCGGTCAGGCCAGTGATATTGCCTGTGGCGTCGTACTCGTAAGTCAGGTCCTGGATCGCAGGTTGATCTGGCACGTAAGCCTTCAGATGTTCCAGGCGCCCGTCTTCAGGGCGAAAAGTCGCACACGAAACAACGCCATTCCCTGCACGTTGCCGCTCGACTTGACCGAAAGCGTTGTACTGGATGTCACTGACCAGGGTTTTTTCCTCGGTCTGTCCAGCCAGTGTCAGGCGAACTTCTTTCAGCTCGGCTGCACGGGTCTGAATGAACGCTTGAGTATTGCCTTTTGCGTCGGTCTGCCTGATGGGGTCGCCCACGGCGTTGCAGTGAAGGCGGGTGATCGCTGGATCATCCTCCAGAAAACCATCGCGTTCGCTTTCCGTCGCGGGCCAATCCACGGACCAATGCGGATCTTCGACAAAAGTACGGCTGTGTTGCAGCGGTGTGCCGCCAATGCCGAACGAGAGGTAGCGCAAAGTGCCTGCGGTGTCGTCCTGGCGAATCAGTTGGCCACACCGGTTAAGGCTTTCATCGGCGCTGGCAGCCGCGTAGGCAAACCTTGCGATGCAGCGTTGCGCTTCACCGTGGGCGCTCTCGAATGAAGCGATTGGCCGGCGCTGCCCGTCGTAGTGCAGGCGGCTATGGGTGAGCTTCTGATCCCATCCTTCGACGCCTTGTCCGTCCTCGCCGAGCAAGCCCAGGCGCCAGCCGGCATCACTGTTTTCGGACAACAACAGGGCGCCCGACAGGCTGAACACGCTGATTTGATTGGCGGCGCTCTGGCCTGCCTGATGTAAACGAAACAACCGTGGATCGCGGCTCAGCACGGCACGCCCGGCAACATCGTGGACCTGCTGGGTGATGCAGCTTTCGACTGCAGAATTGTCGCGGCGGTGATACGCCACGGCACGCACACCCAGACCGCGGGAGTCGATCACTGCAATAGTGGGCGTGTTGGCGTGGGTCATGACAGGCATTGCCTGAGGCTTGGCGACAGTGCTCTTATCCGCGTCATGAGGATTGACTGTCAACTGTCATAAATAACAGGTCCGCCCCAACGTGCCGCTCATAGCCACGGCACGACTGTCATCATTCCTGGCAGTTACGGTCATTGCGGTTCCCGGTGGGCTTGCGGACAATCGGGTTCTGTTTTTCGTTTGATGGAACGACCGGTATGTCGCAGCAGATATTTTTCGCCCACGCCAATGGGTTCCCCTCCGGGACCTACGGCAAGTTGTTCGCGGCGCTGGCGCCCGAGTATCAGGTGACGCATCTGGAGCAGCACGCCCATGACCCGCGTTTCCCGGCGGATGACAACTGGCACAACCTGGTCGACGAGCTGATTCATCACCTCAAGCAACAGGCGGAACCGGTGTGGGGCGTCGGCCATTCCTTCGGCGGCGTGCTGCACCTGCATGCGGCATTGCGTTGTCCCGAGCTGTATCGCGGCGTGGTGATGCTCGATTCACCGGTGCTGACCCGCGCCGATCAATGGGTGATCCTCGCGGCCAAGCGTTTCGGTTTTATCGACCGCCTGACCCCGGCCGGCCGCACATTGGGGCGTCGCGAAGAGTTCGCCGATATCGAGAGTGCCCGCCGTTATTTCGCCGGTAAAACGCTGTTCCGCGGTTTCGACCCTGAGTGTTTCGACGCTTACCTGCAGCACGGCCTGCATCAGGTCGGCGACAAACTGCGTCTGCGTTTCGACCCCGCCACGGAAATCAGCATCTACCGGGGCGTGCCCCACACCAGTCCCGGTCGCGCACGGCAACTGAAAGTGCCGCTGGCGGTGGTGCGAGGGCACAAAAGCCGCGTGGTGATGCGTCATCACGCCAATTCTGTCGGGCGCATGCCGTTGGGCGAATCCCTGACCATGCCTGGCGGCCACATGTTTCCCCTCGAACGTCCCCAGGACACCGCCACGCTGCTGAAAAACCTGTTCAGCCGCTGGGACGCTCGTCATCAGCAGGATTGCGCATGAACCATGCCGTCGAAGAAGTCCGCCTGAGCCTGCCGCACATTGAGCTGGCGGCGCACCTGTTCGGCCCCGAAGACGGTTTGCCGGTGATTGCCTTGCACGGCTGGCTGGACAACGCTAACAGCTTTGCCCGGTTGGCGCCGAAGCTCAAAGGGCTGCGCATCATTGCGCTGGACATGGCCGGTCACGGTCATTCCGGGCATCGCCCGACGGGTGCCGGCTACGCGATGTGGGACTACGCCCATGACGTGCTGCAAGTCGCCGAACAGCTGGGCTTGAAGCGTTTTGCGCTGATGGGGCACTCCATGGGGGCGATCGCTTCGTTGATCATCGCCGGGTCGCTGCCGGAGCGGGTTACGCACCTGGCCTTGATCGACGGCATCATTCCTCCTACAGACAAAGGCGAAAATGCTGCCGAGCGCATGGGCATGGCCCTGCAAGCGCAACTGGACCTGCGGGAGAAAAGCAAACCGGTCTACAACACCCTGGATCGCGCCATCGAAGCGCGTATGAAAGGCCTGGTGGCGGTCAGTCGCGAGGCCGCCGAACTGCTGGCGCAACGCGGCTTGATGCCAGTGCCGGGCGGTTACACCTGGCGCACCGATAGCCGTCTGACGCTGCCATCGCCGCTGCGTCTGACCACCGAACAAGCCATGGCCTTCGTCCAGCGCGTCAGTTGTCCTGCGCTGCTGGTCGTCGCGGCCGACGGCATGCTCGCCAAACATCCCGAGTTGCTGGAGCGTCTACCCTTTAGCCGTGAACAGCTGCCTGGCGGTCATCATTTGCACCTGAATGACGAGTCCGGTGCCGACCTTGTCGCAGACTGTTTCAATCGGTTCTTCGCCGTTCCTTGACTTGCGCCGGGCAACTGTCGAGGCTGGGCGGGTTGAAATGGGAGACAACCATGATAGATCTCTACACCGCTGCGACCCCGAATGGCCACAAGGTCTCTATCGTGCTCGAGGAACTCGGCCTGCCCTACACGGTGCACGCCCTGAGTTTCGACAAAAAGGAACAGAAGTCCGCGGACTTCCTCAAGATCAACCCCAATGGCCGGATCCCGGCGATTGTCGACCGTGCCAACGGCGATTTTGCCGTGTTCGAATCCGGCGCCATCCTGATTTATCTGGCAGAACTGAGCGGCAAGCTGTTGCCCAAGGACCCGAAGGGGCGCTCGGTGGTGTTGCAGTGGCTGATGTTCCAGATGGGTGGAATCGGTCCGATGCAGGGCCAGGCCAACGTGTTTTTCCGTTACTTTCCGGAAAAGCTCCAGGGCGCCATCGACCGTTATCAGCATGAAACCCGACGCCTGTATGAAGTGCTCGACACGCGCCTGCAAGACGTAGAGTTTCTGGCGGACGAATACAGCATTGCCGACATCGCGACCTATCCGTGGGTCCGTGGTCACGAGTGGTCCGGTGTGGCAGTGGACGGCTTGTCGGCCTTGCAACGCTGGATGGCGACGATGGCGGCGCGTCCGGCGGTGCAGCGCGGTTTGCTGGTGCCCGAGCGCATCGACGACGCCAGTGTCGTCAAGGGTGCCCAGGCCATGCTGATCCGATGAGCCTGTCCATGCGATCACTCAGTCTGCTAATGCTGTGTTGTTTCAGTCCTTCGCTGTTTGCCGCCGATGTGCCGGGCAGTCAGGACCTGCCGATCGTGCCGCGCCTGGCCGACTCGCAGATCGTCGACTTTCGCCCCACGGCTGAACTCGAACGGATCTACCCGCTGGGTTCGATCCGCAAGATCAGCGGGCAGTTGCGCTTCGACGGTCAGGTCAGCGCCCGCGGCCAAACCACCTCGGTGACCTACGAGCTGCCTGCGGAGCATTCCTCCACCGAAGCCTTCACTGCCGCTCGCGAAGCCTTGCAGAAGCAGGACGCCCAGTTGCTGTTCTGGTGCCAGGCCCGCGATTGCGGCGAGAGCAGCCTGTGGGCCAATGAGGTCTTCGGCAATGCCAAGCTCTATGGGGCCGACGATCAGCAGGCCTACCTGTTGTTGCGTCTGGCGGCGCCGCGGGACAACACCCTGGTGGCGCTCTACAGCATCACTCGCGGCAATCGCAAAGCCTATTTGCACGTCGAGCAGTTCGACGCCGCAGCACCGCTGGGTGATTTGCTGCCGACTTCCGCCACCTTGCTTCGAGAGCTCAAGAGCACCGGCGAGCTCGATTTCCCCAAGCTGACCGGCGACCCTGACGATACCTGGCTGCGTCTGATCTCCCGTGGACTGAACCTGGACACCACGTTACGGGTCAGTGTGTCCGGGCCGAAGGCCGAAGCCTGGCGCCAGGCCCTGATCGGCCAGGGGGTGCGTACGGCCAGGATGGAAACCGGCAGCGTCGAAGGCTCTGGCCTGCACATCGAACTGTTGCGATAAGCTGTGGCAGGCGGACGTGCTTGCCGCGTTCGCCTACTCTTATTGGCTGACTGACTTTTTTCGAGACGTGGATGATCAATAACGATCGACTGTTGGTGCAGATCCTGCTGCTGGTGCTGTTTGGTGCGAGCTTCTGGGTGATGGCGCCGTTCTGGTCGGCCATGTTCTGGGGCGCAGTGCTTGCGTTCGCCAGTTGGCCGCTGATGCGCTTGCTGACCCGTTGGCTCAATGGGCGAGAATCCCTGGCGGCGGCATTGCTGACCCTCGGCTGGATGTTGCTGGTGGCGGTGCCGCTGGTGTGGCTGGGTTTCAACCTCGCGGACCATGTACGTGATGCCACGGCGTTCATCAAGGACGTGCAGATGGATGGCCTGCCCGAGGCGCCGACATGGCTGGGCAGTATTCCTTTGGTGGGTGCGCGTCTGGTGGTGATCTGGAACAGCATCGATCAGCAGGGCGCGGCGATGATGGTGTCGCTCAAACCTTACCTGGGGCAGGTCGGCAACTGGTTGCTGGCGCGCAGCGCACAGATTGGCGGCGGCATTCTCGAGCTGACACTCAGCATTGTGTTCGTGTTCTTTTTCTACCGGGACGGGCCGCGTTTGGCGGCGTTTGTCCATGGGCTGCTGCAACGGTTGATCGGTGACCGCGCCGGTTATTACATCGAACTGGTGGCGGGTACGGTGCAACGGGTGGTGAACGGCGTGATCGGGACTGCGGCGGCGCAAGCGGTGCTGGCGCTGATCGGCTTCCTGATTGCCGGGGTGCCGGGGGCGCTGGTACTGGGCATTGTCACCTTCTTGCTGAGCCTGATTCCCATGGGGCCACCGCTGGTGTGGATTCCGGCCACGGCGTGGCTCGCCTGGAAGGGCGAATACGGGATGGCGGTGTTCCTTGGAATGTGGGGGACGTTCATCATCAGTGGCGTCGACAACGTGCTCAAGCCTTACCTGATCAGTCGTGGCGGCAATTTGCCGTTGGTGATCGTGCTGTTGGGCGTGTTTGGCGGGTTGATTGCGTTCGGGTTCATCGGCCTGTTTATCGGGCCGACGTTGCTGGCCGTGGCGTACAGCCTGTTGACCGACTGGAGCAAGAGTCAGGCGCGGGTGGAAGATCGCCGACCGTGAGTTTTTGTGTTGAGGCGAATGACCCCTTCGCGGGCAAGCCTCGCTCCTACAGGTATTGTGTCGCTCACAAATGCCCCGAACGACACAATACCTGTAGGAGCGAGGCTTGCCCGCGAAGCCTTTGCCTTAGCTTGTAACGTTCAGGTACTTGCCTACCGTCGCCACCTTGTCGAGCGAGTACTGCTTGCTCAGGTTGGCGATCATTTTATTCAACGCTTCAGTCACGTTCGCCTGATCGGTGGCGCTGTTGCTGTTTTTCTCGCGACCGGCCTGCAGCGCGGCTTCCAATTCATCGCTGCTGACGCCGCCACTGCTGTCGCTGTCCAGCACCTTGAGCAACGCGGCGCTGGTGTCGCTGCTGGTGGTTGAAGTGCTGCTGGCCTGCAACGCACTGCTCAATTCGCCGGCGCTGACACTGCCATCGCTGTCCGCGTCGAGTTGGCTGAACAATTCGTCACTGGACACCTGTTGCGGAGGTGGCGGCGGCGGGGCGAGGCTGGCGGCGAGTTCGTCCTTGCTGACGACGCCGTCTTCGTTTTTATCCAGCGCCGAAAAAATCTCTGTGCTGTCGGCACTGCTGCCGGCGTTGGTCAGGCCGCTGCTCAGCTCATCGCTGCTGATGGCGCCGTCACTGTCGGTGTCCAGTGCGCTGATCAGCGCGTCGGCCAGTTCGGTGTTGGGTGCCTGATCACGCGGTGGTGGTGGCGGTGGTGCCATCGCAGCCATTTCTTCGCTGCTCAGGCTGCCACTGTCGTCACTGTCCAGATCGGCGAAGTTCTTGCTCAGGCTGACCAGCAGGCCGTCCTCGGTTTTCTGTGACAGAGCGCTGGTGAGCTCGTCCTGATCCACCGAACCGTCGCTGTTGGTGTCGAGCCTGGCGAGCAGTTCTTTCTGGAATTGCTGGCTGCGAGCATTGCTGGTTGTGGTGCTGCTGGTGCTGGTATAGCTCGTGTAGTTGCTGACGCTACCGATCATTGGGCTCACTCCCTGGAATGGAAAACCGGTGGGTGCACCGGCTTATGCAGCCTCAAGGAGCAAGTTGTCGTAGGTATATGGGGTTTGTACCGATTGGTACACACAGGTCTTGGGTCAGGCTCAGAACCTGTGGGGCTCAGGTGCGGGGCAACCAGATAACGGCGGTCAAACCGCCACCGGGAGTTTCTTCCAGATTCAATTGCCCACCCAATCGTTCAGCCGCTTCACGCGCAATGGTCATGCCCAGACCGACACCGCCGGAGTTGCGATTGCGCGAACCTTCCAGGCGGAAGAACGGTTCAAACACCGCTTCACGTTTATCTGCCGCAATCCCCGGCCCATGGTCGATGACCCGGATCACCAGGTGCTCGCGATTGTCCTCAAGCACGACCTGCGCCTGCCCGGCATAACGCAGCGCGTTATCCAGCAGATTGTTGATGCATGAACGCAGGGCCATCGGTTGAACCTGCAGTGGTGCGCAATGGCCGCTGGCCTGGACATCGGAGCCCTGGTCCTGGGCGTTTTCACTCAAGGATTCGACCAGCGCCTGCACGTCCATCCACTGCGGTGCCTCACTGGTGCGCTGCTCGTGCAGATAGGTGAGGGTGGCGTCGAGCATGCTGATCATGTCGTCCAGATCCTGGCGCATCTGGCCTTGCAGCTTGTCGTCGTCGATCTGTTCCAGCCGCAGCTTGAGGCGTGACAGCGGCGTGCGCAGGTCGTGGGACACCGCGCCGAGCATCCGCGAACGCTGCTGCATCTGTTCGATGATGCGTTTTTGCATCAGGTTGAAGGTGTAGGCCGCTTGCCGGGCCTCCCGTGGGCCGGACTCATCCAGCGGCGGGCTGTCGAGGTTCTCGCTCAGGCGCTCGGCGGCGTCGCTCAGGCGCTGGATCGGCCGACTCAACAGTTTGGCGCCGTACCAGGCGGCGATGATCAGCGAAATCAGCTGGAAGGTAAGTGGCACCAGCGGCCCGCCGAACCATGGCCGTGGTGGCCGGTTTTCGAAACGCGGGTCCGGCGGCGGGCGCGGTCCGTCGAAGCCTTGGGCGAACTCGGGCGGGGGCGGCGGCGGAGGTGGGCCGTAATGATGAAACCAGGCAAACGCCAGCAGATGCGCCAGGATGATCGCCACCAGCAGCACGCCAAACAGGCGACCGAACAGCGTATCGAAGCGCGCACGCATCAGCCGATGTCTCGTGCGTCGAACAGGTAACCCTCGCCGCGAACGGTTTTGATCAACTGTGGGGCTTTCGGGTCGTCCCCGAGTTTCTGGCGCAGACGCGAGACCAGCAGGTCGATGCTGCGATCAAAGGCTTCTATCGAACGACCGCGCGCCGCATCCAGCAATTGTTCACGGCTGAGCACCCGGCGCGGACGTTCGATGAACACCCAGAGCAAGCGGAACTCGGCGTTGGACAGCGGCACCACCAGGCCATCCGCCGCGATCAACTGGCGCAGCACGCTGTTCAGGCGCCAGTTATCGAAGCGAATATTCGCACGTTGTTCGGTGCGGTCGTCGCGCACCCGACGCAGAATGGTCTGAATCCGTGCGACCAGCTCCCGTGGTTCGAACGGTTTGGCCATGTAATCGTCGGCGCCCAGTTCCAGGCCGATGATCCGGTCGGTGGGTTCGCAACGCGCGGTGAGCATCAGGATCGGAATGTCCGATTCGGCGCGCAACCAGCGGCACAGCGACAGTCCGTCTTCGCCGGGCAGCATCAGGTCGAGCACCACCACGTCGAAATGCTCCGCTTGCAGCGCCAGGCGCATGGCCGCGCCATCGGTGACGCCGCTGGCGTGGATGTTGAAGCGGGCCAGGTAGTCGATCATCAGTTCGCGGATCGGGACGTCATCGTCGACGATCAGGGCGCGAATGCTCCAGCGTTTGTCGTCGCCGGGCGCTTTTTGATCGTCGTTCACAGGTGCGTGGGTGTTGTGCATGCGTGCGTTCATCTGCCAGGTAGGCTGCCAACCACAAAGATGGGCTGCGAGGTTGTGGCTTCAGCATAGGCGTCCGGCCCGGAGGCGGGAAGTGCTGTAAGGACGTGTTGCGGCTGCCGAGGGTAGCGGGGAAGGGTGTTGTGGGCGTGTCGTGAGTGTATCGGTCTCGACACAATCGGTGAAAGGGCTAGGCTTGGCTGAGCGCCGACGACGATTTACCGATCATCGGGTCCCGCAGCCGCGCTGGTTCCGCTACAATGCGCGCCGATTTCGTCCTGCCTGAGAGCCCGCACATGTCCGTCTGCCAGACTCCTATCATCGTCGCCCTGGATTTCCCCACCCGTGACGCCGCACTGAAGCTGGCCGACCAGTTGGACCCGAAACTGTGCCGGGTCAAAGTCGGCAAGGAACTGTTCACCAGCTGCGCGTCGGAAATCGTCGGCACCTTGCGCGACAAGGGTTTCGAAGTGTTCCTGGACCTCAAGTTCCACGACATCCCGAACACCACCGCCATGGCGGTAAAAGCCGCGGCGGAAATGGGCGTGTGGATGGTCAACGTTCACTGCTCCGGTGGTCTGCGCATGATGGCGGCTTGCCGTGAAGTGCTCGATCAGCGTACCGGCCCGAAACCGCTGCTGATTGGCGTGACCGTGCTGACCAGCATGGAGCGTGAAGATCTGGCCGGCATCGGTCTGGATATCGAACCGCAGGAACAAGTGTTGCGCCTGGCTGCGCTGGCGGAAAAAGCCGGGATGGACGGTCTGGTGTGCTCGGCGCTGGAAGCCCAGGCCTTGAAATCGGCTCACCCGTCGTTGCAACTGGTGACCCCGGGGATTCGTCCGGCGGGCAGCGCCCAGGACGATCAGCGCCGCATTCTGACGCCGCGCCAGGCGCTGGATGCCGGTTCCGATTACCTGGTGATCGGCCGTCCGATCAGCCAGGCGGCGGATCCGGCCAAGGCGTTGGCTGACGTAGTAGCCGAAATCGCTTAAGCGGCGCCTGCTAAAACCATTCGCGGGCAAGCCTCGCTCCTACAGGTCAGTGTCGTTCGCGAAGTACGTGCACGACGTGATACCTGTAGGAGCGAGGCTTGCCCGCGAAGCTTTTTATACCTTCAACACCAACTTGCCGAAATTCTCACCGCTGAATAACTTCATCAGCGTCTCCGGGAACGTCTCCAGCCCTTCGACAATATCTTCCTTGCTCTTGAGCTGCCCCTTGGCCATCCACCCGGCCATTTCCTGGCCGGCCGCGGCGAACTGTGCGGCGTAGTCCATCACCACAAAGCCTTCCATGCGTGCGCGGTTAACCAGCAGCGACAAATAGTTGGCCGGCCCTTTGACTGCTTCCTTGTTGTTGTACTGGCTGATGGCGCCGCAAATCACCACCCGTGCCTTCAGGTTGAGACGGCTCAGCACGGCGTCGAGAATATCGCCGCCGACGTTATCGAAATACACGTCCACACCTTTCGGGCATTCGCGCTTGAGGCCGGCGACGACGTCTTCGCTCTTGTAATCGATGGCACCGTCAAAGCCCAGTTCATCGATCAGGAACTTGCACTTGTCCGCGCCGCCCGCGATGCCGATCACGCGGCAGCCTTTGATCTTGGCGATCTGCCCGGCAATGCTGCCCACCGCACCCGCAGCACCCGACAGCACCACGGTGTCACCTTCCTTCGGTGCGCCGACATCGAGCAGGGCGAAGTAGGCCGTCATCCCGGTCATGCCCAGCGCGGACAAGTAACGTGGCAGCGGTGCCAGTTTCGGATCGACTTTATAGAAGCCGCGCGGCTCGCCGAGGAAGTAATCCTGCACACCCAGGGCGCCGTTGACGTAGTCCCCGACCGCAAACCCCGGATGGCTGGACGCCACGACTTTGCCTACGCCCAGTGCGCGCATGACTTCGCCGATACCGACTGGCGGGATGTAGGACTTGCCCTCGTTCATCCAGCCACGCATGGCCGGGTCCAGGGACAGGTATTCGTTTTTGACCAGGATCTGACCCGTGGCCGGTTCGCCGACCGGGACTTGCTGATAGGTAAATGTCTCGCGGGTCGCCGCGCCCACCGGACGTTTGGCGAGCAGGAACTGGCGATTGGTCTGGGTAGTCATGACAGGCACTCAAGATGAATGAAGCCTTGTTGATAGACCTTCATGGACGACCCCGCAAGTTTGGCTGATGCGGCGAATGCACATCGATCCAGTGCAGTGATAGTCGGTCTGGTGGTTTTATCACTGCAACTCATGGTCACTCAACCGGGCTTCTGATAGTGCTGCCGCGTGGGTCGTGCCTGTGGCTAGACTGGTCGCACGCTAACCTGCACATTCTTCACTTCGAGGGCATCACAATGAGCATGACGTTTTCCGGCCAGGTCGCTGTAGTCACGGGCGCCGCCAATGGTATCGGCCGCGCGACCGCCCAAGCGTTCGCCGCCGAAGGGTTGAAGGTGGTGGTGGCCGACATGGACACCGCAGGCGGTGAAGGCACCGTGGCGCTGATTCGTACGGCGGGCGGCGAAGCGACCTTCGTGCGTTGCAACGTCACCCTGGAAAGCGATGTAAAAAATCTGATGGACGAAGTGGTGAATACCTACGGCCGTCTCGACTACGCCTTCAATAACGCGGGCATTGAAATCGAGAAAGGCAAACTGGCCGAAGGCACGGTCGACGAATTCGACGCGATCATGGGCGTCAACGTCAAAGGCGTCTGGCTGTGCATGAAGTATCAGCTGCCGTTGTTGCTGGCTCAGGGCGGTGGTGCGATCGTCAACACGGCTTCGGTGGCAGGCCTCGGTGCCGCGCCGAAGATGAGCATCTATGCGGCGTCGAAGCACGCGGTGATCGGCCTGACCAAATCGGCGGCAATCGAATACGCCAAGAAAAAGATTCGCGTGAACGCGGTATGCCCGGCGGTGATCGACACCGACATGTTCCGCCGCGCCTATGAAGCGGATCCGAAGAAGGGCGAGTTCGCCAGCGCCATGCACCCGGTGGGTCGCATCGGCAAGGTCGAAGAAATCGCCAGTGCCGTGCTGTACCTGTGCAGCGACGGTGCCGCGTTCACCACCGGTCATTCGCTGGCGGTGGACGGTGGCGTCACGGCGTTCTGAAGCCGGGCCATGCACCGCAAGAAAACCCGCCACGTGTGCGGGTTTTTTTTTGCCTGGGGAATGGCTCGGGCAATGTGTTTCAAATGGTTAGATCCGTGAGTTTTGGCGGCGTTGTCGCACAGCCCATCCCGCGTTGCTGTGATTAACTGTTTTCCGCGAAACAAACAGGAGTTTGCTTGCTCATGGAATTGAGAATCGATCGACAGGCAATGGTGCCGGTCGTACAGCAAATCGTCGACGCGCTGGCTTGCTGGCTGCGTCATAGCGAAATAGAGGCGGGGACGCGTTTGCCTTCTGCGCGGCAAATCGCACGGGTCAACTTGCTCAGTCAGACCAGCGTCGTTGAGGCCTGTGAGCGGCTGGTGGCCCAAGGCATGCTGGCGCCACGTCATGGCGCGGGGTTCGTCGTCGCAACCCCGGCGTTGGTCGCTGCGGACTCGCCGTGGTCAGAAGGTACAGAGGTCAATTCACGCAGCAGGGAGGGTGAGCTGCCGCTGGGGAGTGGCGGGCTTCCCGAAAGCTGGCGTGAAACCGACGACCTGAGCTACGCGATCCGTGAGGTCAGTCGCACGGACATGGCTGCGCTGTTCAACTACAGCACGCCGTTGGGTTTGCGGGCGTTGCGTCAGCAAATCCTCAAGCGCCTGAGGCTGCTGGATATCGCCGCAGAAGAAAGTCGAATCATGACAACCGCGGGCGCCAGTCAGGGGCTTGACCTGATCGTGCGCACCTTGCTCAAGCCAGGTGATTGCGTGGTGGTAGAAAGCCCCGGTTACTCCTTGCTGTTCGAGTTGCTCAGGCTGCGGGGTGTCAACATGCTTGAGGTGCCGCGCACGCCGCGCGGGCCGGACATCGAAGCGCTCACGGTACTGCTGCGGGAGAACAAGCCCCAGGCATTGTTCATCAACAGCTTCTATCAAAACCCGACGGGCAGCAGCTTGGCGCCGGCGGTGGCGGAGCGGGTCCTGCAACTGGCGAAAACCCATGGCGTGTTGGTGATCGAAGACGATGTCTACGCGGACTTGCACAGTGGCCCGGGCGTGCGGCTCGCTGCCCTGGAGACCGATGACAACGTGATTTACCTCGGCAGCTACTCCAAGATTCTCAGCAGTTCGTTGCGGGTCGGCTTTGTAGTGGCTGGCGCGGATGTCATATCGAGACTGGCCGAGGTCAAGAGGATCAGCAGCCTGGGTACTTCCGGGTTTTGCGAGTCGGTGCTGGCCTGCCTGTTGGCGAGCGGTGCCTATCGCAAGTTGGTGCTGCGCCTGCGGCAGCGTCTGAGCGGTGACCGAGAGGCCGCATTGCAGATGCTGGAAGACGCCGAGTGGGAGGTCTTCGGCAAACCCGTCGGGGGCCTGTTCATCTGGGCGCGATCGCGCAAGTCCGACTACGCTCACCTGCGGATTCAGGCTCGACGCCACGGTGTCCTGCTGTCTTGCGCGACAGCCTTCAGTCCCGCCGGCGAAGCCGGTGACTGGCAGCGTATCAATGTGGCCTATGCCTGTGATCCGCGAGCCCGGGCGTTTTTTCAGGCCACCGCTTTGAATCGACCTCAAGCGTTCTGAAAACGACGTTGGCGTAGCTTTTTGCCATTATTCCGACGCCAGAGACTTGTGTTGACACAGGCCCGTTGCGAATCTGCGTTAACAGACTATGTCAGGGGACTAAGTGCAATGATTTCGGCCGTGCAAGGACGTTTTGCCAACCTCGGTATGGCAAAAAAACTGGGTGTCGGGTTTCTGCTGGTGCTGCTGTTGACAGCCCTGGTGGCGGCCATCGGCGTATGGTCCCTGCAAACCATCAGCCAGCGCTTCGACGGGCTCAAACAGATGTCGTCGCTCAACAGTGGCCTGCTCAAGGTGCGGTTGCTTGAGCAGGAATACGCCTTGCACGGCAACCCGAAAATCGTCACTGCGTTGCACGAGGGCGTTGAAGGCCTGGTCGTCCTGGCGAATCAGCTCAAGGCGCAATCACCGGCCAACGTTCCGGTGATGAACGACGTCGAGCAATCGCTGGGAGCTTATCGCAAGGCGTTTGACGAATTTGTCTCGCTGAGTCAGGCCAAGGACCTGGCGCTGGAAATGGCCAGTTGGTCGGTGTCCAGCGTGGCCAACAACCTTGATGTGTTGCAGGCCGGTCTCGCCGACGATGGCGCTTATACCTTGAAGGACTCCGAGGGCAAGGACGGCAGCCAGTTCATCGAACAGGCCAATCAGGTCAGCCAGGTGTCGCGGCTGATGTTGCAAGCCATGAACGAGGCGCGCGTGCGTCTGGACCAGAGTCGCAAGGGCGATGACAGTGCCAGCCAGGGCAAGATCGAGCAGGCCGACCAGGCGCTGGCTCAGGCCGAGCAGTTGAAAACCACGGTCAAGGACGAGGGCTACCAGACGGTCCTGAATGAGGTGGTTGGGCACATTGGCGGTTTCAGCGAAAAACTTGCCGAGTACACCGGCCTGCTGGCGCAGGAAAAAACCGTCTATGAACAGCTGCATCAACGCGCCGCGCAGGTGGTGGAGCGGGTGGATCAGGCCTATGTCGCCGAAGACCAGTCGATGCAGGCCGAGCTGAAAAAGAATTCGCTGCTGATTATCGGTTCATCGGCCCTGGCCTTGCTGGTCGGGCTGATCGCGGCGTGGGTGATTACCCGATTGATCGTGGGGCCGTTGCGCAGTGTGATCCGTGTGGCTCAGCAGATTGCCGCGGGCGATTTGAGTGCGACGGTTGAAGTGACCCGCCGGGACGAGATCGGCCAACTGATGCAGGCCATGCAGCAAATGGGCGCGGGGCTCAGCAGCATTGTCAGCGGTTTGCAGGCGGGTATCGAGCAATTGGCCAGTTCCGCGCAATCACTGTCGGCGGTGACCGAACAGACCAATCTTGAAGTCAGCAGTCAGAAAGAAGAAACCGAGCAGGTCGCAACTGCAATGAACCAGATGACCGCCACCGTGCATGATGTTGCACGTAACGCGGAAGAAGCTGCCCAGGCTGCGCAGACGGCGGACGACAAGGTTGAAAGTGGCCAGGTGGTGGTGCGCCAGAGCATGGCGCGGATCGAACAGCTGGCCGATTCGGCGTCCTCGGCCAGTTCCAGCATCGAGAGCCTGAGTGCGGAGATCCAGAATATCGGCACGGTGCTCAGCGTGATCAAGAGTGTGGCTGAGCAGACCAACTTGTTGGCGCTGAACGCGGCCATCGAGGCGGCACGGGCCGGCGAGCAGGGCAGGGGGTTTGCGGTGGTTGCCGATGAAGTGCGGGCGCTGGCGAAGCGGACTCAGCAATCGACCGAGGAGATTGAGCGTCTGGTCAGCGCCTTGCGTTCGGCGGCGCAGTCGTCGGTGCATCAGATTCAGAGCAGTGGCGAATTGGTGAAACTGGCGGTCAGTGATGCGCTTCAGACCGAAAGTGCCTTGGGCAGTATTGCTGCGGCGGTGTCGTTGATTCAGCAGATGAACCAGCAGATTGCAGCGGCTGCCGAGGAGCAGAGTTCTGTGGCTGAGGAGATCAATCGCAGTGTGACCAGTATTCGTGCGAGTGCGGATCAGTCTTCGTTGGCGATGCAGGGGAATGCGGCGTCGAGTATCGAGTTGGCGCAGTTGGGGGTTGAGTTGAAGGGGATGGTCGGGCATTTCCGGCTCTGATCGGTATGGCCCTTGTAGGAGCTGGCTTGCTGGCGATGGCGGCCTGACAGCCGACCTATCTCTTGTTGGTGTACATATCCATTCTTGGTGTAACGGCCGCTCAAGGTTTCGCCCTTACGGCGAGTCCCTTTTGGCAAACGCCCCAAAAGGAACCAAAAGGTCTCGCCCCGGCGTCCGGCCCCTCGCTAAGGCTCGGCGTTCCTTCGCTCCGGTCCTGCTCCGTGGGCCCGCCGCCATCGGCCATCCATGGCCGGGGGCGGCTAACCCGGCATCCATGCCGGGTTGCCCACTGCGCAGAACCTCCACTCAGCCTCCCGAAGGGGCGGGCAGATCAAAATCAAAAGCGCAAGGCGAGCTAACGCTCGGCCTGATGAGTGGTGAAAATCAAAAGCGCACACAGGACCCTTGTAGGAGTCGGCTTGCCGGCGATGGTGGCCTGACTACCGACCTGATTCTCGCGGATATACCACGCCCTTTGTAGGAGCCGGCTTGCTGGCGATGACGGCCTGACAACCGACCTGATTCTCGCGGATATACCACGCCCTTTGTAGGAGCCGGCTTGCCGGCGATGGCAGCCTGACAACCGACCTGATTCTCGCGGATGTACCGCGCCCTTGTAGGAGCCGGCTTGCTGGCGATGGCGGCCTGACTACCGCCCTGATTCTCGCGGATGTACCACGCCCTTTGTAGGAGCTGGCTTGCCAGCGATGACGGCCTGACAGCCGCCCAATCTTCCCCGGATGTACCCGCCGCTAAAACCCAACGCAAAAAAAAGCCACCTTGTCGGTGGCTCTTCATCTTTGCGTGATCAGTCGTAAATCACTCTCTTCTTCCAGTCCGCATCCGCCTCGACGTCTTTGAGGCCTTCGGTCAATTGGTTCACTTCGCCTTCAGCCGGCGCAGTTTTGTCCATGACTTGTGCATTCGCACGGGCCAGGAGCTTTTCCAGGTATTCGAGTTGTTCGGCGTAGACCTGAGGTTCCTGTTGTTTGCGCAGGTATTGCACACCACGTTCGAACGCCAGGCGAGCCTGGCCAGGCTGGTTTTGTTGCAGGGCGTGCTGGCCGAGGTTGTTGAAGAATTCGATGTGCAACAGAACCAGGATGTGGCGAACTTCGCGGATCCAGCGTTTGGCTTCGTTGGTTGGCAGGAAACCGTCCTGTGCCGCGCGGGTGATCTGCCCGTGCAGGGCCTCGAGCAGGAAGCGTACATCCTTGGCCTTGGCTTCGGTCTGGATCGGTGCCGGCGGGTTGTTGACCGGGATCGATTCGCCCTGCGCGACAAGGGTGTTCAGTTCGCTGATCCGCACCTTGAGGTTGGCGCTGGATTTTTCCAGATTCAACAGGCGCTGGCAGACGTTCAGTTCCAGGCGAGTCAACAACAGCTTGAGAGCCGGAGTCATCAGCTGGCCAGGGAACGTTTCGGTAATTTCGCCACAGCGACGCAGGCGGTCGTTGAGCTCAACCTTGGTGCGGGCCTTTTCCAGTTTGTTGTTTTCCACCACATGGTTCATGTACCCAATGGCGATCAATAGTGCGATCCCGGCTACGACTAGCAGGGTGATCATGAGTGGTGTCACCGGTAAGACCTCTTTATGGGATTCGCGTGCGAGTGTAGTGGCTTGGCAGGGGAGCGCATAGGGCCGCTCGACGGGTTGAAACGAACAGGCTTATGCCTGTATCGACCGCAAACCTGCTTATATAAGTAATAGTGTGCTTGGTGCACATTGCCATCATCTGTTGCGTGGGTGGACTATAACGTCTTGGCGGGTGTCAGAATATAGGCGTCAAACACAGGGCGAGCAAAAAGCCGTATTCGCTGCTTAAAGCAGGGCGAAGTCATTGATTTAAATAAATTTATATCTGGGGGTTGACGACCCCTCAATCCATCCATAGAATGCGCGCCACTTACAGCGTAAAGCACACAGCGAAACGCGGTAGGGAGTGAATGTTGTACGTGTGTCCCCTTCGTCTAGTGGCCTAGGACACCGCCCTTTCACGGCGGTAACAGGGGTTCGAGTCCCCTAGGGGACGCCAATATGCGGGAATAGCTCAGTTGGTAGAGCACGACCTTGCCAAGGTCGGGGTCGCGAGTTCGAGTCTCGTTTCCCGCTCCAATTTTAAACAGCGTTGCTTTCGGGCAGGGCTGAGTGAAACCAGAACCAAGTCTTCGGATGCGGGTCTGGGCACCGAAACACACACCATGTGTTCCGGGCAGCGTGTCCCCTTCGTCTAGTGGCCTAGGACACCGCCCTTTCACGGCGGTAACAGGGGTTCGAGTCCCCTAGGGGACGCCATTTGCGGGAATAGCTCAGTTGGTAGAGCACGACCTTGCCAAGGTCGGGGTCGCGAGTTCGAGTCTCGTTTCCCGCTCCAATTTCACAAAAACGCCGCTCATTGAGCGGCGTTTTTGTTTGTGCAAAATTTATATCCAAGCCAAAAAAAAGGCCCGCCAGTCAGACTGAGCGGGCCTTTTGCGTGGGCGGGTTTTTACATCGACAGAATCAGGCGCCCGGCGAACAGGATCAGAATCACCCCCATGGTGCGTTCGAACCAATGCCCCATGCGCATGAACAGCACGCGCACCCGGCTGCTGGAGAAGAACAGGGCAACGATGACAAACCACAGTGCGTTCACGAAACACATCCAGAGGCCGTAAAGCGCCTGAATGTTCAGCGGGGTCGTGGCGCTGATGAGGGTGGTGAAGATCGCCAGGAAAAACAGCGTGGCCTTGGGATTGGTCGCGTTGGTCAGAAACCCGGTGGTGAACGCCTTCAGCAGTGTTTGTTCGACGACCGGCTCGTCGGCTTCTTTATCACCCTCCAGCGCGGATTTGGGCTTGCTGCGCAACAGGCTCACACCCAGGTACAAAATGTAGGCACCGCCGATCACCTTGGCCACAGTCAGCAGCCAGGGCGTGGTGTGCATCAGCGCGCCGACGCCAAGCAGGGTGTAAAGCACGTGCACGGAAATGCCAGCGCCAATGCCCAGCGCCGTACAGATGCCTACCCACCGACCGAAACGCACGCTCTGGCGGATGGTGACCGCAAAGTCCGGTCCGGGGGCGACCACGGCCAGAAAGTGAATTGTCGCCAGAGCCAGGAATTCGCCCAGGTAATTCGAAAACTGCATCTCAACTCCAGAAAGTAAGGGGTGAAGCATTGCCGCGATAGCCGACAAAGAAAGAAAGGCTCAGGCGCGGATCGGCCACGCCCGGTGTCACCGAGTGCATGCAGCGCGAATTGAACATGATGAAATCACCAGGTTGCGGAAGGACCTCCAGGATCGGAGTGCCGAGCAACGCCGGATCGATGCCGTAACTGTCGCCACGCATTTCGTCGAACTGGTCGGGAGAAATGTCGTGGTCCCACATCTGCAGCGCGCCGCCTTCGGTGGGCATGTTCAGGTAAACATTGCAGGCGAATTGCGCATCGAGACTTCTGGCCTGGTAACTGTCGGGAGCGTCCTTGGCGAAGATGTCGTGGTGGGCCAGAAAGCACACGCCGGGTTTCACCACTCGGGACAAGCCGACATACATCTTGCGGCCGTAGAGGTTTTCCAGATGCGCACCTGCCGGCCAGGACTCATCGAGCATGCAGCGCAGGGTGTCGACCGGGGACGAGTAGGGCGCGCAACGGTTGCGCAGTTCCGCGATGTTGCGCGTGGCGCGTTCGAAATAGTCTTCGATCAGCAGCGGCTGGTTTTCAGCCTCATAAAACGCCATGCCGATACGACCGATGCTCGGTGCGTTGATATAGCCTTCGAAACCGGGCTCGAGAATCTTGTCGCCGATCTGAATCGCCAGCGGCGGGGCCAGGAAACTTTTGACCCGGATGGCGAGGACTTCTTCGTTGGCCAGTTTTTTTATGCACGTCTCATCGAGACGCTCGACGTCAAGCATCATGGTTCAGGTCCATCTATCGGATAGTCAACGGAACCCGCGAATGCAGGCCCCCCGGCGCCAGGCGATGCCGGAATCGGCATCGTCCAAATGCTCAGTCCACGCTGTAGTGGACTGACAGCGTTCCTTTCTTCTGCGAAACGGAAGCGATCGTGACCGTGCCCAATTCCTTCAGGCTACGTACATGGGTGCCGCCGCAGCCATAGGCGGGCAGTTCACCGAAACCGATTTCCCGGGCGCCTTCGCGCAACGATGTCAGGCGCGGCAGGTCGTGGGCGATCCATTGTTCTATGCCGGACTCGATGGTCCGGGCGTCAACCTCCTGCGCGCAATCCACCGGTTTGAACTGCACGCGTCCCTCGCCCGGCCAGTGATGCGCCTTGATCGGCATCCAGCCCATGGCCTGGACGAAATGGCCGATCAGATGGCCGGCGGAATGCATCCGTGCGTTGAACTGGCGACGTTGCTCATCGATGCGAATCTGGGTCATGCCGAGAGGGACGGGGCGGTCGACGAAATGGATGATCCGGTCCGGGTCCTGGGCCACGCGCAGTACCTGGCTTTCGCCGATCCAGCCGGTGTCAAAGGGTTGTCCACCGCCCTGAGGGTGGAACAGTGTGGCGCGTAGCACCACGGCGAATTCGTTCTCGTGCGGCGTGCAATCGAGGACTTCCACGTTAGCCTTGAGGTCATCACTATGGAAAAAGAGGCGAAGCGTCATATTCCATGTCCTCATTAAAAATTTTGTTTTTTATTATATGAAGCGTGGAATTACGTGATAATCCGTTCAAACATCAAAGGACTGTTGCGCTGTGAGCATAAATCTTCCTCTGCCGTTGCTCGGTGAAATGGCGATATTCGTCAAGGTTGTCGAGACCGGCAGTTTCTCCGAAGCGGCGCGTCAGCTGGGCTCTTCACCGTCGGCGGTCAGTCGCAGCATTTCGCGTCTGGAGAAGGCACTCGCCACGCGCCTGTTGCAACGCACTACGCGCAAACTGCGGCTGAGCGACGGTGGCGAGGAAGTATTCAAGCGTTGCCAGGAGATGGTCAGCGCAGCCAAGTCGGTGATGGAAATCAGCGGTCAGTTCACCCATGAAGCGGAAGGTCTGGTGCGAGTCAGCGTGCCCAAAGCCGTAGGACGATTCGTGATTCACCCGCATATGCCGGAATTTCTGCGGCGTTATCCCAAAGTGGATGTGGAGTTGTTACTTGAAGACCGTCAGGTGGATTTGATCGACGACAACGTCGATCTGGCGATTCGTATCACTGATCGGCCGCCTGCCGGGCTGGTCGGGCGGCAATTGCTGACCATCGACCATTTACTCTGCGCTACCCCGCAGTACTTGGCCGAGCACGGCACGCCGACCCATCCCCATGACTTGCTCAACCACAGTTGCATCTACCTGGGCGAGACCCCGAGTGATGCACGCTGGAAATTCAAGAAAGGCACCAAGGCCGTCACCGTCGGTGTGCGTGGGCGATATGCCGCCAATCACACCGGTGTGCGACTGGGCGCGGTGTTGCAGCACATCGGGATTGGCAGCCTGCCGTACTTCACCGCGCGTTATGCGCTGGAGCAGGGCTTGATTGTGCAAGTGTTGCCGGACTGGACGTTTCTGGCGTCGTACCACGGCGGGGCCTGGTTGCTGCATTCGCCGACGCGTTACATGCCGCCGAAGCTGCGGGTGTTGATCGACTATCTGGTGGAATGTCTTGGGAAGGAGCCGACGTTGAGCAAGCCGGGTAAACCCGGTGTGTTGGGAAAGGTCGCGGCGGAGTACGAATTGCCCGAAAGTGATGGGTTGCTCTGACGGGCCTCTTCGCGGGCAAGTCGGATCGCCGCACCGCTCGCTCCTACGGTTTTTGTGCAGGACCTGTAGGAGCGAGGCTTGCCCGCGAAGGCGTCCGCCCAGACACCACATCACTGCGCAATGCCACAAAAAAAGGCCCGCATGTTCAACCATGCGGGCCTTTTGCATTTCTGACCGGGGATCAGTGCTTGCTGTCGTCGTTCGACATCGCCAGCAATTGCTTTTCCTGATTCCAGTCGAACGGTTCGTCGTTCTGTTCAGCTTCGAAGCGACGTTCTTCCAGCGCCTGATACAAGTCGATTTCATCATCGGGCATGTAGTGCAGGCAGTCACCGGCGAAATACCACAACAGGTCACGCGGGACCAGATGAGCGATTTGCGGGTAACGGGTGATCACCTGGCACAGGATGTCCTGGCCCAGGTATTGGCTTTCGATCGGGTCGACCGGCAGCAACGCACGCAGTTCGTCGAAGCGCTCCAGGAACAAGGCATGGCTTTCTTCGGGAACCTGATCGGCCTCACCCACGGCGACCAGGATACTGCGCAGGTGGTCGAGCAAAACGAGATGATCGGCAACGATGTTGGACACGAGATAAGTCCTCAAGAGCAAAACGGGCGCGGGAGTATAAAGCTCCTGCGCCCTTTTTTACATCGCAAGCAGGATCAGCGGACCTTTCCTTCGGCCAGCTTCAACTCTTCTTTGTCGAAATCATCGACATCGATCACCTTGCGCCGCGCCACTTCGGCATTGCGCAGGTTGTGCGCTTCCACCGGCTGCAACACGCCAGCCTCCAGCGCGGCGTCGATAACGTTTTCCCCGGCAACCGGTTTGACCTGACCGCTTTTGAGCGCCATGTGGAGTTTTTTCTGCACCGGCTGCACCGCGTTCAACAGGTCGCACGCGTGTTGCAGGGCACCGACGGCGTCATCGGCCGACTGCGGACGGAAGCATCCGCCGAGCAGTTCTTCCAGGGTTGGATCGCCCTTGGCCCGGCCAATCACCGCGGCCACTTCTGCACCGAGCTTGTCCGACGGCCCTTTATGACGGCGACCGAGCGGGAACACAATCACCCGCAACAGGCAGCCCAAAACCTTGTTCGGGAAGTTGGTCAGCAATTCATCCAGCGCGCGTTCCGACTGACCAAGGCTTTCTTCCATGGCCCAGGTAAACAGCGGCGCCATGTGTTCCGGTGAGTCTAGATCGTGGTAACGCTTGAGCGCGGCGGAGGCCAGGTACAGGTTGCTGAGCACATCCCCCAGGCGTGCCGACAGACGTTCGCGACGTTTCAGTTCACCGCCCAGCAACATCATGCTCAAGTCCGCGAGCAGGGCGAACGCAGCCGCCTGACGGTTGAGCGCACGGAAGTACCCCTGGCTGAGCTTGTCTCCCGGTGCATGTTCGAAGTGACCGAAACCAAGGTTCAGCACCAGTGTGCTGGCAGCGTTGCTCACGGCAAAACCGATGTGCTTGAGCAGCAGGCCATCGAACTCGGTGAGGGCCTGATCCTTGTCTTCACGCCCGGCGAGAGCCATTTCTTTCAGGACGAATGGATGGCAGCGAATCGCCCCCTGGCCGAAGATCATCAAGTTGCGCGAGAGAATGTTCGCGCCCTCGACGGTGATGAAGATCGGCGCGCCATTCCAGTTGCGCCCGAGGTAATTGTTCGGCCCCATGATGATCGCCTTGCCGCCATGCACATCCATGGCGTGGCTGATGCACTCGCGACCACGTTCGGTAAGGTGGTACTTGAGAATCGCCGACAGCACCGACGGTTTCTCGCCCAGGTCCACCGCGTTGGCGGTGAGCATCCGCGCCGCGTCCATCATCCAGGCGTTGCCGCCGATGCGCGCCATGGCTTCCTGAATACCTTCAAACGCCGACAACGGTACGTTGAACTGTTCACGAATCTGCGCGTATTGACCGGTCACCAGGCTGGTGAACTTCGCCGCGCCGGTGCCGACCGCAGGCAACGAAATCGAGCGCCCGACCGACAGGCAGTTCATCAGCATCATCCAGCCTTTGCCGAGCATGTCCTGGCCGCCGATGAGAAAGTCCAGCGGAATGAACACGTCCTTGCCGGAGTTCGGGCCGTTCATGAAGGCGGCGCCCAATGGCAGATGACGACGGCCGATCTCGACACCGGCGGTGTCGGTCGGGACCAGCGCCAGGCTGATGCCCAGATCCACTTCATCGCCCAGCAAGTGATCCGGGTCATACGCCTTGAAGGCCAGGCCGAGGAGGGTGGCGACGGGGCCGAGGGTGATGTAGCGCTTTTCCCAGTTCAGGCGCAGGCCGAGGGTTTCCTTGCCTTCCCATTCACCTTTGCAGATGACCCCGGTGTCGGGCATCGAGCCGGCGTCGGAGCCGGCCAATGGTCCGGTCAAGGCGAAGCACGGGATGTCATCGCCACGCGCCAGTCGTGGCAGGTAATGGTTGCGTTGTTCGTCGGTGCCGTAGTGCAGCAACAATTCAGCCGGGCCGAGGGAGTTGGGGACCATTACAGTGGAGGCGAGGTCGCCGCTGCGGGTCGCCAGTTTCATGGCCACCTGGGAGTGGGCGTAGGCAGAAAAACCCTTGCCGCCGTATTCCTTGGGAATGATCAGGGCGAAGAAACCGTTTTCCTTGATGTGGGTCCAGGCTTCGGCCGGCAGGTCCATGTCCTGGCCGATCTGCCAGTCCGTGACCATCGCGCACAGCTCATCGGTCGGGCCATCGATGAAGGCTTGTTCCTCTTCGGTCAGTTGAGCTTTGGGATAGGACAGCAGTTTGTCCCAGTCCGGGCGGCCACTGAACAGTTCGCCGTCCCACCACACCGTGCCGGCGTCGATGGCGTCGCGTTCGGTTTCCGACATCGGCGGCAGGGTTTTCTGGAACCAGTTGAACAGCGGCGCGCTGAAGTATTTGCGGCGCAGGTCGGGTAGCAACAAGGGCGCCGCCACCGCTGCGATCAATACCCAGAGCACCAGCAGCAGCCAGCCAGGCGCACGACTGAAGGCCCCCATCGCCACCACATAAACGGCAACGATGCACAGGGCGGGTAGGGGGGCGATACGGCGGTGGGCTAAATACGCAATCCCGACAACCAGAACCAGTATCCACAACAGCAGCATATTTAATCCTCCGTGAAACCAGGGCAAAACCAACCTTCAGAGCTTAGACGGCATCCGCAAAACAGGGTGGTCAGAGCGAGGTGATTGAAATCGTGGGAAACCTTCGATGAGTTTTGTAGGACCGATTGGCATCGGGCCGGGCAAATCGTTCGCCGGGCGGGCGGCAAAGCGTCCATGTTTGGCCGAAACGTCGTTATCTCTGTGCTGAACCTGTCGCTAGACTCGTGGCTTCCCCAGGAGATTGTTCTCATGCACGAGTATCTGCGTCCCGGCCGCTTCATCGATAGTGACCACCCGTCGGTGGTGGAGTTCGCCGAAAAACATCGCGGCAGTAACCGCGACCCGCTCGAGCAGGCGATCAATCTCTATTACGCAGTGCGCGAGGCCGTGCGTTACAACCCTTACACGTTCAGCCGCGATCCAGACACCTTGCGCGGCAGTTATGCGCTGGCGACCGGTGAGAGTTATTGCGTGCCCAAGGCCACGCTGCTCGCCGGTGCGGCGCGGCATTGCGGGATTCCCGCGCGAATCGGCCTGGCGGATGTGCGCAATCACTTGTCGACCCCGCGTTTGCTGGAATTGCTCAAGAGTGACGTGTTCGCCATGCATGGTTATACAGAGCTGTACCTGAACGATCGCTGGGTCAAAGCCACGCCGGCGTTCAACCAGAAACTCTGCGAAATGTTCAACGTTGCGCCGCTGGAATTCGACGGGATCAACGACAGCGTTTTCCACCCGTTCAATCGTGACGGCGAGCAACTGATGGAGTACCTGATCGATCACGGTCAGTTCACCGATGTGCCGGAGGCGTTCTTTTTCGAACACCTGGAAAAGTGCTATCCGCACTTGTTCAGCGAACAGTTGCCGCCACTGTTGGGGGACATGCAGAGCGATTTGAGTCGCGGCTGATCCGGCGTATGCTGCCTGCGCATTCATCTATCAAGAGGCGGTCATGCTGAAGATCTGGGGTCGGAAAAATTCGTCGAATGTCAGAAAACCTTTGTGGGCCGCCGAAGAACTGGGCCTGGCCTATGAAGCCATCGATGCGGGCGGCGCCTTTGGCGTAGTCGATACGCCCGAGTATCGTGCGATGAATCCCAACGGTCGCGTTCCTGTGATTGAAGACGACGGCTTCGTGCTGTGGGAATCCAACGCCATCGTGCGTTACCTGATGGCCCGCCACGCCAACGACACCGCCTGGTATCCCTCGGACCTGAAAGCCCGCGCCACTGCCGACAAATGGATGGACTGGACCACTTCAAGTTTTGCCGGGCCGTTCCGCACCGTGTTCTGGGGCGTCTTGCGCACACCGGCAGACCAGCAGGACTGGCCCGCCATCAGCGCCGCAATCAAAGAGTGCAATGGCTTGCTGGCAATGGCCGATCAGGCACTGGCGGCCAAACCGTACTTGTCCGGCGATGAAATCGGCATGGGCGACATTCCCCTCGGCAGCTTCATTTATGCCTGGTTCGAGATGCCGATCGAGCGTGCGCCGCAGCCACATCTGGAAGCCTGGTATGCACGGCTGAAGCAGCGTGCGGCGTACAAGAAAGCCGTCATGACCGCGTTGACTTAATACTCACTATCGACACACTTGACTGTACTTGTGTGGCGGCGACAAGCACCATTGCGCTCATGCGCCGCGGTTGCAATGCTCGCCGCCCGCCCTTATTGATCCCTTTCTTCCCTTCTTGGTGCGTAAATCCGATATGAGTTCCGCTCTGTCCATCCGGCAGCTAACCAAAACCTACGGCAACGGTTTCCAGGCCCTGAGTGGTATCGATCTGGACGTCGCCGAAGGTGACTTTTTCGCCTTGCTCGGCCCCAACGGCGCCGGCAAATCCACGACCATCGGCATTCTCTCGACCCTGGTGAACAAAACCAGCGGCACAGTGAATATCTTCGGCAACGACCTGGACAAGAATCCTGCGCAGCTCAAGCGCTCCATCGGCGTGGTGCCCCAGGAATTCAACTTCAACCAGTTCGAAAAAACCTTCGACATCGTCGTGACCCAGGCCGGTTATTACGGCATCCCGCCGAAAATTGCCAAGGAACGCGCCGAGCAATACCTGACCCAACTCGGTTTGTGGGACAAGCGCGATGTACCGTCGCGTTCGCTGTCCGGTGGCATGAAGCGTCGCTTGATGATCGCCCGTGCGCTGGTTCACGAACCGCGTCTGCTGATTCTCGACGAACCGACGGCGGGGGTCGATATCGAGCTGCGTCGTTCGATGTGGACGTTCCTCACCGAGCTGAACCAGAAAGGCATCACCATCATCCTCACCACGCACTATCTGGAAGAGGCTGAGCAGTTGTGCCGCAACATCGGCATCATCGACCACGGCACGATCGTCGAGAACACCAGCATGAAACAGCTGCTTGGCCAGCTGCATGTGGAAACCTTCCTGCTCGACACGAAAAACATGCTGAGCGTTGCACCGCAGTTGCTGGGTTACCCGACCCGTTTGCTCGACGGCCATACCCTTGAAGTCCAGGTCGACAAGTCCATGGGCATCACCGCGCTGTTCACTCAACTGGCGCAGCAGAACATCGAAGTGCTGAGCCTGCGTAACAAAACCAATCGCCTCGAGGAGTTGTTCGTGTCCCTGGTGGAGAAAAATCTGTCGAAGGTGGCGGTATGAGTTCCGAGCTGCAGCCCAATCTCGTCGCGCTCAATACCATCGTTTATCGCGAGGTCAAACGCTTCACCCGGATCTGGCCGCAGACGCTGCTGCCGCCGGCGATCACCATGGTTTTGTACTTCGTGATCTTCGGCAATCTGATCGGCCGGCAGATCGGTGACATGGGTGGTTTCACCTATATGGAATACATCGTGCCGGGGCTGATCATGATGTCGGTGATCACCAACTCCTACGGCAACGTGGTGTCGAGTTTCTTCGGCAGCAAGTTCCAGCGTTCCATCGAGGAATTGATGGTGTCGCCGGTGTCGCCGCACACGATTCTGATCGGCTACACCCTGGGCGGCGTGCTGCGCGGGTTGATGGTCGGGCTCATTGTGACGTTGCTGTCGCTGTTCTTTACCAAGTTGCAGGTGCATCACCTGGGCGTGACCATTCTGGTGGTGGTGCTGACGGCGACGATCTTCTCGTTGCTGGGTTTCATCAACGCGGTGTTTGCGCGCAACTTTGATGACATCTCGATCATTCCGACGTTTGTGCTGACGCCGCTGACCTATCTGGGCGGGGTGTTTTACTCGATCTCGTTGTTGCCGCCGTTTTGGCAGACGGTGTCGTTGGCGAACCCTGTTTTGCATATGGTCAATGCGTTTCGCTATGGGATTCTTGGGGTTTCGGACATCAGGATCAGTGTGGCGATTACGTTTATGCTGGTGGCGACGGTGGTGTTGTATATCGGGTGTGCGCGGTTGTTGGTTAGTGGGCGGGGGATGCGTACTTAAGCGTACATATCCGTTGTTGTGGTCATGGCGGCTATTGGTTTCGCCCTTACGGCGAGTCACTTGGAAGAGCCCCAAAGTAACCAAAGGTCTCTTGCCCCTTTCGTTCGGTGCCTCGCCTAGGCTCGGCATGCCCTCTCTCCGGTCCTGCTCCGTGGGCCCGCCGCGATCGGCCATCCTTGGCCGTGCGCGGCTAACCCGGCATCCATGCCGGGTTGCCCACTGCGCAGAACCTGCGCTCGGCCTCTCGAGGGGGCGACCACCGCCACAACCGCCGAGGCGGCCTGAAAGCCGACCTGGCTCTTTGGGGGTACGCGTTGTCCTTCTCTGCTGCGTTCACTCATTCCCGACATGTACACAAACCCCTGTAGGAGCCGGCTTGCTGGCGATAGCGTCCGTTCAGTCAATAAATGCGTCGACAGACCCACCGCTATCGCCAGCAAGCCGGCTCCTACAGGAGATCGTATTTATCCAAACGCATCTGCATTTTCCTTGTAGGAGCCAGCTTGCTGGCGATGGACGTCAACGATAACGCGTGCTTTCTGAATGAACGCGGTGTCCAGACGCTTTTCGCGGGCAAGCCTCGCTCCTACAGGGAATCGCGTTTGCTTTCGCTTTTCACCACTCATCAGGCCGAGCGTTAGCTCGCCTTCCGCTTTTGATCTGAGCGCCCCCTCGAGAGGCCGAGTGGAGGTTCTGCGCAGTGGGCAACCCGGCATGGATGCCGGGTTAGCCGCCCCCGGCCATGGATGGCCGATGGCGGCGGGCCCACGGAGCAGGACCGGAGCGAGGGCATGCCGAGCCTAGGCGAGGCACCGAACGAAAGGGGCAAGAGCCCTTGGTTACTTGGGGCTCTTCCAAGTGACTCGCCGTAAGGGCGAAACCAATAGCCGCCGTCACCGCAGTAATGGATATGTAACCCCCGATCCAATCCCGCCCAGCTACCGCATTCACAACATCCGCTTCTTCTTGCGCCGAGCCCACTGCCGACTCACCCACCACCGCCAATACATCATCACCAGGCAATAAGCGAGCGCCCCCAACACCAGCCCCACCACAACCGACCCCAGCAAAAACGGCTGCCACAGCGTAGACAGCTCCCCGCTGATCCACTCCCAGGTCAACTCATCCGGCAGATGACGAGCCGGAACATCCATCAACCACGCCCCAGTCTGGTACGTACAAAAAAACACCGCAGGCATGGTGATCGGATTAGTCAGCCAGACCAGACTGACCGCAATCGGCATATTGCCGCGTACGACAATGGCCAGAACCGCCGCCACCAGCATCTGCAACGGAATCGGCAGGAACGCCGCAAACAAACCCACCGCCATCGCCCGTGCGACCGAGTGACGGTTGAGGTGCCAGAGGTTCGGGTCATGCAACAGCGTGCCGAGAAAGCGTAAGGATTTGTGTTCCCTGATGCTGATCGGGTCTGGCATGTAACGTTTGAATAAGCGCCGGGGCATAGGGCTTCTCGGTCGGTTAAGGCGGCAAGTATGTCTGGATTCTATGAGCCGCCCATTCAGACTTTGTGACAATTAATAACGATGCACGTGCCGCGAGCCGGCTATGCCTAGGAGGGGACTCTCAAGGACGGGCGTATGCGCACAGGGATGATGGCGCTGGCGTTGGGTCTGCTGGCCCTGCGTTTTTTGCCGGTATTACCGCCGGTCTGGTTATGGCTGGTGTTGCCCGTAACGGGTTTGATGGCGCTGCCGTTCCGCACGTACCCATTGGCGTTTTTTCTGTTCGGCTTCAGTTGGGCCGGCGCAAATGCGCAGTGGGCGCTGGATGATCGTTTGCCAGCGCATCTCGATGGCGAAACCCGTTGGGTCGAAGGGCGGGTGACCGGTTTGCCGCAGAACAATGACGGAGTTGTGCGCTTCGAACTGACAGACGTCCGGTCGCGACAGGCCAAGGTGCCGCAACGGATGCGCCTGGCCTGGTATGACGGACCGCCGGTCAACAGTGGTGAACACTGGCGGCTCGCGGTGAAGTTGAAGCGTCCTGCCGGGCTGCTCAATCCCCATGCCTTCGATTACGACGCCTGGCTGCTGGCACAACGCATCGGCGCTACCGGAACGATCAAGGACGGTGAGCGGCTCAGGGAGGCCCGATGGGCCTGGCGCGACAGCATCCGCCAGCGATTGCAAACCGTGGATGCCCAGGGGCGAACCGGGGTGTTGATTGCGCTGGTGCTGGGGGATGGTGCCGGGCTGAGTCGTGAGGATTGGCAGGTGCTGCAAGATACCGGCACCGTGCATTTGCTGGTGATTTCCGGACAGCACATCGGTTTGCTGGCGGGGGTGGTTTACCTGCTGATTGCCGGACTCGCTCGTTATGGGGTGTGGCCGAACCGCTTGCCGTGGCTGCCATGGGCCTGCGCACTGGCATTCGCCGCCGCCCTTGGTTACGGACTGCTGGCGGGGTTCGAAGTGCCGGTGCGGCGGGCCTGCGTGATGATCGGCCTGGTGCTGTTGTGGCGCCTGCGATTTCGTCACCTCGGCGCCTGGTGGCCTCTGTTGCTGGCGCTCAACGCTGTTTTGTTACTGGACCCGCTGGCGAGCCTGCAACCGGGTTTCTGGCTGTCCTTCGCCGCAGTGGCGGTGTTGATCTTCACCTTCGGCGGTCGCTTGGGGCCGTGGCGATGGTGGCAAACCTGGACCCGTGCTCAATGGCTGATCGCGATCGGCCTGGGCCCATTGCTGTTGGTTCTGGGATTGCCGATCAGTCTCAGCGGGCCGGTCGCCAATCTGCTGGCGGTGCCCTGGATCAGTTTGCTGGTATTGCCACCGGCTTTGCTGGGAACCCTGTTGTTGCCGCTGCCGTATGTGGGCGAGGGCTTGTTGTGGTTGGCGGGTGGGCTGATCGACTGGCTGTTCAAGGGCCTTGGGTTGATGGCCGGTCAATTGCCCGCGTGGGTGCCCGTGGCGATTCCATTGTGGATATGGGCACTGGGCATGCTCGGCGCGTTTCTTCTGTTAATGCCTCGCGGTGTACCGCTGCGCCCGTTGGGTTGGCCGTTGTTGCTGTTGCTGGTTTTTTCACCACGGCCACTTTTGCCCGAGGGCATCGCCGAAGTCTGGCAACTGGATGTCGGCCAAGGGTTGGCGATTCTGGTGCGGACTCGCCATCACACGCTGCTGTATGACACCGGACCACGCTTCGGCGACTTCGATCTAGGCGAGCGAGTGGTCCTGCCAGCGATGCGCAAACTCGGCGTGAACGAACTCGACCTGATGTTGATCAGCCATGCCGACGCCGATCACGCTGGTGGTGCGCGAGCGGTTGCCAATGGTTTGCCGATAAAGCTGGTGCTCAGCGGTGATCCCTTGGCGCTGCCTGCCGAATTGCACGCCGATGCCTGCGAGAGTGGCCAGCAATGGACCTGGGACGGCGTGAGGTTTCAGCTCTGGCAATGGCCTTCGGCCACGGACCGCAATCAAAAATCCTGCGTGCTGCAAATCGAAGCCAATGGCGAGCGATTATTGCTGACCGGAGACATCGACAGCGCCGCCGAGCGTGCCCTGCTCGACAGCCCGCTCGCAGTGCCCACCGATTGGTTGCAGGCGCCGCACCACGGTAGCCGCAGCTCGTCGTCGATGGCGTTGCTCACTGCGTTGCAACCCAAAGCCGTGCTGATATCTCGCGGCAACGGCAATTCGTTCGGTCACCCGCACCCCACGGTCATGGCCCGTTATAAAAAACGCGGTATGGAAATCCATGACAGCGCCGAGCAGGGCGCCATCCGTCTGCACCTCGGACGCTTCCATCCCCCGTGGACGATGCGTCAAGAACGGCGTTTCTGGCGTTCCACGCAATAACCGCGAGTTATGAAAGCCCGACCGGATGCGACATCACGGTCTTCGGTGCATCGACCCCCTATGTTAGAGTGGCGCACTTTTTCGAGGGGACTGTCACTGTGTGGGAATTGGTCAAATCCGGCGGCTGGATGATGCTGCCGATCATTCTGAGTTCCATCGCGGCCATGGCGATCGTCGCCGAGCGTCTCTGGACCCTGCGCGCCAGTCGTGTGACCCCGGAACACTTGCTCGGGCAGGTCTGGGTGTGGATCAAGGACAAGCAACTCAATAAAGAAAAACTCAAGGAATTGCGCGCCAATTCGCCATTGGGCGAGATTCTGGCGGCGGGCCTGGCCAACTCCAGACATGGTCGCGAGATCATGAAAGAGTGCATCGAAGAAGCCGCCGCACGGGTGATTCATGAGCTCGAACGCTACATCAATGCGCTGGGCACCATCGCCGCCATGGCGCCGTTGCTGGGTTTGCTCGGCACCGTGCTGGGCATGATCGATATTTTCAGCGCGTTCATGGGGACGGGCATGGGCACCAATGCCGCCGTGTTGGCCGGTGGTATTTCGAAGGCCTTGATCACCACGGCTGCTGGTCTGATGGTCGGTATCCCTGCGGTATTTTTCCACCGTTTCCTGCAACGCCGCATCGATGAGCTGGTGGTGGGCATGGAGCAGGAAGCGATCAAGCTGGTCGAGGTGGTACAGGGTGATCGTGACGTGGACCTGACCGAGGGCAAAAAAGCGTGAAATTCCGCCGCAAACCGCGGGAAACGGTCGACATCAACCTCGCGTCGCTGATCGACGTGGTGTTTATCCTGCTGCTGTTTTTCGTCGTGACCACTACCTTCACCCGTGAAACCCAGTTGCGCGTCGATCTGCCCGAAGCGGTCAGCGGTTCGCCTGCCGAAGACCAACAGGTCAAACACCTGGACGTGGCCATCAGCGCCGAAGGCGTGTTCTCGGTGAACAATCAGGTCTTGCAGAAGAACGATCTGACCGCGCTCATGGACGCGTTGCAAAAAGAATCCAACGGTGACACCAACCTGCCGCTGTCGATCAGTGCGGATGGCAAGACCCAGCATCAATCGGTCATCACCGCCATGGACGCCGCCGGCAAACTCGGCTTCAGTCACCTGCGCATGACCACTGTCGAGGCGGCGCAGCCCGCGCCCTGATGGCCATGTCCGATCGCTTGCTCGCCGCGTGGTACCAGGGTCATCCGGCCCTGAAGCTGTTGCAGCCGCTGGAGTGGCTGTACCGGCGCGTGGTCATGAACAAGCGCAAACGCTTTCTGGCGGGTGAGGGCGAGATTTATCAGCCACCGGTGCCGCTGATCGTCGTCGGCAACATCACGGTGGGCGGCACCGGCAAGACGCCGCTGATTCTGTGGATGATCCAGCATTGTCAGCGCAGCGGCTTGCGGGTCGGCGTGGTCAGCCGTGGTTATGGCGCCAAACCGCCGCAACTGCCATGGCGCGTCGAGTCCGATCAAAGCGCCGACATCGCCGGCGATGAACCGCTGCTGATCGTCCAGCGTACCGGCGTTCCGTTGATGATCGACCCGGACCGCAGCAGTGCGGTCAAAGCGCTGCTGGCGAGCGAACCTCTGGACCTGATTCTCTCCGACGACGGCATGCAACATTACCGTTTGGCCCGCGACCTTGAGCTGGTGTTGATTGACGCCGCCCGAGGCCTGGGCAACCAGCGCTGCCTGCCTGCGGGACCGTTGCGCGAACCGGTCGAACGCCTGCAAAGCGTTGACGCGGTGCTGTTCAACGGCGCTACTGATGATCGCGACAACGGTTTTGCCTTCCAGCTGCAACCCACGGAACTGGTCAACCTGCACAGTGGCGAACGCCGTCCCCTCGACCACTTCCCAGCAGGCCAGGCGCTGCATGCCGTGGCCGGGATCGGCAATCCGCAGCGTTTCTTCACGACCCTTGAAACGCTACACTGGCAGCCAGTCCCGCATGCATTTGCCGACCACGCCGAGTACAGCGTGCAGGCCTTGAATTTCACACCGTCATTGCCGTTGGTGATGACCGAAAAGGACGCGGTGAAGTGCCGTGCCTTCGCCGCCGCCGATTGGTGGTACCTGGCGGTCGATGCTGCGCCATCGCCGGCCTTCGTGGCCTGGTTCGATACGCAGTTGATGCGCCTGTTGCCGGCTCGACTTTTGCCTTAAACCGTTTATATCCAGGGAATGCTCATGGACACCAAATTGCTCGACATCCTCGCTTGCCCGGTCTGCAAAGGCCCGCTCAAGCTCAGCGCCGACAAAACCGAGCTGATCAGCAAGGGCGCCGGCCTGGCGTACCCGATTCGCGACGGCATCCCGGTGATGCTCGAAACCGAAGCTCGCACGCTGACCACCGACGAGCGTCTGGATAAATGACCACAGCCTTTACCGTCGTCATTCCATCGCGTTACGCCTCGACCCGCCTGCCGGGCAAACCGCTGCTGCTGATCGCCGGCAAGCCGATGATCCAGCACGTCTGGGAACAAGCGTGCAAAAGCAGCGCCGAGCGTGTGGTGGTTGCCACTGACGATGCGCGCATTGTCGAGGCGTGCATTGCGTTTGGTGCCGACGTGGTGCTGACCCGCGAAGACCACAATTCCGGCACGGACCGTTTGGCTGAAGTCGCTGCAAAACTCGGTCTGGCGTCCGACGCGATTGTGGTCAACGTGCAGGGTGACGAACCGCTGATCCCGCCAAGCGTGATCGATCAGGTCGCGGCCAACCTCGCGGCCCACACCGAAGCGCGCATGGCCACGCTGGCCGAGCCGATCGAAGATGTCGAAACCCTGTTCAACCCCAACGTGGTCAAGGTGGTCAGCGACCTCAATGGCCTGGCACTGACGTTCAGTCGTGCGACGTTGCCATGGGCTCGGGACGCGTTCGCGAAAAGTCGCGACGTGCTGCCGGAAGGCGTGCCGTATCGCCGCCACATCGGCATCTATGCCTACCGCGCCGGTTTCCTGCATGACTTCGTCAGCTGGGGCCCGTGCTGGCTGGAAAACACCGAATCCCTGGAACAGCTGCGTGCGCTGTGGCACGGCGTGCGGATTCACGTCGCCGACGCGCTGATCGCACCGCCCACCGGCGTCGATACGGCTGAAGACCTCGAGCGCGTTCGTCGACTGCTGGAGGCCTGATGCGGGTTTTGTTCGTTTGCCTGGGCAACATCTGCCGTTCACCCACGGCCGAAGGTGTGCTGCGGCACAAATTGCGCGAAGCGGGGCTGGCCGATCAAGTCGAAGTCGCCTCCGCCGGCACCGGTGACTGGCACGTCGGCAGGGCTCCGGACAAACGCAGCCAGGCCGCGGCCAAGCTGCGCGGTTACGACCTGTCGATGCAGCGCGCCCAGCAAGTGACCCGCGCCGATTTTTCCACGTACGACCTGATCCTGGCGATGGACAACAGCAACCTGAGTGACCTCATGGCGCTGCAACCTGCCAAGGGCAAGTCCAAGGCCGAACTGGACCTGTTCCTGCGTCGCTACCAGTCGCAAGTCGATGAAGTGCCGGACCCTTACTACGATGGCAACCAGGGCTTTGAGCAGGTGCTCGACTTGATCGAAAGCGCTTGTGATCGACTGGTGATCGAATTGAAGGGCCGGTTATGAGTTTGCAGGTTCAGCCACAGGTTTCGCTCAAGCCTTACAACAGCTTTGGCGTGGACGTTCAGGCGCGCTTGTTTGCCGAGGCTCACAGCGATGCCGACGTGCGCGAGGCGCTGGCCTATGCGGTGGAGCATGACGTGCCGTTGCTGGTGATCGGTGGTGGCAGCAACCTGCTGCTGACCGCCGACATCCAGTCGCTGGTGCTGCGCATGGCCACCCGCGGGATTCGCATTTTGAGCGACGACGGCAACAAGGTCGTGATTGAAGCCGAAGCCGGCGAGCCTTGGCATCCGTTCGTGCAACACACCCTGGCGCAGGGGTTGTCGGGTCTGGAAAACCTCAGCCTGATCCCCGGCACCGTCGGCGCGGCACCGATGCAGAACATTGGCGCCTATGGCGTGGAGATCAAGGACGTGTTCGCCGGCCTGACCGCGCTGGATCGCCAGACTGGCGAGCTGCGCGACTTCACGCTGGCCGAATGCAACTTCGCTTACCGCGACAGCCTGTTCAAACAGGAACCGGGGCGCTGGTTGATCCTGCGGGTTCGGTTCGCCCTGGACCGTGCCGAGCACTTGCATCTGGAGTACGGCCCGGTGCGTCAGCGTCTGACCGAGCAAGGCATCGATCACCCGACCGCCACCGACGTCAGCCAGGCGATTTGCAGCATCCGCAACGAAAAGCTTCCGGACCCGGCGGTGCTTGGTAACGCCGGCAGCTTCTTCAAAAATCCCTTGGTGTCGGCTGCACTGGTCACTCGGCTCAAAGGCGAATACCCGGACCTGGTGGCTTACGCGCAACCCGACGGGCAGATGAAACTGGCTGCGGGCTGGCTGATCGAGCGGGCAGGGTGGAAAGGTTTTCGCGAGGCCGACGCAGGCGTGCATAAGTTGCAGGCGCTGGTGCTGGTCAACTACGGGGCCGCGACTGGCCTGCAGTTGCTGAACCTGGCACAGCGCATCCAAAAGGACATTTCAGATCGTTTCCATGTCGATCTGGAAATGGAGCCCAATCAGTATTGAGGCTACGCTTTCAAGGCTGATCTCAAAGCCCTGCACATCTTCGATTGTGCAGGGCTTTTTTGTTAATGCTGGGTTAACTTAGCCCCCTAACGATGCAAGCATTTGCTCCATCAAGGGCCCGATGCAGACATCTCCGTCCGCATAAGAGAGCCTCATTAGCCTGAGTCGATCTGCGTGATGCCAACCGCTAATCCCCCAGCGGCAGATTGCTCGACCCCATAACCCATACCACTATGCGGGCGTGCCCATGATTACCCTGAAACTCAATGGTCAAGACCATCAACTCGATGTCACCGAGGACATGCCGCTGCTCTGGGCCATCCGCGACGTGGCCGGTTACAACGGTACCAAGTTCGGCTGCGGCATGGGCCTGTGCGGCGCCTGCACCATTCACATCGAAGGCGCCCCGGCACGCAGTTGCATCACGCCGATCGGCTCGGTAGTCGGTCAGAACGTCAGCACCATCGACAACCTGCACGCCGACCCGGTCGGGCAAATCGTGCAGCAAGCCTGGCTCGACACCGCCGTCGCCCAGTGCGGTTACTGCCAGGGCGGGCAGATCATGTCCGCCACCGCACTGCTCAAGACCAACCCGAACCCGAGCGACGAACAGATCGAAGAGGCGATGGTCGGCAATATTTGCCGTTGCGGCACCTACAACCGCATCAAGACCGCCATCCGCCAGGCATCCACTCACCTGAAGGAAGCCAAGGCATGAGCCAGTTCCCGAATGATTTCGCCCTGAGTAACCTCAGCCGCCGCGGCTTCCTCAAAGGCGTCGGTGCCACCAGTGCGCTGGTGGTCGCCGCGAGTTGGGGCTGGCAGGACGCGTTCGCAGCCGAGAAGGAAAAGAAATTCGGTGCCGACGGCATGCCCAACGGCTGGATCGATGATCCGAAGGTGTACGTCAGCATCGCTGCGGATGGCACGGTGACCGTGGTTTGCAACCGTTCGGAAATGGGCCAGGGCGTACGCACCAGCCTGACCATGGTCGTGGCCGATGAACTTGAAGCCGACTGGGCGCTGGTGAAAGTGCAACAGGCGCCGGGCGATGAAGTGCGCTTCGGTAACCAGGACACCGACGGTTCGCGCAGCATGCGCCACTGGTACGAGCCGATGCGCCGCTGCGGTGCAGCCGCGCGGACCATGCTCGAACAGGCGGCCGCCGAACAGTGGAAAGTCCCGGTCGGCGAGTGCCACGCGCAATTGCACAAAGTCATCCATAAACCGAGCGGTCGTGAACTGGGTTACGGCGCGCTCGCCGTCGCTGCCGGTGCGCTGGCGGTGCCGGCGCGTGACAGCCTGCGGCTCAAGGATCCGTCAGAATTCCGCTACATCGGCAAGGAAGGCACCAAGGCCATCGACGGTGCTGACATCGTCAACGGTCGCGCGATCTACGGTGCCGACGTGCATATTGACGGCATGCTTTACGCCGCAATTGCACGTCCGGCGGTGTACGGCGGCAAGGTCAAATCCGTGGATGACAGCGCGGCGCTGAAAGTCCCCGGGGTGGTCAAAGTCATCCAGATCGAAGGCCGTCCGCTGCCCTCGGAGTTTCAGCCGCTGGGCGGCGTGGCGGTGGTGGCCAGCAATACCTGGGCGGCGATCAAGGGCCGCGATGCACTGAAAATCGAATGGGACGACGGCCCCAACGCCAGCTACGACTCGATCGCCTATCGCAAGGAAATTGAAGCGGCGTCGCTCAAACCCGGCAAAGTGGTGCGCAATACCGGCAACATCGACCAGGCCATGAGCGGCGCCGACAGCACCCTCGAAGCCTCTTACTATCTGCCGCACCTGACGCAAGCGCCGATGGAACCGATGGTCGCCATCGCCCGTTTCAAGGATGGCGTGTGCGAAGCTTGGGCGCCAAGCCAGGCGCCGCAGGTCACCCGTGAACGAATCGGCGAACGCCTGGGCATTCCGTTCGATAACGTCACCTTCCACGTCACCCTGCTCGGCGGCGGTTTCGGCCGCAAGTCCAAGCCGGACTTCATCATCGAAGCGGCGATCCTCGCCAAGGAATTCCCCGGTAAGGCGGTGCGGGTGCAATGGACTCGTGAAGACGACATCCATTGTTCGTATTTCCACACCGTCTCCGCTGAATACCTGAAGGCCAGCCTGAACAAGGACGGCTTGCCGTCGGGTTGGTTGCACCGCACGGTCGCGCCGAGTATCACCGCGCTGTTCGCGCCGGGCATGAACCATGAGGCCGCTTTCGAGCTGGGCATGGGCTTCACCAACATGGCTTACGCGATCCCCAACGTGCGCCTGGAGAACCCGGAAGCGGCGATTCATACGCGGGTCGGCTGGTATCGTTCGGTGTCGAACATTCCTCACGGCTTCGCGATCCAGTGCTTTGTCGATGAGTTGGCGCACAAGGCCAAACAGGATCCGCTCAAGTACCAGATCAAATTGCTCGGTCCGGACCGTCAGATCGATCCGCGTACGTTGAGTGAAGAGTGGAACTACGGCGAGTCGCCCGAACGCTATCCGATCGACACCGGGCGCATGCGCACCGTCCTTGAAACCGCCGCGAAAGCCGCGGGTTGGGGCCGAGAGTTGCCGAAGGGCAGAGGCCTGGGACTGGCGGTGCATTACAGCTTCGTCACTTACGTGGCGGCGGTGATCGAGGTCGAAGTCAAAGATGACGGCACGTTGATCGTGCACAAGGCCGATATTGCGGTGGATTGCGGCCCGCAGATCAACCCCGAGCGAATTCGCTCGCAGTTCGAAGGCGCTTGTGTGATGGGGCTGGGCAACGCGGTGCTGGGCGAGATCAGTTTCAAGGACGGCAAGGTCCAGCAAGACAACTTCCACATGTACGAAGTGGCGCGCATGTCCCTGGCGCCGAAGGAAGTTGCCGTGCATCTGGTCACGCCGCCGGGCGCGGTGCCGTTGGGCGGTGTCGGTGAACCTGGCGTGCCGCCGATTGCGCCGGCGCTGTGCAATGCGATTTTCGCCGCCACCGGCAAACGCATCCGCAACTTGCCGGTTCGTTATCAATTGCAAGGTTGGCAGAAGGCCGAGGCTTGATGGACAGCGTCGATCTGAATGTCCTGCGCAGCGTGCTGGAATGGCGCCGCGCCGGTCAGCGAGTGGTGTTGTACAGCGTGGTCCAGACCTGGGGCACCGCGCCCCGGGCACCTGGCGCGATGTTGGCCTTGCGCGAAGATGGAGTGGTGATCGGTTCGGTGTCCGGTGGTTGTGTCGAGGATGACTTGATCGCCCGGCTGCACGATGGCCGGATTCCGGCTGATGGGCCGCCGGTGCAGTTGATCACTTACGGCGTTACTCGCGAGGAGGCCGCACGGTTTGGTTTGCCGTGTGGCGGCACGTTGCGCCTGACCGAGGAACGAGTCGGCGACCCGGCTTGGGTTGCCGGGTTGCTGGTGAGTTGCGAGGCGCATGAAATCACGGCGCGCTCGCTGGATATCGCGAGCGGTGAAGTAACGTTGCAGCCGGCGACCAAGAACGATGCGCTGAGTTTTGACGGCACCACGCTACGCGCGATTTACGGTCCGCGTTGGCGGTTGTTGTTGATCGGCGCGGGGCAATTGTCCCGTTATGTTGCCGAGATGGCGCGGCTGCTGGATTTCGAAGTGCTGATCTGCGATCCACGCACCGAGTTCGTCTACGGCTGGGAAGAACAGCACGGGCGTTTCGTATCCGGTATGCCGGACGAAGCGGTGCTGAACATCCAGACCGACGAACGTACGGCCATCGTCGCGCTGACCCACGATCCACGCCTGGATGACATGGCGTTGCTGACGGCGCTCGATTCCAGGGCGTTTTACGTCGGTGCGCTGGGTTCGCGGGTCAACAGCCTGAAGCGCCGGGAAAACCTCGCTCAGCTAGGCTTGTCCCAAGAGGCCATCGAGCGCTTGCACGGCCCGATCGGCCTGCACATCGGCAGCCATTCCCCGGCGGAAATCGCCTTGTCGCTGCTGGCGGAAATTGTCGCGATCAAGAACGGCGTCGAGCTGAAACAGAAGAAGCCGTTGCAGGAGGAGGCATGAGCGGGCCAATCGGCGTCATCGTGTTGGCGGCGGGGCAGGGCACTCGGTTTCGACAGGTGGCGGGGGCCGACAGGGACAAGTTGTTGGCGGACTGTACGGGGCGCGATGGCGCCGTTCGTTCGGTGATCGAGCAGGTGTTGGTGAGTTTGCCGGCCACGCTGGCGAAACGCGTGCTGGTGACGACCGAAGATCGCCCGCAAGTGGCTCGTATGGCTCAGGCGTATGGTTTCGAGATTGTGCTGATCGAGTCGACCGGCTTGGGCGACAGCATTGCGGCTGGGGTGGCGGCGTGCCCGCAGCTCGGTGGCTGGTTGATTGTGTTGGGGGATATGCCGTTCATTCTGCCGTCGACGGTTGAGCAGGTGTTGGCGGGGATTGCTGAAGATGGGATCAGTGTTCCGGTGATCAATGGCGAATACGGGCATCCGGTTGGTTTCGGGCGAACGTTTGGACCGGGTTTGAAGGCGTTATCGGGTGATCGCGGGGCCAAGCCGTTGTTTGCGTCGGCAAGGGTGGTTGAGGTGGCGGTGGAGGATGCCGGGGTGTTGTGGGATGTGGATGTGCCTGAGGCGTTGGTTTTCGCCTGATACACCGCTTTCGCGGGCAAGCCTCGCTCCTACAGGTTTTCCGCCGATCACTGTAGGAGCGAGGCTTGCCCGCGAAGAACGATAACGCGGTCTAACTGTGGAACCGCCGGCATAAAAAAGCCCCGCCTGGGTTACCAGGCGGGGCTTTTTAGTAGCCGATGGAATCAGACGAGAGGTTTAGGCTCGTGCTCTTTTTCCTGGGCTTGCTCGTGTTGCTCTACCGCTTCCTGAACGGAGCGTGGAGCTTCGTCGATCACGGAGTCAGTTGGCTCGGCAGCCACTTCAGCAGCCGGGGCAGGAGCAGCCTCGACGACTTCAGCAACAACCGGTGCCACTTCGACAGCGACCGGAGCAGCAGCGGCAGCCAGTTCGGCTTCCTTCTGCAGGCGCTCTTCTTCACGCTTGCGACGACGCACTTCACGCGGGTCGTTAGGTGCGCGGCCACTTGGTGTCAGGGCGCTGGCCGGGGCAGCTTCAACCACTGGTGCAGCCACTTCGGCGACAACAGGGGCTTCAACAACCGGAGCCACTTCTGGTTCGGCAGCCACAACAACAGGCTCGACAACCGCAACTTCAGCAACTGGTGCTGGCGTTTCGACCGCTACCGGCTCGGCAACCCAGTTGAAAGCGGTTTGCTCTTCGCGAACTTCACGAACGGTTTCGGTCACGGTTTCAGCGACGGTTTCAACAACCGGCTCTGCAACCACGGCAGGCGTTTCAACAACGACGGCAGGCTCGGCGGCAGCTTCGACTTCAGGCTGTGCTTCACGAACCGGAGCCACTTCGACTTCTGGAGCGGCAGTTACTTCTACAGGCGTGGTCGCTTCAACGACTGGCGCTTCGACTGGAGCAGTTTCCAGTGTGGCGGCAGTGGCGCGTTCGGCTTGCTCGTTGGCCTGTGCTTCGGCCGGAGCGCTGATCACGGTGCTGGCAACGGCTGCGGTAACAGCCAGGCCAGCGGCCAGATCGGCAGCGCTTGGTGCTTCGGCGCCTTCGTTACCTTCGGCGGACTCGGATTCTTCCGAACCTTCGATCACGTTGCCGTTGGCATCGCGTTGACGCTCGCGACGGTTGCTGCGACGACGCTGGCCACGGGAGCGGCGGCGTGGACGATCGCCTTCGGCGCCTTCCTGACCGTCTTCCTGCAGTTGCTCTTCGTTGCCAGTCAGCTCTTCTTCAGCAACGGCGGCAGCGGCTTGCTCGGCGCGTGGTTGACGCTCTTCACGCGGAGGACGTGGCGCACGCTCTTCGCGTGGCTGACGAGCTGGACGCTCTTCAGCAGTAGCGGTAGCGGTAGCGGCAGCAGCAGCCGGAGCGGCGGCGTCCAGCGGTTCACGCAGTTCACGAACGCGTTCTTCACGCTCGCCACGTGGCTTGCGATCTTCACGAGGCGCGCGCGGTGCACGTTCTTCGCGAGGGGCGCGTGGTGCGCGCTCTTCACGTGGAGCGCGTTCTTCACGAGCGACTGCCGGGGTTTCTTCACGGGCTTCGCGTGGCTCACGTGGTGCGCGTTCTTCACGCGGTGCACGTTCCTCGCGAGGCTTGCGCTCTTCATCGCGGCGACCGTTACGGTTGCGGCTCTGCTGACGACCGTTGCGACGCTCTTCGTTGCGGGCCGGGCGCTCGGTGGTCGCTGGTTTTTCAACCACAACCGGAGCAGCAGGCTCTTCTTTGGTAGCGAACAGGCTGACCAGCGACTTCACCAGGCCTTTGAACAGGCTTGGCTCTGGCGCGGCGGCCGGTGCAGCAACCGGTGCGGCGACGACTTCGGTCGGAACCGGAGCGTTGGCGCGGGCCGGCGCAGTCTTGACCGCGGCTTCCTGGCGAACCAGGGTGCGGGTCGCAGCGGCTGGCTGGACTTCTTCGACTTCGGCAGCGGCAGCAGCGATTTCGTAGCTGGACTGGTTGATGCTGGCTTCCGGGCTGTCATCACGCAGGCGCTGAACTTCGAAGTGCGGCGTTTCGAGGTGATCGTTCGGCAGAATGACGATGCGGGCACGGGTGCGCAGTTCGATCTTGGTGATCGAGTTGCGTTTTTCGTTAAGCAGGAAGGCTGCGACCGGAATTGGCACTTGTGCGCGAACTTCGGCGGTGCGGTCTTTCAGGGCTTCTTCTTCGATCAGTCGCAGGATCGCCAGCGACAGCGATTCAACATCACGGATGATGCCGGTGCCGTTGCAACGCGGGCAAACGATGCCGCTGCTTTCGCCGAGCGATGGACGCAGGCGCTGACGGGACATTTCCAGCAGGCCGAAGCGCGAGATGCGGCCAACCTGCACGCGAGCGCGGTCGGCTTCCAGGCATTCGCGGACTTTCTCTTCCACGGCGCGCTGGTTCTTGGCAGGGGTCATGTCGATGAAGTCGATGACGATCAGGCCGCCGATGTCGCGCAGGCGCAACTGACGGGCGATTTCTTCGGCGGCTTCAAGGTTGGTCTGCAGGGCGGTTTCTTCGATGTCGCTGCCTTTGGTGGCGCGCGCCGAGTTGATGTCGATGGACACCAGGGCTTCGGTCGGATCGATAACGATGGAACCACCGGAAGGCAGCTCGACGACGCGCTGGAAAGCGGTCTCGATCTGGCTTTCGATCTGGAAACGGTTGAACAGCGGAACGCTGTCTTCGTACAGCTTGATCTTGCTGGCGTACTGCGGCATCACCTGGCGGATGAAGGTCAGGGCTTCGTCCTGGGCTTCAACGCTGTCGATCAGCACTTCGCCGATGTCCTGGCGCAGGTAATCGCGGATGGCGCGGATGATCACGTTGCTTTCCTGGTAGATCAGGAATGGCGCGGAGCGATCCAGCGAGGCTTCTTTGATGGCGGTCCAGAGTTGCAGCAGGTAATCAAGGTCCCACTGCATTTCTTCGCTGCTGCGGCCCAGGCCGGCAGTGCGCACGATCAGACCCATGTCGGCCGGTGCAACCAGACCGTTCAGGGCTTCACGCAGTTCGTTGCGCTCTTCACCTTCGATGCGACGGGAGATACCGCCGGCACGCGGGTTGTTCGGCATCAGAACCAGGTAACGACCGGCCAGGCTGATGAAGGTGGTCAGGGCTGCGCCCTTGTTGCCACGTTCTTCTTTTTCGACCTGAACGATGACTTCCTGGCCTTCGCTCAGGACGTCTTTGATGTTGACGCGGCCTTCAGGGGCTTTCTTGAAGTATTCGCGGGAGATTTCTTTGAGGGGCAGGAAGCCGTGGCGCTCGGAGCCGAAATCGACAAAGGCAGCCTCAAGGCTTGGTTCGATGCGAGTAATCCGGCCTTTATAGATGTTGGCCTTCTTCTGCTCGCGTGCACCGGATTCGATGTCCAGGTCGTAGAGGCGTTGGCCATCTACCAGTGCAACACGCAACTCTTCGGGTTGAGTTGCGTTAATCAGCATTCTTTTCATGTAGTACCGTCGGTTTCCGGGCTGCCGGAAACGGCGTTCGGCACACACGACTTCTCATGGTCGGTGTCAGGTGCGTCGGGAGTGGTTGGCCATTCCCGTGTCTAGCGAAGTCCGGCCAATGTGGGCCTTCGTCGCGACGTACGCGTCCTGCTTGCTGTGGCTACTTAAGCACTCAGTCAGGAGGAGGAATCAACCGGCGGCTGTGGACGAGATGAAGCGTCTTGATAAAGCCTATTGCTACACAGTCCAGCGGTTGTGCATCTCCACCCTACACGTATCCCTGATAATTCGGGTGCTGCCGCGCGCAGAATCCGCAGCGGGTTGGCATTTACCGTGAGCTCCGAAAGGGGAGGTCACGCATCATGGCTAATTTAGGCGTTGTTTCCGAAGCGTTCGCTCGGGGTCATTCGCAGCTGACTGCACTTTGTGAACTGGCCGTGAATATGGGCTCGCGTAGCGAGTGAAAACTCTGCTTTGCGGCGTGATTCAGGCCTCATGTCACCTGCGCTCGTTACACCTGCAAACTCCACCGTTACGTAGCGAAAGCGCCGTAGGACGGCCTCGCGTCCTGGTGAATTGCATTGGTCAGGGCCGGTTTTTGACCGTTTGTCCGCTGTCCAGGCCGCTTTTGGCGGCGTTCGCGACTATAGCAGTAATGATTAAGTGCTTCAATTCCATAAAAAATTGATATCATCCGCGCCATGACGACTACTGCCCCCTCGACCCCAGGCGTACAACTGCTTGAGGTCTCGCCGGAATATGCCGGCCAACGTATTGATAACTTCCTTCTCGCTCGGCTCAAAGGCGTGCCCAAGACCTTGATTTACCGCATTTTGCGTAAAGGCGAAGTGCGAGTGAACAAAGGCCGGATCAAGCCCGAATACAAGCTGCAGGCGGGCGATATCGTGCGCGTGCCGCCGGTTCGCGTGCCTGAACGCGACGAACCCGTGCCGCTGGCCCAAGGCCTGCTGCAACGGCTCGAAGCCTCGATTATCTATGAAGACAAAGCGCTGATCGTGATCAACAAGCCTTGCGGCATTGCGGTTCACGGCGGCAGCGGCCTGACTTATGGCGTGATCGAAGCCTTTCGTCAGTTGCGTCCGGATTGCAAGGAGCTCGAGCTGGTTCACCGCCTTGACCGTGACACCTCCGGCCTGCTGATGATCGCCAAGAAACGCAGCATGCTGCGTCACTTGCACACGGCCTTGCGCGGTGATGGCGTGGACAAGCGCTACATGGCGCTGGTTCGCGGCAACTGGGCGGCATCGATCAAGCAAGTCCGTGCATCGCTGGGCAAGAGCAATCTGCGTTCCGGCGAGCGGATGGTCGAGGTCGACGAGGAGGAGGGCAAGGAATCGGTGACCGTGTTCAAGGTCCTGCGTCGATTCGGCGACTTTGCCACCTTGATCGAGGCCAAGCCGATCACTGGCCGGACTCACCAGATTCGCGTTCACACCTTGCACGCCGGGCATTGCATTGCCGGCGACACCAAGTACGGCGATGACGATTTCAGCAAGGAAATCCGCGATCTGGGCGGCAAGCGCCTGTTCCTGCATGCGTACATGCTGACCGTGCCGCTGCCGGATGGCGGCGAACTGAAGTTGCAGGCGCCTGTCGACGAGATGTGGGCCAAGACTGTGGAGCGCCTGAGTGCACCCCTCTGATTACAAGCTGCTGATTTTCGATTGGGACGGCACGCTGGCTGATTCCATTGGTCGGATTGTCGAGGCGATGCACGTTGCGTCCGAGCGTTCCGGTTTTCAGTTGCGCGATGACTTTGCTGTCAAAGGCATCATCGGCCTGGGCCTGCCGGAAGCGATTCGCACGCTGTACCCCGAGATCAGCGATACCGAACTGGTGGCGTTTCGCGAGCATTATGCGGACCACTACATCGCCTCTGAAGCCGTGCCTTCGCCGTTGTTCGAAGGGGTCGTCGAGTCGATGGAGGCGTTCCGCGCCGAGGGTTATCATTTAGCGGTTGCCACCGGCAAGGCGCGTCGCGGACTGGATCGGGTGCTGAAGTCGCACGGCTGGGAAGATTATTTCGACATCACCCGTGCCGCCGACGAAACCGCCAGCAAACCCCATCCGCTGATGCTTGAGCAGATCCTCGCCCATTGCGAAGTTCGTCCGGAGCAAGCGTTGATGGTTGGCGACTCGTCCTTCGACCTGCAGATGGCACGCAATGCCGGCATGGATTCGGTGGCGGTCAGCTACGGCGCGCAATCGATTGAAGCGCTGAAATTGTTCGAACCGGCGCTGGCTATTGATCGTTTTTCAGAATTGCATGCCTGGCTGAGTCAGCGGGCTTAATACGTTTTTGCCGGGGTAGATGGTCATGACCGACGAATGGAAGGCGCCCGCCAAGCCGAGCGCAGAGAGCGGTGACGAGAAAAGCTGGAAGCTGCTGGAAAAGACCCTGCTCGCCAGCGTGCAGGAGCAGCGTCGGTCGCGTCGCTGGGGGATTTTCTTCAAGTTGCTGACCTTTGTGTACCTGTTTGGCGCACTGGTGTTGTTTACGCCGTTGATGGACATGGAAAAAGCCGCCACTCGCAGCGCTAATTACACTGCGTTGATCGAAGTGACGGGCATGATCGCCGACAAGGAGCCCGCCAGCGCTGACAACATCGTCGGTAGCCTGCGTGCCGCCTTCGAAGATAAGAAGGTCAAAGGTGTCATCCTGCGCATCAACAGTCCGGGCGGCAGTCCGGTGCAGTCCGGCTACGTGTATGACGAGATTCGCCGGTTGCGCGGCTTGAACCCGGACACCAAGGTTTACGCGGTAATCTCCGATCTGGGGGCTTCCGGTGCTTATTACATTGCCAGTGCGGCGGATCAGATCTATGCCGACAAGGCGAGCCTGGTGGGTTCCATTGGTGTGACAGCGGCGGGTTACGGGTTTGTCGGCACCATGGAGAAGCTGGGTGTTGAGCGTCGGACCTATACGTCGGGCGAGCACAAGTCGTTCCTCGATCCGTTCCAGCCGCAGAAGCCTGAGGAGACTCGGTTCTGGCAGGGCGTGCTCGATACGACGCACCAGCAGTTCATCAACAGCGTCAAGACGGGTCGTGGCGACCGGCTCAAGGACAAAGAGCATCCGGAGTTGTTCTCCGGGTTGGTCTGGTCCGGTGAGCAGGCGCTGCCGCTGGGGTTGATCGATGGTCTTGGAAATGCCAGTTCGGTGGCGCGTGATGTGATTGGCGAGAAAGAGCTGGTGGACTTCACTGTTCAGGAATCGCCGTTCGATCGCTTCTCGAAGAAACTGGGCGCCAGCGTGGCTGAGCAGTTGGCGATGTGGATGGGCTTCCAGGGTCCGTCGCTGCGCTGATCTTCCGGCTACATAAAAAAACCGGCCCAAGTGGCCGGTTTTTTGTTGGCGCTCACATCCTGTAGGAGCCGGCTTGCTGGCGATGGCGCCCTCAAGGTCGGTGAAGGACTCGACAGTCGTCAGGGGATTTGCACCCCTTCAGCCAATAGCATGTCGATCAGGCGAATCAGCGGAAGGCCGATCAGGCTGGTGGCGTCAGGGCCTTCGGTGCGTTGAAACAGGCTCACCCCCAAACCTTCGGCCTTGAAGCTGCCAGCGCAATCGTAGGGCTGTTCGGCGCGCAGGTAGCGTTCGATGCGTGCGGTGTCGAGTGTGCGCATGTGTACGGTGAACGGCACGCAGTCGACCTGGCAGTGTCCCGTCTGGCTATTGAGCAGGGCCAGGCCGGTCAGAAAGGTTACGCTCGCGCCGCTTGAGGCCAGCAACTGCTCGCGAGCCTTTTCGAAGGTGTGGGGTTTGCCGATAATGCGCTCGCCGAGCACTGCAACCTGGTCAGAGCCGATAATCAGATGGGCGGGGTGGCTGCCGGCAAGAGCCCGGGCTTTTTCTTCGGCGAGGCGCTTTACCAGTTCGACGGCGGCCTCATTCGGCCGATGACTTTCGTCGATGTCCGGCGAGCTGCAAGTGAATGGCAGCTGCAAGCGGGCCAGCAATTCCCGGCGATACACTGAGCTTGAAGCGAGTAATAAAGGCAGCATGCGCATCTCCAGAAGACAGGCGCGAATTCTAGCGAGGCTTCCAGGTGACGGACAGGGCTGAATTTCCTTTGACATGGCTGGGTGCATCCCTATAATGCTGCGCCTATGTTGAATGACCCGATTCCACCTCACGTTGACCCGCGCAAATTGGCTGACCGTGGCACCACCCTTCAAGGTGAACTGCTGCTGGCCGATTTGGAGAGACTCTGCGACCCGCTTTCCGACAATGTCGGTACGGTGCAGGCTAAATTCGTTTTTGAACGAGATGAACGTAAGTCTGTGGTAATCCACAGCTTTATCGACACCGAAGTCAAAATGGTTTGCCAGCGTTGTCTTGAGCTGGTCACCCTGCCGATCCACAGCGAATGCAGTTATGCTGTGGTGAAGGAGGGTGCGAATACCCAGTCGTTGCCGAAAGGTTATGACGTGCTGGAACTGGGCGAAGATCCTTTGGATCTGCAGTCACTGATCGAGGAGGAGCTTCTGCTCGCCTTGCCCATTGTGCCTGCTCATCATCCGGAAGAATGCCAGCAGCCGGCGGGTCTCGATGAGCCCGAACCGAGCGAGGACGAGGTAACGCGGTCCAACCCGTTCAGTGTATTGGCGCAGTTAAAGCGTGACCCAAACGTTTAGGAGTTAATCAATTATGGCTGTTCAGCAGAACAAAAAATCCCGCTCCGCCCGTGACATGCGTCGTTCGCACGACGCTCTCGAGGCTAGCACCCTGTCTGTAGAAAAAACCACCGGTGAAGTTCACCTGCGTCACCACGTATCGCCAGAAGGCGTATACCGTGGCCGTAAAGTGATCGACAAGGGCGCTGACGAGTAATCACTTGTCCGCTCAAGTCATCGCGATTGACGCAATGGGCGGGGACTTCGGTCCCCGCAGCATTGTTCAGGCCAGCCTCGCTTGTCTGATTGCTACACCCTCGCTGCACCTGACCCTTGTCGGTCAACCCTCCCTTCTTGAAGAATTGATCGCTGGCCAATCGGCTGTGGATCGCTCGCGCCTGTCGATTACCCCGGCATCCGAAGTGATCACCATGGACGAAAAACCTGCCCAGGCCTTGCGTGGCAAGCCGGATTCGTCGATGCGCGTGGCGCTTGAGTTGTTGCGTGATGGCAAGGTTCAGGCCTGCGTCAGCGCCGGCAATACCGGCGCGCTGATGGCCTTGTCACGGTTCGTGCTCAAGACCTTGCCGGGCATTGACCGGCCGGCCATGGTCGCGGCGATTCCGACGCAGAAGGGCTACTGTCAGTTACTCGACCTGGGGGCCAACGTCGATTGCAGCGCCGAGCATTTGCTGCAGTTTGCGGTGATGGGTTCGGTCGCGGCGCAAACCCTGGGCATCGTTCGTCCACGGGTTGCATTGCTGAACATCGGCACCGAAGACATCAAGGGCAATCAGCAGGTCAAGCTGGCGGCAACCTTGTTGCAGAGTGCTCGCGGCATCAACTACATCGGTTTTGTCGAAGGTGACGGTTTGTACCGTGGCGAGGCGGATGTGGTGGTGTGCGACGGTTTTGTCGGCAATATTTTGCTCAAGTCCAGTGAAGGTCTGGCGACCATGATTGCCGGGCGAATTGAAGCGCTTTTCAAAAAAAACCTCGCATCGAAAATGGTGGGCGCCCTGGCGCTGCCGCTGATGAAGCGTCTTCAGGCTGATCTGGCGCCTGCTCGGCATAACGGCGCAAGCTTCCTCGGGTTGCAGGGGATTGTGGTGAAAAGCCACGGTTCGGCAGGGGTTCAGGGCTTCCAGAGTGCGATTCAGCGGGCCTTGATCGAGATCCAGGAAAACCTGCCGGAACGCATTCACGGTCGTCTGGAGGATTTGTTGCTTTAGGCGTTTTCGTCGGACAATGCTTAAATGTGACCGCTCAGTTCAATTTGCCATCCAACTGTCAGTTTCTTGCGTCCCCCAAGCGGGACGTCAATTCTCCGACGACAAGATCATTAGGGGCTTGTTACATGTCTGCTTCCCTCGCATTCGTCTTTCCAGGACAGGGTTCGCAGTCCCTCGGCATGCTGGCCGAGTTGGGCGCGCAACATCCGGTGGTCCTCGAAACATTCAAAGAAGCATCCGACGCGCTCGGTTACGACCTGTGGGCACTGACCCAGCAAGGGCCGGAAGAGCAACTCAATCAAACCGATAAAACCCAGCCGGCCATTCTGACCGCCTCGATCGCCTTGTGGCGTCTGTGGCTGGCGGAAGGTGGTGCGCGTCCGGCTTATGTTGCCGGTCACAGCCTGGGCGAGTACAGCGCCCTGGTCGCTGCGGGCAGCCTGAGTCTGGGCGACGCGGTGAAACTGGTGGAGCGTCGCGGTCAGCTGATGCAAGAAGCCGTTCCGGCCGGGCAGGGCGGTATGGCTGCCATTCTCGGTCTGGACGATGCTGACGTACTGGCAGCCTGTGCCGAAGCGGCGCAAGGCGAAGTGGTCAGCGCGGTCAATTTCAACTCTCCGGGTCAAGTCGTGATTGCCGGTGCCAAGGCTGCGGTCGAGCGCGCCATCGAAGGCTGCAAGGCTCGTGGTGCCAAGCGCGCCATGCCGTTGCCGGTCAGCGTACCGTCCCATTGCGAGCTGATGCGTCCAGCCGCCGAGCGTTTCGCCGAGTCGATCGCTGCGATCAACTGGCAGGCACCACAGATTCCTGTGGTACAAAACGTCAGCGCGAACGTGCCGGCCGATCTCGAAACCCTCAAGCGCGATCTGCTTGAGCAGCTCTACAAGCCTGTGCGCTGGGTTGAGTCGGTCCAGGCGCTGGCCGCCAAGGGCGCGACCCAGTTGGTCGAATGCGGCCCCGGCAAAGTGCTGGCCGGCTTGAACAAACGCTGCGCCGAAGGCGTGTCGACATCCAACCTCAATACCCCAGACGCCTTCGCTGCCGCCCGTGCAGCGTTGGCCTGAATCAGGAGAAGCTTGCATGAGTCTGCAAGGTAAAGTTGCACTGGTCACCGGTGCGAGCCGCGGTATCGGCCAGGCCATCGCCCTGGAACTGGGTCGTCAGGGCGCCATTGTTGTTGGCACCGCGACATCCGCCTCGGGTGCCGAGCGCATCGCCGCTACCCTGAAAGAAAACGGTATTCAAGGCACTGGCCTGGAACTGAATGTCACCAGCGACGAATCCGTTGCCGCTGTGCTGGCGAGCATCCAGGAGCAGTTCGGTGCGCCGGCGATCCTGGTCAACAATGCCGGCATCACCCGCGATAACCTGGTGATGCGCATGAAAGACGACGAGTGGCATGACGTCGTCGATACCAACCTGAACAGTCTGTTCCGCCTGTCCAAGGGCGTTCTGCGCGGTATGACCAAAGCCCGTTGGGGACGAATTATCAGTATTGGCTCGGTTGTGGGTGCCATGGGCAACGCAGGCCAAGTAAACTACGCTGCCGCCAAGGCAGGTCTGGAAGGTTTCAGCCGTGCTCTGGCGCGTGAAGTCGGTTCGCGTTCGATTACGGTAAACTCGGTGGCCCCTGGGTTCATCGACACCGATATGACCCGCGAACTGCCCGAGGCACAGCGTGAAGTCTTGCAGGCGCAAATTCCGCTGGGTCGTCTGGGGCAAGCTCAAGAGATCGCGTCTGTGGTCGCTTTTCTTGCATCCGACGGTGCGGCTTACGTTACTGGGGCTACAATCCCGGTGAACGGCGGGATGTACATGAGTTAAATGTGACGGGTTGCTTCAAAAAAATGTCATACGAGCTGTCTAAAATCCGTTATAAAGCTGCAATCTATTTATAGGCAGAGGGTCACGGGGTTTGAGGAGTGAAGCTTTCAGTTGAAAAACTGAAAAGTCTTTCTATACACTTACCCACTGGCCAGCTGCCTGAATTTGTCCATTAGGAGTGAAAACAAGGTATGAGCACCATCGAAGAGCGCGTCAAGAAAATCGTTGCTGAGCAACTGGGCGTTAAAGAAGAAGAAGTGGTCAACACTGCTTCCTTCGTTGAAGACCTGGGTGCCGACTCCCTTGACACCGTTGAGCTGGTGATGGCTCTGGAAGAGGAATTCGAGACCGAAATCCCTGACGAAGAAGCTGAGAAGATCACTACTGTACAAGCTGCAATCGACTACGTTACTAGCCACCAGGCGTAATAGTTTGTAATCGTTGCTTGCTGTCATGGAAAAACCGCACTGCCATCATGGCGTGCGGTTTTTTCTTTAGGCCTGATGCAAAGTCGTCATTTGAAAAAGGAGAGTGCTGTGTCGCGTAGACGCGTCGTAGTCACCGGTATGGGTATGTTGTCGCCACTGGGCACGGATGTGCCGAGCAGTTGGCAGGGCATTCTGGCTGGCCGTAGTGGCATTGGTCTGATCGAACACACCGACCTTTCTGCCTATTCCACCCGTTTTGGCGGCTCGGTAAAGGGCTTCAATGTCGAGGAATATCTGTCGGTCAAGGAAGCTCGCAAGCTCGACCTGTTCATTCAGTACGGTCTGGCCGCAGGTTTTCAGGCGGTGCGTAACGCCGGTCTTGAAGTCACCGACGCCAACCGTGAGCGCATCGGCGTGGCCATGGGTTCGGGTATTGGCGGTCTGACCAATATCGAAGAAACCAGCCGCACGCTGCATGATTCCGGCCCACGACGGATCTCTCCGTTTTTCGTGCCTGGCTCGATCATCAATATGATTTCCGGTTTCCTGTCGATCCACCTGGGTGCACAGGGACCTAACTACGCCATCGCCACCGCGTGCACCACCGGTACGCACTGCATCGGCATGGCAGCCCGCAACATCATGTACGACGAAGCCGACGTGATGATTGCCGGCGGCGCCGAGATGGCCGCTTGCGGTCTGGGCATGGGCGGCTTCGGTGCCTCCCGCGCGCTGTCGACCCGCAACGACGAGCCGACCCGCGCCAGCCGTCCATGGGACAAGGGCCGTGACGGCTTCGTCCTGTCCGACGGTGCCGGTGCGCTGGTGCTTGAAGAGCTGGAACACGCCAAGGCTCGCGGCGCGACCATCTACGCCGAGCTGATCGGCTTTGGCACCAGTGGCGATGCCTACCACATGACGTCGCCGCCGGCTGACGGTGCGGGTGCTGCTCGTTGCATTTCCAACGCCCTGCGCGATGCGAAGATCAATAGCGATCAAGTCCAGTACATCAACGCCCACGGTACGTCGACTTCGGCCGGCGACCTTGCTGAGGCCTGCGCGATCAAGTCGGTGTTCGGCGATCACGCCTACAAGCTGGCGGTCAGCTCGACCAAGTCCATGACCGGTCACCTGTTGGGTGCGGCGGGCGCAGTCGAGGCAATCTTCAGTGTGCTGGCGATCAATAGCCAGGTGGCACCGCCGACCATCAACCTCGACGAGCCGGACGAAGGCTGCGACCTGGACTTCGTGCCGCACACCGCGCGCAACATGGACATCGATGTGGTCCTGTCCAACTCCTTCGGGTTTGGCGGTACCAACGGCTCGCTGGTGTTCCGCCGGTTCGCTGACTGATGGACAGCTGGGTCGACGGTCAGCCGGCTGACGCTCTGTCGCTGAAGGATCGCGGCCTGGCTTACGGTGATGGTCTGTTCGAGACCATTGCCGTGCGGAGCGGGCAGCCGCTGTTGCTGGACCGGCATCTGTCGCGCCTGGCGCAAGGCTGTTCACGCCTGGCGATCACGGCCGATCACGCGCTGATCCGCAGCGAGCTGCTGGCCTACGCCGCAGCACTGGGCGAGGGCGTGCTCAAACTCATCCTCACCCGCGGCGACAGCCTGCGCGGTTACGCGCCTGACCCTGCGGCCCAGGCCCGACGCATTCTTCAGGGCAACCCGCCTGCCGCTTATCCTGCTGTACATGCGGAGCAGGGCGTTCGCCTGTTTCCTTGCGCCACACGACTGTCCAGACAACCCTTGCTCGCCGGGCTCAAACACCTGAACCGTCTTGAGCAAGTCATCGCCCGTTCCGAATGGCAAGACACCGAGCATGCCGAAGGCTTGATGCTCGATCAGGCCGGGCGGGTGATCGAAGGTGTGTTCAGTAATCTGTTCCTGGTCCGCGATGGCGTGTTGATCACTGCCGATCTCAAGCGCTGCGGTGTGGCCGGCGTGATGCGCGCCGAATTATTGTTTCAAGCCGAGTCGCTGGGGATTCCCACGCAAATCACCGACATCACCCTCGAACAGCTGCAATGGGCTGATGAGGTCTTTATCTGCAACAGCGTGTATGGCGTTTGGCCGGTGCGCGCCTATGCAGCTCTGAGCTGGCCGGTTGGGCCGCTCACCCGTAAACTCCAAACCATTGCCCGCGCGCTACTGGATGCTTGATACGTGAGACGTAAATTCTTGCTGCTGCTGGAAACCGGACTGGTTCTGGCAGGGCTGTGTCTGGGCGCTTCGGCCTGGAAGATTCATTCGGCGCTGGAACAGCCGCTGAACATTACCCAGGAACAACTCCTGGAAGTGCCCAAAGGCACGACACCCACCCGCACTTTCTATCGACTCGAAGCCGATGGCGTCATCAAGGACGCTTTCTGGTTGCGTGTGTACTGGCGCTTCAACCTGGCCGGGCAACCGTTGCACAAAGGTGAGTACCGCATGCAGCCCGGCATGACGGTGGAAAACCTGATCGACCTGTGGAAACGCGGGGAAATGGTGCAGTACAGTCTGACGCTGGTCGAAGGCTGGAATTTCCATCAAGTGCGTGCCGCGCTGGCCAAGGATGAAAAACTTGAGCAGACGCTGAACGGCTTGAGCGATAGCGAAGTGATGGACAAGCTCGGTCACGCCGGGATCTTCCCGGAAGGGCGATTCTTCCCGGACACCTACCGTTTCGTGCGTGGCATGACGGACGTCGAGCTGCTGAAAAAAGCCTACGACCGCCTCGACGAAGTCCTTGCCAAGGAGTGGGGGCAGCGCGCGGCTGACGTGCCATACACCGAACCCTATCAGGCGCTGATCATGGCCTCGCTGGTGGAAAAGGAAACCGGCGTACCGCAAGAGCGTGGACAGATCGCTGGCGTGTTCGTGCGGCGCATGGAAATGGGCATGCTGTTGCAGACCGATCCGACCGTGATCTACGGCCTCGGTGATCGCTACAACGGCAAGTTGACCCGCGCCCATCTCAAGGAAGCGACCCCTTACAATACCTACGTGATCTCTGGCTTGCCGCCGACACCGATTGCGATGGTCGGCCGCGAAGCGATCCATGCGGCACTCAACCCGGTGGCCGGCAACAGTCTGTACTTTGTCGCGCGCGGCGATGGCAGCCACGTGTTCTCCGATGATCTGGATGCTCACAACAGCGCGGTGCGTGAATTTCAGCTCAAGCGTCGCGCCGATTACCGCTCCAGCCCGGCGCCGGTCACCGCGCCAGAGGCGACGAATGAGCAGGCTCCGATCCCGGCGGCTTCGCCTGACCCGGCCCCGGAGGCGTTGGCACCAGTGACGCCACCAGAGCCGGTTCAAGAAACGACTCAAGAACCTGCTAAAGAGCCCGCTGCTGCACCCGCGCCCGAATCGGATGCAACCGCGCCGCAAAGCCCGCAATGATTCTGACTAAGGACTGCCTGTGACTGGCTTGTTTATTACCCTGGAAGGCCCCGAAGGCGCCGGCAAGAGTACCAATCGCGAATACCTCGCCGAGCGCCTGCGCGCCGCCGGTATCGAAGTGGTGCTGACCCGCGAGCCGGGCGGCACGCCTTTGGCCGAGAAGATCCGCGAGGTGCTGTTGGCGCCGGTCGAGGAGGCCATGGACCCCGACACCGAGCTGTTGCTGGTGTTTGCCGCGCGCGCCCAGCATCTGGCCGGCGTGATCCGCCCGGCGCTGGCCCGTGGCGCGGTGGTGTTGTGCGATCGCTTTACTGACTCGACCTACGCCTATCAGGGCGGCGGTCGCGGTTTGTCGCTGGAACGCATCGCTACGCTGGAAAGCTTCGTTCAGGGCGAGTTGCGCCCGGACCTGACGCTGATTTTCGATTTGCCCGTGGAAGTGGGTCTGGCCCGCGCCAGCGCTCGCGGTCGTCTGGATCGCTTCGAGCTCGAAGGCCGGACGTTTTTCGATGCGGTGCGCAGTGCGTTCCTCAAACGCGCTAAAGCCGACCCGGCGCGATATGTGCTGGTCGACGCCGCCCAGCCGCTGGCGCAGGTTCAACAGTCGCTGGACGCCTTGTTGCCGCGTCTGCTGGAGTTGACCCGTGGCTGAAGCCTATCCGTGGCAGGACAGCCTCTGGCAGCAGTTGGCAGGTCGCAAACAACATGCGCACGCCTATCTGCTGCACGGCCCGGCCGGGATCGGCAAGCGAGCGCTGGCCGAGCGCCTGATGGCCAGCCTGCTGTGCCAGCGCCCGACCGCACAGGACGCTTGCGGTGAATGCAAATCCTGCCTGCTGCTCAAAGCCGGCAGTCACCCTGACAACTACATCCTCGAACCGGAAGAAGCCGACAAGGCGATCAAGGTCGATCAGGTCCGCGAGCTGGTCAGCTTCGTGGTCCAGACCGCGCAGATGGGCGGGCGCAAAGTAGTGTTGATCGAGCCGGTCGAGTCGATGAACATCAACGCCGCTAACGCCTTGCTCAAAAGCCTTGAAGAGCCGTCCGGCGATACGGTGCTGTTACTGGTCAGTCACCAGACCAGTCGACTGTTGCCCACCATCAAAAGCCGCTGCGTGCAGCAAGCCTGTCCACTGCCAAGCGAGGCCATGAGCCTTGCGTGGCTGGCCAAGGCGTTACCGGACAGCTCGGAAGAAGAGCGCGTCGAGCTGCTGACCCTGGCCGCCGGCTCACCGCTGGCGGCGGTGAATTTGCAGGCCCAGGGTGTGCGCGAACAGCGGGCGCTGGTGGTCGACGGTGTGAAGAAGTTGCTCAAGCAGCAGCAATCGCCGACACAACTGGCCGAAGGCTGGAACGCGATTCCGCTGTTGTTGCTGTTTGACTGGTTCTGCGACTGGTCGAGCCTGATCCTGCGGTATCAGCTGACTCAGGATGAAGACGGGCTGGGATTGGCCGATATGCGCAAGGTGATTCAATATCTGGCGCAGAAAAGCGCTCAGGACAAAGTCCTGAACATTCAGGACTGGATCCTCGCCCAGCGTCAGAAAGTCATGAGCAAGGCCAACCTCAATCGGGTGCTGTTGCTTGAAGCGTTGCTGGTGCAATGGGCGTCATTGCCTACCCAGAAGTGACCGACTGGGCCTATCCTCTGAACATCAGCAGCGGAGGTCAGCATGAATGAAGCCGTCAATCCGGGGCCGCGCAACGGCATTTTGTCCCTGACCATCAAGGACAGCTCCGTGCTCTACGCGGCCTACATGCCCTTCATCAAGAACGGTGGCCTGTTTATCCCGACCAACAAGAGCTACAAGTTGGGCGATGAGGTATTCATGCTGCTGAACCTGATGGACGAGCCGGAGAAAATTCCGGTCGCTGGCAAGGTTGCCTGGATCACCCCCAAAGGCGCGCAAGGCAACCGGGCCGCCGGCGTCGGCGTGCAGTTCAACGACGGTGACGACACCGCGCGCAGTCGAATCGAAACCCACCTGGCCGGAGCCCTGAAGTCCGACCGTCCCACTCATACGATGTAAGTTGCAGCCCTTTTTATGCTCGTAGATTCCCATTGTCACCTTGATCGCCTTGACCTCGCCGCCCATGACGGCTCGCTGGATGCCGCACTCGATGCGGCCCGCCAGCGCGGGGTAGGGCACTTTCTGTGTATCGGCGTCAGTGTCGACAACGCCGCAGACGTCAAAGCCCTGGCCGAACGTTATGACGATGTCGACTGTTCGGTCGGCGTGCACCCGTTGGACGTGCAACCGGGCGCTGCGCCAGCGCTGGACTGGCTGCTGCAGGAGCTCAACCACCCGCGTGTGGTCGCGATTGGTGAAACCGGCCTGGATTACCACTACGAACCTGAAGCGGCGGAGTTGCAGCAGGAATCGTTTCGCCTGCACCTGCAAGCCGCGCAGCAGACCGGCAAACCGGTGATCATTCACACGCGCGGTGCCCGGGCGGACACGCTGAACCTGCTGCGCGAGGCCGCGTTGCCCCAGGCCGGCGTTTTGCATTGCTTTACCGAAGATTGGGACATGGCCAAAGCGGCGCTGGACATGGGTTACTACATTTCCCTGTCGGGCATCGTCACTTTCCGCAACGCCGATGCGCTGCGTGACGTGGCCAGTAAAGTGCCCGCCGACCGATTGCTGGTGGAAACCGACTCGCCGTACCTGGCGCCGATCCCTTATCGCGGCAAGCCGAACCTGCCGCAATATGTGCGGGAAGTGGCAGAGTTTCTGGCAATGCTACGCGGTGAATCCTACGAGCGATTTGCCGCGCAGACGACCGAGAACTTCAAGCGACTGTTCCCGCTGGCGCATGTGAAAGGTTAAATCGCAGGCAAAAAAAACCCGGGTTCTGGGGGGTGAATCCGGGTTAAGACCATTAGGAGTAAAACAATGGTACGCGGTCCGTTGGTACCAATATCGACGCGGCACTTGGGGGAGATGCCCCGCCGACAGTTGAAGTATTGATCAGTATTGCGCTGAGTCCAGTTTACCGGCCCAGGTTTTTAAACAATTTTGGAATACAGGCGCTTCGGAAGAGTTCTCATTAAAAGCTGGTGCTGACAGAATTCATCTAGAAACACAGATATGGAAGGATGATCCGTGCATTTTGCCGCAAGTTAGGCATAATACGCGGCTTCGAATTTTGACCCCGACAGACCTTTTCTTATGCATAAAGAACCTCGTAAGGTCCGTGAATTTCGTCGCCGTGAGCAAGAAATTCTCGATACCGCGCTCAAGCTGTTCCTCGACCAAGGTGAAGACAGTGTCACCGTCGAGATGATTGCTGATGCCGTCGGTATCGGCAAAGGCACAATCTACAAGCACTTCAAATCCAAGGCGGAGATCTACCTGCGCCTGATGCTCGATTACGAGCGCGATTTGAACGAGCTGTTGCATTCGGCCGATGTCGACAAGGACAAGGAAGCGCTGTCCCGGGCCTACTTCGAATTCCGCATGCGCGATCCGCAACGTTACCGCTTGTTCGATCGCCTGGAAGAAAAGGTGGTCAAGGGCAACCAGGTGCCGGAGATGATCGAGGAGCTGCACAAGATTCGCGCCTCGAACTTCGAACGCCTGACCCTGCTGATCAAGGGCCGGATCAGCGAAGGCAAGCTTGAAGACGTGCCGCCTTACTTCCATTACTGCGCATCCTGGGCGCTGGTGCACGGCGCCGTGGCGCTGTATCACTCGCCGTTCTGGAGCAATGTGCTGGAAGATCAGGAAGGCTTCTTCCAGTTCCTGATGGACATCGGCGTGCGCATGGGCAACAAGCGCAAGCGCGACACCGACACGCCGAGTAGCTGAGTCATTCAGTTGCCTTATTGCGCCATGATTTCGCTATATGGCGCAGTACCTCAGTAATATACTCAGGCATGGGACTTGCTAAAACTTGATTTGTGAGTCAAGTTTTACGTCGTCCGAATTCCTTGTGCCGGAGTGACCATGATCGTTGACCGTCAAGGCAGGCGTTTTCGTAATCTGCGAATCAGCCTGACCTCCGCCTGCAATTACGCGTGTACCTACTGCGTGCCTAACGGCAAGCGGCTGGTCGCTGCACAGGATGAACTGTCGGCTGAGGCCATGGCACGCGGCGTTGCCTACTTGATCGAGGCGGCGGGGATCGAACGGCTGCGCATCACCGGCGGTGAGCCGTTGGTCAGCCCCAAACTCGAAGCCTTCATGACCGCTGTCGGGCAGATGGGCCTGCAAGACATCAGCCTGACCACCAATGGTCAATTGCTGGCGAAAAAACTGCCCCTGCTGGTCGATGCCGGCATTCGTCGCATCAACGTTTCCCTCGATACCCTGGATGCCGGCGCATTCCGCAGCATTGCTCGCGGCGGCGATCTGGCGACTGTGCTCGATGGCATGGACCAGGCCAGCGCCGCCGGCATGAAGATCAAGGTCAACATGGTGCCGTTGCGCGGGCAGAACCTCGATCAGGTGATGCCGTTGCTCGATTATTGCCTGGAACGCGGTTACGAGTTGCGCTTCATCGAACTGATGCGCATGGGCCACCTGGCCAGCGACAACAACGCATTCCTGCAACAATTCGTCAGCCTTCAGCAACTGCTGAGCTTGATCGGTGATCGCTATGAGTATCTCCAGGCCGATGCGCCGGTTGACGCCACGGCGGTGCGCTATGAAATTCCGGGGCAGGGCTATTTCGGGGTAATCGCCAACGAAAGTGTTCCGTTCTGTCGAACCTGTTCGCGGCTTCGCCTGTCTTCAACCGGGTGGCTGCATGGCTGCCTGTCGTCGAGCAATCGTCACTATGTCGGCGATCTGCTGGACAAACCGCGTCATCAGGCATTGCCGGCTTTGCAGCGACTCTTGGTGAAGGCCTTGGGTGACAAGCAGGAAGTGGCATTTTCCGGTGGTGCGACCGTCATGAAAATCATCGGCGGCTGAACCGGCCTCTTCGCGGGCAAGCCTCGCTCCTACAGGATGGTTGTTGGCACAATTTTGTGAACGACATAAACCTGTAGGAGCGAGGCTTGCCCGCGAATGCGTTCGAACAGGCAACGACGTTCTGGAGCTGGCGCGGAAGCTGCATCCCATGGCCATTCGCCGGTTTTCCGTCACCGGCCTCTGGAGGGTAGGATGCGTAGCCTGGTTTTGCTGCTGGCCGTTTTGGCGCTTGGTGGCTGCATGAATGTCAGCGATATGGCTGAAGAAGCTCGCTACCACATGAGCGACGTGGGGCTGCTTGACCACAGCGACAGCCGCCGCGTGCACAACCTGCGCATTCAGCCGGATTCGTTCGTCTATATCGCCCAAGGCGCCTTTGTGCCGCCGGGCAGTGCGGTCTACCCGCGACCTAACGTGATCGCCGAAGTCGCCTTCGACGGTTTTATCGAATACTTCCCGATGGTCCGCCGTGCACGCACGCCGGAAGGCCTCGACCAGGCCATGGGCGAAGCCCGTGCGGTCGGTGCGCATTACCTGCTCTACACCCGTTTCGCCAAGACTGACGACCGTATCGGCAACACGGACGAATGGCTCGATCAGGAAGCCGTGGATCGTCTCGGTATCGACTCTGGCGTGATTCAGATCATGTTGATCGAGACCAGCACCCAGTATTTGATTGATACTGCACGTATCAAGAGTCGTGGCGGTTTACTGACGTTCTACGACAAAAAACCTGAAGACCTGATGGGCCCGCCGCTGCGGCAATACGCGCGCAGCCTGCTGGGGTTCAGCGACCAGTAATTCCAAGGAGAACGCCATGAGTGGCCCGCAAAAAGCCAACGACCTGTTGGGGCAAATCCCCAAGACCCAAGGCTTGCCACCGGTCCACTTGTGGAATCCCGACTTCTGCGGCGACATCGACATGCGCATCGCCCGCGACGGCACCTGGTATTACCTGGGCACGCCGATCGGGCGCAAGCCGATGGTCAAACTGTTCTCCACCATCATTCGCCGCGACGGCGATGATTATTTCCTCATCACCCCGGTCGAGAAAGTCGGCATCAAGGTTGACGATGCTCCGTTCGTGGCGATTGCCGTGGATGTTGAAGGCGAGGGTGAAGCCCAGGTCTTGCGCTTCACCACCCATGTGGATGAAACCGCCGAGGCCGGTGCCGACCATGCGATCCGCGTGGTGATTGATCCGGTGACACAAGAGCCTGCGCCTTACGTGCATGTGCGCACCAATCTCGAAGCGCTGATTCATCGCAATGTGTTTTACCAATTGGTGGAGCTGGCGGTGACTCGTGAAGTCGATGGGCAGCGTTGGCTTGGTGTATGGAGTGGCGGCATCTTCTTCCCCATCGGTCTCGAGCCTTGAGTCGTCAGTGCTGACGCCTTCGCGGGCAAGCCTCGCTCCTACAGAGTTCGCCGGCACCTGTAGGAGCGAGGCTTGCCCGCGAAGAACGATAACGCGATCTCGCTACTCAGCTTCAAAATCAAATTGACACCCAATCGTATGATGATTAGCGTGGGCAACCATCGCGAACGGCATTGTGCCGTCCCTGCATCGAGGTGCCCATGTCCAGCAGTTTTCACGCATCGACGGTCGATTGGCTGGGTTGCTGGATTGCGGCGGGCCAGGTAAAACCCGGCGAAACCCTAAAGGTTGAGGCTGACCTGGGCGAGCAGCTCGGCGTCAGTCGCACTGTCATCCGCGAAGCCATCAAAACCCTGGTCGCCAAAGGCATGCTCGAAGTCGGGCCGAAGGTCGGCACGCGGGTATTGCCGGTGCGGCGCTGGAACCTCTTCGATCCGCAAGTCGTCGGCTGGCTGTCCCGCAGCGGCCTGCCGGAAAACTTCGTCGACGACCTCCTCGATTTACGCCGCACCATCGAGCCGATGGCCGTGCGCTGGGCCTGCGAGCGAGCGACCGTCGAGCAGGTGCAGGCGGTGCTTCAGGCCTATAACGCGCTGGAGCGGGCGGTGCACAGCGGCATCGATTACAACCGCGCCGACCAGTTCTTCCACGAGTGCATCCTCGCGGCCAGCCACAATCAATTCATCGAACAAATGGTCCCGGCCCTCGGCGCGTTGCTGGCGGTGTCTTTTGAAGTCTCCGCCGCCGATCCGGACGAACTGCGCCGCACGCTGCCGATACACAAAGACATGGCCGACGCCATCGCCGCCCGCGACGCGGCGCGCGGTGTGTGGGCCTGCATGACGCTGATCGACAACGCCGACCTGGCCATCAAACGTTTCTACCCGAAAGTCATGGCCGACAAAAAAGCCGGCTAAAAACATAGAACCCTGTAGGAGCGAGCCTGCTCGCGAAAAACTTCAAGGCAGCGCGTTTATGCAGCGGACACGCGTTACCGTTGACGTCCATCGCGAGCAAGCTCGCTCCTACAAACAAGAACAACGCAGGAGGTTTCATGGAGTGGAACGCAGTCACCGGACACCGGGCACGCCTCGGCGAAGGCCCGTTCTGGGATGCGCCGACGCAGGCCCTCTATTGGGTGGATATCGCCGGTAAACAGGCGCTGCGCCTGATCGGTGCCAACGTGCAGATCTGGCAGATGCCCGAGCACGTGTCGGCTTTCATTCCCTGCGAAAGCGGCGATGCGCTGGTGACGTTGAGCAGTGGCGTGTATCGGCTCGATCTGGATTCACCAGGCCTTGAGCCACGGCTGACCTTGTTCTGCGTCGCGGACCCGCAGCCGGGCAATCGCGGCAACGAAGCCCGTTGCGATACCCAGGGGCGACTCTGGCTCGGCACCATGCAAAACAACATCGGCGAAAATGGCGAAGACCTGCCCGTTGTGCGGCGTTCCGGCGGCTTGTTTCGTATCGACCGCGATGCCCGGGTCACGCCGCTGCTGCGCGGTTTGGGCATTCCCAACACGTTGTTGTGGAGCGATGACGCCACCACGCTTTATTTCGCCGACAGCCTGGATGGCACGCTCTACCAGCATTTCATCCGCACCGACGGCGGCCTCGATCCCGCGCTGGTCTGGTTCGGCCCGCATCAACGTGGCGGCCCCGACGGCTCGGCGATGGATGCCAGAGGTTATATCTGGAACGCGCGCTGGGACGGCAGCTGCCTGATCCGGCTGACACCGGATGGGTATGTCGATCGCATCATCGAATTGCCAGTCAGTCGCCCGACCAGTTGTGTCTTCGGCGGCGCCGACCTGAAAACCCTCTACATCACCAGCGCTGCGAGCCCGCTCAACCATCCGCTGGACGGCGCGGTGTTGTCGATTCGGGTCGATATACCAGGAAAGCCCTGTACGAGATTTGCCGATTAAATCCCAAAATATGGGATGTAAAATTATATATTGAGATTATTTGGCAGTCGGGTTTATAGTCGGCTCCAATCAGTTACACGCACTCACACTTAAAAAAACAAAACAGGTGAAGTGATGCAGCGATTTTCCAACACGTTTTTTGGCCGGACATCGACAGATGCCCGGTTTTTGTCGTGCCCGCGAAAGGGAGCGCTGATCCATGGCTGAAACGCTCTCCCTACCTCCAGTGCCCGAGCCGCCGAAGGGCGAGCGCCTGAAAAACAAGGTCGTGCTGCTGACCGGCGCCGCTCAGGGCATCGGCGAGGCGATTGTTGCGGCCTTCGCTTGCCAGCAAGCCAGGCTGATCATCAGCGACATCCAGGGCGAGAAAGTCGAAAGCGTCGCAGCGCATTGGCGCGCCCAAGGCTTCGATGTTCAGGCGATCAAGGTTGACGTATCCAATCAACAAGACCTGCACGCGATGGCAAAAAGGGCCGTCGAGTTGCACGGCCGCATCGACGTGCTGGTCAACTGCGCCGGCGTCAACGTGTTCCGCGATCCGCTGGAAATGACCGAAGAAGACTGGCGCCGCTGCTTCGCCATCGACCTCGATGGCGCCTGGTTCGGCTGCAAGGCGGTGCTGCCGCAGATGATCGAGCAGGGCATCGGCAGCATCATCAACATCGCCTCGACCCATTCCACGCACATCATTCCCGGCTGCTTCCCGTACCCGGTGGCCAAGCACGGTTTGCTCGGCCTGACCCGCGCACTGGGCATCGAATACGCGCCGAAAGGCATTCGCGTCAACGCCATTGCACCGGGCTACATCGAAACCCAATTGAACGTCGATTACTGGAACGGTTTTGCCGACCCCCAGGCCGAACGTCAGCGCGCTTTCGATCTGCATCCGCCGCGGCGCATTGGCCAGCCGATTGAAGTGGCGATGACGGCAGTCTTCCTGGCCAGCGATGAAGCGCCGTTCATCAACGCCTCGTGCATCACCATCGATGGTGGGCGCTCGGTGATGTACCACGACTGAATAACCGGGGTTTCAGGCGCGGAATTACGCCTGAAATCCAATCATCATACGATATGACTATTTGCTACAACGTTTGCACCGGCTTTGAAAAATAACGCTCAAAAAAAATAACAAGGAGTCAGCTTATGAATCGTCGTCGTGGGATCCGTTCCCTGTGCTGTGCCGCTTTGGCGGTCACCGCGGTCAGCCTCAGCAGCAGCTTGCTGGCGGCCGAGGAAGTGAAGATCGGTTTTCTGGTCAAGCAGGCGGAAGAGCCCTGGTTCCAGACCGAATGGGCCTTCGCCGAAAAGGCCGGCAAAGAGAAAGGCTTCAAGGTCATCAAGATCGCCGTGCCGGACGGCGAGAAAACCCTGTCCGCCATCGACAGCCTGGCTGCCAACGGCGCCAAGGGCTTCGTGATTTGCCCGCCGGACGTGTCCCTCGGCCCGGCGATCATGGCCAAAGCCAAACTCAACGGTTTGAAAGTGATTGCCGTGGATGACCGCTTCGTCGATGCCAGCGGCAAGTTCATGGAAGACGTTCCCTACCTCGGCATGGCGGCGTTCGAAGTCGGCCAGAAGCAGGGCGCGGCGATGGCCGCCGAAGCGAAAAAACGCAACTGGGACTGGAAAGACACCTACGCGGTCATCAACACCTACAACGAACTCGACACCGGCAAGAAGCGCACCGACGGTTCGGTCAAGGCGCTGGAAGACGCCGGCATGCCAAAAGACCACATCCTGTTCTCGGCCCTGAAAACCCTCGACGTGCCGGGCAGCATGGACGCCACCAACTCGGCGCTGGTGAAACTGCCGGGCGCGGCGAAGAACCTGATCATCGGCGGCATGAACGACAACACCGTGCTGGGCGGCGTACGCGCCACCGAGAGCGCCGGTTTTGCTGCGGCCAACGTGATCGGCATCGGCATCAACGGCACCGACGCCATCGGCGAACTGAAAAAGCCCAACAGCGGCTTCTTCGGCTCGATGCTGCCAAGCCCGCACATCGAGGGTTACAACACCGCCAGCATGATGTTCGAGTGGGTCACCACCGGCAAAGAGCCGGCGAAGTACACGGCGATGGACGACGTGACCCTGATCACGCGCGACAACTTCAAGCAGGAACTGGAAAAAATCGGCCTCTGGAACTGAGGCGCGGTTGATTTCATCGGCGGCCCTGGCGACGGGGCTGCCTGATCTGTGTGATGAGGTGTTTTATGCACGCGCAAGTACAGACACAACACGACAGCGTTGGCGGCAGCCTGCGCTTCAACGGGATCGGCAAGACCTTTCCCGGGGTGAAGGCGCTGGACGGCATCAGCTTCGTCGCCCATCCGGGTCAGGTTCATGCCTTGATGGGTGAGAACGGCGCCGGCAAATCGACCCTGCTGAAAATCCTCGGCGGCGCCTACACGCCGAACAGCGGCGACCTGCAGATCGGCGAGCGAACGATGGTCTTCAAGTCCACCGCCGACAGCATCGGCAACAAGGTGGCGGTGATCCATCAGGAACTGCATCTGGTGCCGGAAATGACCGTGGCGGAAAACCTGTTCCTCGGTCATTTGCCTGCCAGTTTCGGCCTGATCAATCGCAACGCACTGCGACAACAAGCACTGGCCTGCCTCAAGGGCCTGGCCGATGAAATCGATCCGCAGGAGAAAGTCGGGCGCCTGTCCCTCGGTCAACGGCAACTGGTGGAAATCGCCAAGGCGTTGTCCCGGGGCGCGCATGTGATCGCGTTCGACGAGCCGACCAGCAGCCTCTCGGCGCGGGAGATCGATCGCTTGATGGCGATCATCGGGCGCCTGCGCGACGAAGGCAAAGTGGTGCTCTACGTCTCCCATCGCATGGAAGAAGTGTTCCGCATCTGCAACGCGGTGACAGTGTTCAAGGACGGCCGCTACGTGCGCACCTTCGAGGACATGAGCGAGCTGACCCACGATCAATTGGTCACGTGCATGGTCGGGCGCGACATTCAGGACATCTACGATTACCGCCCGCGCCAGCGTGGCGCGGTGGCGTTGAGGGTCGACGGTCTGCTCGGGCCGGGCTTGCGTGAGCCGGTGAGTTTCGATGCGCACAAAGGCGAGATCCTCGGGCTGTTTGGTCTGGTGGGGGCAGGGCGAACCGAGCTGTTCCGCATGCTCAGCGGCCTTGAGCGCAACACCGCCGGGCGCCTGGAATTGCGCGGGCATGAACTGAAACTGCGTTCACCCCGCGATGCGATTGCCGCCGGCATTCTGCTGTGTCCCGAGGACCGCAAGAAGGAGGGCATCATGCCGCTCTCCAGCGTCGCCGAGAACATCAACATCAGCGCGCGCGGCGCCCATTCCACCTTCGGTTGCCTGTTGCGCGGCCTGTGGGAGAAGGGCAACGCCGACAAGCAGATCAAGGCGCTGAAAGTGAAGACGCCCAGCGCGGAGCAGAAAATCATGTACCTGTCCGGCGGCAATCAGCAGAAGGCGATTCTCGGCCGCTGGCTGTCGATGCCGATGAAAGTCCTGCTGCTCGACGAACCGACTCGCGGCATCGACATCGGCGCCAAGGCCGAGATTTACCAGATCATCCATAACCTGGCTGAAAGCGGCATCGCGGTGATCGTGGTGTCCAGCGACCTGATGGAAGTGATGGGTATTTCCGACCGCATCCTGGTGCTCTGCGAAGGCGCGATGCGCGGCGAACTGTCCCGTGACGAGGCCAACGAATCCAACCTGCTGCAACTGGCTTTGCCGCGCCACCGTGCTGACGGCGTGGCGAACTGAGAGGTGACTATGATGACAACCCAAAACAACGCTCTGCCCACCCAGCGCAAACCTCTGGACCTGCGGCGCTTTCTCGATGACTGGGTGATGTTGCTCGCGGCCGTCGGGATCTTTGTGCTCTGCACCTTGCTGATCGACAACTTCCTTTCGCCGCTGAACATGCGCGGTCTGGGCCTGGCGATTTCCACCACCGGGATAGCCGCGTGCACCATGTTGTATTGCCTGGCGTCGGGGCATTTCGACTTGTCGGTGGGCTCGGTGATTGCCTGTGCCGGCGTGGTCGCGGCGGTGGTGATGCGCGACACCGACAGCGTTTTTCTCGGTGTGGTGGCGGCGCTGTTCATGGGGTTGATCGTCGGGCTGATCAACGGGATCGTGATCGCCAAGCTGCGGGTCAATGCATTGATCACTACGTTGGCGACCATGCAGATCGTTCGCGGTCTGGCCTACATTTTTGCCAATGGCAAAGCGGTGGGCGTGTCGCAGGAGTCGTTCTTCGTCTTCGGTAACGGCCAGTTGTTTGGCGTGCCGGTGCCGATCCTGATCACCATTGCCTGCTTCCTGTTTTTCGGCTGGCTGCTGAATTACACCACCTACGGGCGCAACACCATGGCCATCGGCGGCAACCAGGAAGCGGCGTTGCTGGCCGGGGTCAACGTTGACCGGACCAAGATCATCATCTTCGCCGTGCACGGTGTGATCGGGGCGTTGGCCGGGGTGATTCTGGCGTCGCGGATGACTTCCGGCCAGCCGATGATCGGGCAGGGTTTCGAGCTGACGGTGATCTCGGCGTGTGTGCTTGGCGGGGTTTCGCTCAGTGGCGGGATCGGCATGATCCGGCATGTGATCGCCGGGGTGTTGATTCTGGCGATCATCGAGAATGCGATGAACCTGAAGAACATCGATACGTTTTATCAGTACGTGATTCGTGGTTCGATCTTGCTACTGGCTGTGGTTATCGACCGTCTGAAACAACGCTGAGATTTTTGTTGTCTGTGCTGGCCCCTTCGCGGGCAAGCCTCGCTCCTACAGGTAATGTGTCGTGCATGGATTACGCGACTGACATTAACCTGTAGGAGCGAGGCTTGCCCGCGAAGGCGATGAACCTGATTCACCTCGCGACTGCCTCCTTCCGTCACCCCCCCTAAATATGTCTTGCCTGTTACAAGTCGTTTCGGGTATCAATTTGTACATGATTAGACAGGTACGATTTGACAAGAAACAACGGGTGGTCGACGAACTCATCCGGCGCATTGAAAGCGGCCTCATGGAGGACGGCTTTCAGTTGCCGGGCGAGCATCAGTTGGCTCAAGAATTCAAAGTCAGCCGAGGTACGCTGCGTGAAGCCCTGGCCGAATTGAAACGGCGCAACTACATCGCGACGCAAAGTGGTGTCGGTTCCATCGTCACGTTCGACGGGGTGGTGCTCGATCAGCGCAGCGGTTGGGCGCAGGCGCTGGCCGACAGCGGGGCGCTGATCAATACCGAAGTGCTGCGGCTCGAGGCGGTGACTCGCCCCGACCTGCTGCCGCGTTTCGGCACTGACCAATTCATCACCCTCGACCGCCGCCGTCGTTCCACCGACGGCAAGCTGGTTTCCCTCGAACGCTCATTGATGCCCGCCACCGGAGGCCTGGAAAGCCTGCCGCGTGTCGGCCTGATCGACAATTCCCTGACCATCACCCTGGCCGCGTACGGCTACATCGGCGAGCGCGGCGATCAATGGATCGGCGCCGAACCCTTGAACGCCGAAGACGCCGAGCTGCTCGGTCGTCCGGTCGGCACGGTGTTCCTCAAAGCCTTGCGCACCACCTACGATCGGCAGAACCGCTTCATGGAGCAGGTCGAAAGCCTGCTCGATCCCGTGCACTTTCGCCTGCACCTGCAATTTGGAAACCCACAATGACCGCGCTCAATCGTGCACTGGGCGCGTTTTACGGACTGGCCCTGGGCGATGCGCTGGGCATGCCGACGCAATCGCTGAGCCGCGCCGTCATCAAGGCGCGTTTCGGTGAAATCACCGATCTGCAAGACGCCGGCCCCAATCAACCGATTGCGGCCAACATGCCTAAAGGCTCGATCACCGACGACACCGAACAGGCCATTCTGGTCGGTCAGTTGTTGATCGACGGCAAGGGCAGGATCGAACCGTCGGTATTGGCGCAACGGCTGATCGAATGGGAAGCCGCGATGCAGGCCAAGGGCTCGCAGGATTTGCTCGGGCCGTCGACCAAACGGGCGATCGAGATGATCCTCGCCGGTCATTCGCCGGAAGAAGCGGGGCGCTACGGCACCACCAACGGCGCGGCGATGCGCATAACACCCGTCGGCATTTCGGCGGATGTCCGCGATCCCGAGCGTTTCATCAACGCCGTGGTGCAGGCCTGCCAGGTCACCCACAACACCACGCTGGGCATCTCCAGCGCGGCGGCGGTGGCGGCGGTGGTCTCGGCCGGCATCAACGGCATGGACCTCGGCGAGGCATTGAACCTCGGCCAGCAAATCGCCCAGCAAGCGGAAAGCCACGGTCACTGGGTCGCGGGCGGACGCATTGCCTCGCGCATCAGTTGGGCGCGGACGATCAGCGTCGACAGCGACAAGGCGATGCTGGCGGATTTGATGTACGACGTGATTGGCACGTCGGTGGCTTCGCAGGAGTCGGTGGTAGTTTCGTTTGCCTTGGCGCAGCAAGTGGCCATCGGTGAAATAAATGCCTTCGACGCGCTGTGCATGGCCGCAGGTCTGGGGGGCGACACCGACACCATCGCGGCGATTCTGGGGGCCATGCTCGGGGCTTGCCTGGGGCTTGAGAGTTGGCCGGTGGCGATGATCGATAAGGTCAAAGCCGTTAACTCGTTGGAGTTGGAGCCGTTGGTGCAGGGTCTGTTGGCTTTGCGTTGACTGGGCTGGCCTCTTCGCGAGCAAGCCCGCTCCCACAGGTACAGCGTGTCCCGTGAGGTTTGCACGATCCCTGTGGGAGCGGGCTTGCTCGCGAAGGGCGCGCCGCATATTGAATATTTCACCCGCAATGGATCGCACTGACTTGGCCAGGACAGCCGGGATGTTGTTTTCGTCTTCCGTCATTGCCCATAACCACAACAAAGGCAACAGGAGCATTTCACATGAGTTCATCGAACGCCGGGCAAAGCGCCGGGCAACTGGAAACCCGGGGCATCGAGCCGGTGCCGGAAGCCGAATGCAACGGGCATCCGCTGCAGCTGTTCTGGGTCTGGTTCGCCGCTAACATTTCCATCCTCGGCCTGCCGCTCGGCGCTACGCTGGTGGCGTTTCGCGGGTTGGCGATCTGGCAGGCGATCATCGTCGCGATCCTCGGCGCTGCCGGTTCCTTTGCGGTGGTCGGGATCATTTCCATCGCCGGTCGCCGTGGCCGCGCACCGAGCCTGACGCTGTCGCGGGCGATCTTCGGCGTACGTGGCAACATCGGCCCGACCCTGGTTTCGCTGATGTCGCGGCTGGGTTGGGAAACCGTCAACACCACCACCGCCGCGTTCGTGTTGCTGTCGCTGTGCTCGATCCTGTTCGGCTCGCCGGTGGAAGCCAAAAGCGCACCGGTGCTGACCCTGATCTTCATCGCGATTTTCGTGCTGCTGACCTTGTCGGTGTCCGGCCTCGGTCACGCGACGTTGCTGGTGATTCAGAAGTGGGCGACTTATGTGTTCGGCGCGCTGAACATTCTGGTCGGCGGTTTCCTCTGCGCCACCATCGACTGGAGCGCCGTGTTCAACGCCACGCCTGCACCGCTTAGCGCAATGATCATCGGCGTCGGCACCATGGCCGCCGGCACCGGGATCGGTTGGGCCAACGCCGGTGCGGACATGTCGCGTTATCAGCATCGCAGTGTCAAGGCGGCACGTCTGGTGGCTTCCGCCGCGTTTGGTGCCGGGATCCCGCTGGTGTTGCTGATCACCCTCGGCGGCCTGCTGTCGGTGGGCAACAACGACCTGGCGTCGGCCACTGACCCGATCATCGCGATCCGCGACATGCTGCCGACCTGGATGGCCGTGCCGTACCTGATCACCGCGTTCGGCGGCTTGCTGCTGTCGAACAACCTGTCGGTGTATTCCGCCGGCTTGACCACGCTGACCCTCGGCCTGAAGGTCAAGCGCGTCTACGCCGTGGTGGTCGACATCGTCGCGATTTTCGCCGGTTCGATTTACTTCATGCTGATCGCCGACAGTTTCTACGGCCCGTTCATCACCTTCATTTCGCTGCTGGCCGTGCCGATCACGGCGTGGGTCGGGATCTTCGTCGTTGACCTGATTCATCGTCATTACTACAGCCCCAAAGACCTGCTGGACGTCAGCCCGAGCAGCGCCTACTGGTATCGCGGCGGCGTCGAGTGGCGTGCTTTCGGTGCGTGGGCCCTGGCGATCGTGCTGGGTTTCAGCTTCACCACCATTGGCACCACCGAACAAACCGTCTGGTTCCGTGGGTTCCTCTCCGACTCGTGGCTGGGGCATAACGGCCTTGGCTGGATCGTGACGTTCCTGGTCGCCGGCGGGATTTATTTTGTACTCGGCGGGGCCAGGGATCGCCGCGCCGCGTCGCTCGAGAATGCTCATGCCTAAAATGTTGCACACCGGCCAGGTCATCATCGACCTGGTCATGGCCGTGGATAAACTGCCTCAAGCCGGCGGCGACGTACTGGCGCAATCCGCCAGTTTCGAAGCCGGTGGCGGGTTCAATGTGATGGCCGCCGCTCAGCGTAATGGCTTGCCGGTGGTTTACCTGGGCCGTCACGGCAGCGGTCGTTTCGGCGATCTGGCGCGTGAGGCGATGAAGGCTGAAGGCATTCGCATCGGCATTGCTCACAGTGCTGAACGAGATACGGGGTTGTGCGTAGCGATCACGGACGCCTCGGCTGAACGTAGTTTTGTTTCCTACATCGGCGCCGAAGGTGAAGTGTCCGCAGAGGATTTGAACAGCGTAGCGGCGCAGGCGGGCGACTATGTCTACGTCAGCGGCTACAGCCTGTTGCATGTCGGCAAGGCTCAGGCGCTGGTGGATTGGGTGTTGGATTTGCCCGCCGGGATCAATGTCGTATTTGACCCGGGCCCGCTGGTGGAATCACCCGATGCGCCGTTGATGCAGGCGTTGTTGCCGCGCATCGATGTGTGGACCAGCAACAGCGTCGAGGCGCTGCGGTTTACCGGGGCGTCGGACATTGCCGAGGCGCTGGATCGACTGGCCGATCATCTGCCGTCGAAGGTGTTGATGGTGGTTCGCGACGGTCCGCAAGGGTGCTGGATTCATCAGCATGGCGAGCGTCAGCACGTGCCGGGTTTCAAGGTTGAGGCGGTGGACAGCAACGGCGCCGGGGATGCCCATGCCGGGGTGTTTGTGGCCGGGTTGGCGCGAGGGTTGTCGGCGGGTGAAGCGGCGCGGCGGGCGAATGCGGCTGCGGCGCTGGCGGTGACTCGGTGGGGGCCGGCGACTTCGCCTGGGGCGGATGAGGTGGATGCGTTGATCAGCGAGAGTTTCGGCGCCTGATCTGACGTCTTCGCGGGCAAGCCTCGCTCCTACAAGAACTACGCGATCCCTTGTAGGAGCGAGGCTTGCCCGCGAAGGGGTCCTCAAACGTTTACACGTCCAGCTTGCGCGCCGCCTCAACCCCAGCCGCACCAAGCTTGATCGGTTTTATCGACGCTCATGGATACTAATGAACAACGAACGGTTCAGGCCTCTTGCAACGTTTTGACCGTGTAGCGGCGCCAGATCAGGCGGCCCACGGTGATCAGCCAGTTCAACAACGCCACGGCAAGAACGGTGAGCAACAGTGTCGCCATCCCGTGTTCGACGATGATCTTCCCGGCCAGCAACGGAAAGCCGAACACACCAATGAAGTACGACAGGCTGAACAGCAGCAACGCTTGCGCGGTGGTGCCGTGCGGCGCTTCATTCGCCGCCAGGCCATTGATCACCGAATACGTCAGCCCGTAACCGACCCCGAGCATTATCGCCGCGAGCACGTAGCTGAAGCCGCTGTCGACCACAAAACCGAACATCACAATCGAAACCATCATCAGCCCCGACAACAGGCAAGACGCGCGGAACGGATCGCGCTTGACCACGAATCCGGCAATCACCATCCGGCTGCTGATCGCCGCGCCCATGAAGCCGAAAAAGAACAGCGAGTAATCCAGCGAACGAGACGCCGCGTAGCTGGTTTGGAAACTCGACAGACCGCCGAACACGCAGCCGCCGAGGCCGACCATGAGGATCGGGAACACTGCGCGGGACGACAAAATCTGCCGGGTTGCGTGCCAGGAAATGCGTGCGACCGCAGCGGTAGGCGAGGGCGCTTTTTTCAGCTGCGCGTCCAGGCGCCAGAACAGTAAAACGCCGATCAGGCTGGCCAGCGCCGCGAGGTAAAACGCCGCCGTTACGGGATAGCCCAGCGCACTGGCTGCGCGGCCCAGCAACGGGCCGCTGCCGATCCCGGTCATCATGCTGCCCGACAGCAGCGCGAAATATCTGGCCCGCTGGGCAGGCGTCACAAGGCTGGCGACGATGATCGGCCCGAGCGTATAGAAAACGCCCCAGCCCAAACCCAGCAGCAAGCCGAAAAACAGCAGCAGATGGCCGAAGCCCGGCGTCAGTGCAAAACCCAGGCTGGCCGCCACCAGCAGCACGCCGAACAGCGCAATCGAACGCGCCGCGCCAAGCCAGTCGGACAAGTGCCCGGAAACGATCACCGCCGCAAACGTACTGAGCATCGCCGCCGAAATCACACTGCCGGCATCGTGTTCATTACCGCCGCGCGAGCCGATCAACAGCGACAGCAAAAACGTCGAGCCATAGGACAGCGACAGCAAATAACTGGCGAGGCAAAACAGGCCGAACAGTTTGCTGGAGACCTGAGGTGGAGCAGTAGACATGACGCGCTTCCTTGACCCGATAACGGAGAGTGTCATCTATCTATCATGCAAGGCGCCGATGTTAGGTCTGAGGTTATCGATTCCAGGGTTAGTGGTGGGCGGAGTAATGCACTCAGCCGATGCCGATTTCTTCCTTGAACAGCTCCATGAAATTTTTCAAACGTTCATGCCGGATGCGGGCCAGGCGTTGCCCGGTGAGGGTCTGGAAGCCGTCTGCCAAGTGCAGCAGCTTGGTCTGGAAATGATCGAGGCAAAAGCGCTTGTCATCGTATTCCCGCGCATTCGCTTCCGGGTCTTGTGGGTCATACAGCGCGCTGCCCATGCGACCGGCGATGTAAAAGGTGCGCGCAACGCCGAGCATGCCAAGGGAATCGAGACGGTCGGCGTCCTGCATGATTTTCGCTTCCAGGGAACTTGGAGTGATGTTGGCAGAAAAGCTGTGGGCCTCGATGGCGTGTACAACGGCGCTGATTTTTGCGCTGGGCCAGTGCATGTCGGTCAACACTGCAGAGGCCTTCTCGGCGGCCAGCCGCGATGCTTGCGAACGCAACGGCGAGTTCTTCTCCACCGACACGCAATCATGCAAAAGCACCGCTGCCAGCAGCACTTCAATATCGCCACCTTCCTCGGCATGAAGAGTGCGCACGTTGTGCCAGACCCGCTGCAGGTGCGACACATCGTGGGCGCCGTCTTCCGTGGGTTCCAGTGCGTGGGGCAGCAACCTGGCGGCGAGGATTGGCAGCGGCGCGAAAGCATCAGTCGTCATAAACGTCCTGTTAAGTGAAAACGGTTGGGGCAGCGGCTCCACATCCTCCATAGATCAGCTTTGAATTTCCAGTGTGACGAGCGTTGCGCGCCGACTTAGTATGGCGTTTTCCACTTTTGACGAAGGCACGTCCATGACGATCGAAATCCGCCCGGCGACCCCCAGCGATGCTCCGCAAATCCTCGCGTTCATCACTGAACTGGCCGATTACGAACGTGCCCGCCACGAAGTCATCGCCAGCGTCGCCGACATCGAGCGCAGCCTGTTCAGCGAAGGCGCCACCGCCCACGGCCTGATCTGCCTGCGCGACGGTTTGCCGATCGGCTTTGCGGTGTTCTTCTTCAGCTATTCAACCTGGCTCGGCAGCAACTGCCTATACCTCGAAGACCTCTACATCACTCCCGAACAGCGCGGTGGCGGTGCCGGTAAAACCCTGCTGCGCCACTTGGCGAAAATTGCCTGCGCCAATGATTGCGGGCGTTTTGAGTGGAGCGTGCTGGACTGGAACAAGCCGGCTATCGAGTTCTATAAATCCTTGGGTGCGCAGCCACAGGAAGAGTGGGTGCGGTATCGGATGGATGGTGCGGTGCTAAGGGATTTTGCTGCGGGCAATTGATCGTTTAAAGGATCGCAGCCCTCGGCGGCTCCTAATAGGGGAGCTGCCGAGGGCTGCGATCTTTTTTTGGCTTGATCCCAAAATATGGGATGTATATTTATATATTGAGATTTTACCGTGTCAGGGTTTATAGTCCAGCTCACTCACTGCCAATAAACAAAACAGGTGAAGCGATGCTGGCGCAATTGATCGCGCTCGATTGGGGGACAACCTCATTACGTGCTTACAAACTCGCCGCGGGTGGCCAGGTGCTCGAACAGCGTTCGCTGTCATCGGGAATCATGCAGCTGCCCCGGACGCCGCGAATCATTAACGGTCTGGCATGCACCGACGGTTTTGAACTGGCCTTTGACGAGGCCTGCGGTGACTGGCTCGATGAGCAACCCGGTTTGCCGGTGATTGCCTGCGGCATGGTTGGCAGCGCGCAAGGCTGGTGCGAAGCGGCCTACCGTGACACGCCGGCAAACGTTGCCAATCTCGGAACTTCCCTACAAACCATTCGCAGTCTTCGCGGTGTCGATGTGCACATCGTGCCGGGCGTGATTCAGCGTTCGCGCCTGCCGAACGTGATGCGCGGTGAAGAAACCCAGGTCCTCGGCGTGCTGCAAAACCTGGCGGGCGAGGCGGGCAGCGATCTGTTGATCGGCCTGCCGGGCAGCCATTCGAAATGGGTGGAAGTGGCCGATGGCTGCATCGTGCATTTCGACACCTTCATGACCGGCGAAGTCTTCGCGGTGCTCAGCGAACACAGCATTCTGGGGCGCACCCAGCAACGCGGTGGGTCTTTCGATGGCGACGCGTTTGACCGTGGCGTGCAAGTGGCCCTGTCGGCGGACGGCGAAATCGGCCCGCTGTCGACGCTGTTCAGTGCGCGCAGCCTCGGGCTGACCGGCGAACTGAGCGGCAGTGCGCAACCGGATTATTTGTCCGGCCTGTTGATCGGCCACGAGCTGTCGGCGCTGGCCACGGTTCAGCGGCGTCGGCGCAACAGCGTTCATCTGCCGTCGATCATTCTCATCGGCAATTCCCAACTCTGTGCCCGTTACAGCCGGGCGCTCGACGCCTGCGGTTTTGCCCGAGTGACGCTGGCCGAACAGGCCACCGAACGCGGGTTGTGGCAACTGGCGCTCGCCGCCGGGCTGATCACTCCAAACCCATCCCGTTAAACCTGACTGGAGGTCTGACATGCTCAAACAAGCATTGGCGCAAAACGGTCTGATCGCAATCCTGCGTGGCCTGCGCCCGCAGGAAGCGGCAGCTATCGGAGAAGTCCTTTACGCAGCCGGATTTCGCGTCATCGAAGTGCCGCTCAATTCCCCCGAGCCGTACGAAAGTATCCGCATCCTGCGCAGTACCTTGCCTGCCGATTGCCTGATCGGCGCAGGCACGGTGCTGACGCCGGAGCAGGTCGAGCAAGTGAAAGCCGCCGGCGGGCAGGTCATCGTCATGCCCCACAGCGATCCCAAAGTGCTGCGTGCCGCGAAGGCCGCCGGGTTGTTTCTGTCGCCTGGCGTGGCGACGCCGACCGAAGCGTTCGCTGCATTGGCGGAAGGCGCGGACGTGCTGAAGATGTTCCCCGCCGAGCAAATGGGCCCGGCGGTTGTAAAAGCCTGGCTGGCGGTGCTGCCCGCCGGGACGATTCTGGCGCCGGTGGGCGGGATCACCCCGGAGAACATGCAGGTGTTTATCGATGCGGGCGTGAAGGGCTTCGGCCTCGGGTCCGGGTTGTTCAAACCGGGCATGACTGCGGCGCAAGTGGCGTCCAACGCCAAGGCCTACGTCGCTGCATGGAACGCTCTGCGTTAAGACTTTTTTGGCGCCGAGCGCGCTGCATCTAATAAGAGAGAGAAGAGATGAAAATCACCAAACTGACCACCTTCATCGTTCCGCCGCGCTGGTGCTTCCTGAAAGTGGAAACCGACGAGGGCGTGACCGGTTGGGGCGAACCCGTGGTCGAAGGCCGTGCCCACACGGTGGCGGCTGCCGTTGAAGAATTGTCCGACTACCTGATCGGCAAAGACCCACGCAACATCGAAGACATCTGGACCGTGCTGTATCGCGGCGGCTTCTACCGGGGCGGTGCGATCCACATGAGTGCGCTGGCCGGTATCGACCAGGCGTTGTGGGACATCAAGGGCAAGGCCTTGGGTGTGTCGGTCAGCGACCTGCTCGGTGGTCAGGTGCGCGACAAGATTCGTGTCTATTCGTGGATTGGCGGTGACCGTCCGGCAGACACTGCGCGCGCCGCGAAAGAAGCGGTCAGCCGTGGTTTCACCGCCGTGAAAATGAACGGCACCGAAGAGCTGCAATTCCTCGATTCCTTCGAGAAAGTCGACCTGGCCCTGGCCAACGTCGCCGCCGTGCGTGATGCGGTCGGCCCGAACGTCGGTATCGGTGTGGACTTCCATGGCCGGGTGCACAAGCCCATGGCCAAGGTGCTGATGAAGGAACTCGATCCGTACAAACTGATGTTCATCGAAGAGCCGGTGCTCAGCGAAAACTACGAAGCGCTGAAGGAGCTGGCACCGCTGACCAGCACACCGATTGCCCTCGGTGAACGCTTGTTCTCGCGTTGGGATTTCAAGCGCGTGCTCAGCGAAGGTTACGTCGACATCATCCAGCCGGATGCTTCTCATGCCGGTGGCATCACCGAGACTCGCAAGATCGCCAACATGGCCGAAGCCTACGACGTAGCGCTGGCGCTGCATTGCCCGTTGGGGCCGATTGCACTGGCGGCGTGTCTGCAACTGGATGCGGTTTGCTACAACGCGTTCATCCAGGAACAGAGCCTGGGTATCCACTACAACGAGAGCAACGACCTGCTGGATTACGTCAAGGATCCGCGAGTGTTCGATTACGACAAAGGCTTCGTGAAAATTCCGAACGGCCCGGGCCTGGGGATCGAGATCAACGAGGAATACGTGATCGAACGCGCGGCGGTCGGCCACCGCTGGCGCAACCCGATCTGGCGCCATGCCGATGGCAGTTTTGCCGAGTGGTGAGTGATCGCCGACCCACCGCAAATCCCCTGTAGGAGCCGGCTTGCTGGCGATAGCGGCACATCATTCAACATTGATGGTGCCTGACACACCCCTATCGCCAGCAAGCCGGCTCCTACAGGGTTCAGTGCAAGTCTTTAGACCGACCTCAATAAACATAAGAAGAGGCATTCCCCATGCAACCGCAAACCCTCACCGGGCAGGCGTCGTTGGTGGCGCCCAGCCGCAAGCGTTTTTTCATCATGGTCCTGCTGTTCATCACCGTAGTGATCAACTATCTGGACCGCAGCAACCTGTCCATCGCCGCCCCGGCGCTGACCAGTGACCTGGGCATCGACCCGATCCACGTCGGACTGATCTTCTCCGCGTTCGGCTGGACCTACGCCGCCATGCAGATCCCCGGCGGCTGGCTGGTGGATCGCGTCCCGCCGCGCATCCTTTATAGCCTCGCCTTGCTGCTGTGGTCGATCGCCACGGTGATGCTCGGTTTCGCCGCCAGCTTCATTGCGCTGTTCGTCTTGCGCATGGCGGTCGGTGCACTGGAAGCCCCGGCGTATCCGATCAACAGCCGCGTGGTTACCACCTGGTTCCCGGAGCGTGAGCGCGCCACGGCCATTGGTTTCTACACCTCCGGCCAGTTCGTCGGGTTGGCGTTCCTGACGCCGGTACTCGCCTGGTTGCAGCATGAATTTGGCTGGCACATGGTGTTCGTCAGCACCGGTGCGGTGGGCATTCTCTGGGCGGTGATCTGGTACGCGGTGTATCGCGAACCGCGGGATTTCAAAGGCGCCAACGACGCTGAAATCGACCTGATCCGCGAAGGCGGCGGGCTGGTGGATATTCAGGCCGAGCAAGCGAAGGTCAAGGCCAAATTCAGCTGGACCGACCTCGGCATCGTCCTGACCAAGCGCAAGTTGTGGGGCATTTACCTTGGCCAGTTCTGCCTCAACTCGACGTTGTGGTTTTTCCTGACGTGGTTCCCGACCTACCTGGTGAAGTACCGCGGCATGGATTTCATCAAGTCCGGCCTGCTGGCATCGTTGCCGTTTCTCGCCGCTTTCGTCGGCGTACTCTGTTCCGGGTTCTTCTCCGACTTCCTGATCCGTCGCGGCTACACGGTGGGTTTCGCCCGCAAGTTGCCGATCATTGGCGGCTTGCTGATTTCCACCTCGATCATCGGCGCCAATTTCGTCGAGTCGACGCCGCTGGTGATTGCCTTCCTCGCCTTGGCGTTCTTCGGTAACGGTCTGGCTTCGATCACCTGGTCACTGGTTTCAACGCTGGCACCGGCACGCTTGTTGGGGCTGACCGGTGGCGTGTTTAACTTCATCGGCAACCTGTCGGCGATTGCCACGCCGATTGTCATCGGTTTCCTCGCCAGCGGTGATTCGTTCGCTCCAGCGATCACCTACATCTCGGTTCTCGCGTTGTTGGGTGCGCTTTCCTACATTCTGCTGGTCGGGAAGGTCGAGCGTATCAAGTTGTAGTCGTAGCCGTCGGGCGACCATAATGCCGCCCGTTCACTCGCTCAACGGTAAAGGCTGGATATGCAGGAAGACGCCCCAAAAATCGCCAAGGACGCCGCGCCGACCGGCACTCAGACCCTGCTTCGCGGGCTGGGTGTGGTTCAAGCCGTGGCCAGTGGCGCCCGCGATCTCAAGGAAATCGCCCGGCTGATCGGCACGACGCGCAGCACCACCCATCGTCTGGCCAGTTGCCTGGTGGACGAGCGTTATCTGCGCGTGGTGCCGCAAGTCGGTTATTTGCTGGGGCCGAAGCTGATCGAGCTGGGCTTTCAGGCGCGTGAGGAATTGCCGCTGGTCACGTTGGCCGGTCCGTATCTGGATGAGTTGTCGGCGTTGACCGGCGACACCATTCACTTGGCGATTCGTGAAGGCGACGAGGTGCTGTACCTGCACAAGAATCCGGGGCGCAATGGTCCGGAAATGCGTTCGCGGGTTGGCCACCGCATGCCGTTGGCGCGTACCGGGATCGGCAAGGCGCTGATGCTTGATGACACGCAGGAAGAATGGCAGCGGCTGTACGAAGTCAGCCTGCCGGCGGGTGGGAAAAATCAGTTCTGGCCGCAGCACCCGGAGCAATCCTGGGAGCAGTTCCAGCAGCGCATGATTGAGTACGTGGCGGGCGGTTACGCCTTCGACCTGGAAGACAACGAACCGTCGATCCGCTGCGTGGCGGCGCCGATTCGTGACGCGAGCAAGCGCATCGTCGCCGGCATCAGCATCGCCAGCACCGTGCCGTACATGCCGCTGGAAAAAATGGCCGAGCTGATTCCCCTGATCAAAGGGGTCACGGCCCGGCTCTCGGCAGAACTTGGCTTGAAGGTATAAACCGCTAAGGTTTAGACCTTCAGCGTTGCCATGTCGATGACGAAGCGGTACTTCACGTCACCGGCGATCATGCGGGCGTAAGCCTCGTTGATCTGGCGGATGTCGAGCATTTCGATGTCGCAGGTGATGTTGTGCTCGGCGCAGAAATCCAGCACTTCCTGGGTTTCGGCGATGCCGCCGATCAGCGAGCCGGCCAGTACACGGCGGCCCAACACCAATTTGGCCGCGTGGACCGGTGGATCAATCGGTTCAATCAACCCCACCAGAATGTGCACGCCGTCGAAACGCAGCGTGTCGAGGTAGGGATTGAGGTCGTGCTGCACCGGAATGGTGTCCAGCAGGAAGTCGAAATGGCCGGCAGCGGCTTTCATCTGCTCGGCATCGGTGGACACGATCACATGGTCCGCGCCCTGACGACGACCTTCTTCCGCCTTGCTTGCCGAGCGGGTGAACAGCGTCACTTCCGCGCCCATAGCCTTGGCGAACTTGATGCCCATGTGGCCGAGGCCGCCCATGCCGAGAATCCCGACCTTGTCGCCCGCTTTCACGCCGTAGTGCTTGAGCGGCGAGTAGGTGGTGATGCCGGCGCAGAGGATCGGCGCGGCGCTGGCCAGGTCAAGTTTTTCCGGGATGCGCACCACGAAGTGCTCGCTGACCACGATGCTGTCGGAGTAACCGCCCATGGTGTTGCTGCCATCCACCCGGTCGGGTGTGGCGTAGGTCATGGTCGGACCTTCGAGGCAATATTGCTCGAGGTTGGCCTGGCAAGCCTCGCAGCTGCGGCAGGAATCGACCATGCAGCCGACGCCGACCAGATCGCCGACTTTATGTTGGGTGACATTCGCACCGATGGCGGTCACTTTGCCTACGATCTCATGGCCGGGCATCAGCGGGTAAACGGCAATACCCCACTCATTGCGCGCCTGATGGATGTCGGAATGGCAGACGCCGCAGTAGAGAATCTCGATCGCCACGTCGTCGGCACGCGGGCTGCGGCGTTCGAATTTCACGGGGGCAAGGGGAGTAGTGGCCGACTGGGCGGCGTATCCGATGGCGGTGTACATGGTGGACCTCGCAAAAGCAGTGACAGGTGAGGCGGCGCATTCTGGGCGCCGTACCATTACGCGGCCATGGCGATTCCTCCGGGTGTCATGCCTATTCCTCCGGCATCTGCGTTCGTTGGGTCCAATGGGCAATCAGACCTGCGATGATGCTTTCATCCCTTTTTCCGTGATTATTTTGTGAAGAGCTCCCATGTTGTTGACCCGTCATCTCGATGCCAATGCCACGCTGGTTTCGCTGATTGAGCCACTGGCGACCCGCGACGGTTTCACCCAGACCGGGTTGCCCGGTGTGCAAGTTCTGCGCGCAAGTTGTGACGTCGCCCGTGGCCCGCATATTTATGAACCGAGCCTGATGATCATCGCCCAGGGCAGCAAACTGGCGTATTTGGGGCCGCGAACCCTGGAGTACGGCGCCGGGCATTACTTGATTCAAGCGTTGCCGGTGCCGTTCGAGTGCGAAACCTTTGCCTTGCCGAATGCGCCGCTGCTCGGGGTTTCCGTGGCGATTGACCGGGTGCTGCTGGGTGAATTGGTGTTGGCGATGGGACTGGCGCCGGGGCGGCAAATTGCGGCGCAGACGCCGGAGTCGATGACCTCGGTGGTGCTCGACGACGGCATGCGCGGCTGTGTGGAGCGGTTGTTGCGTTGTCTGCACGATCCTCTGGAGGCGCGGATCATGGGGCCGTCACACCTGCGCGAGTTGTTGTTCGTCGCGTTGCGCGGGCCGCAGGCGGATGTGTTGCGCGCGCTGGTGGAACAGCAGGGGCAGTTCGCCCGTGTCGCGGCGTCGATCAGCCATTTGCATGCGCACTACGCCGAACCCTTGAACGTCGAGACCCTGGCCAGTTGCGCGAACATGAGTGCGTCGACCTTTCATGAGCATTTCAAGCGCAGCACGTTGTTGTCGCCGGTGCAGTATTTGAAGCGTTTGCGCTTGCTCAAGGCGCAGACGTTGCTGGTGGCGGAGGGCTTGGGCGTGGCGCAGGTGGCGCATCGGGTCGGGTACCAGAGCACGTCGCAGTTCAGTCGGGAGTACAAGCGCTACTTTGAGCGTAATCCCGGTGATGAGCGCGCTGCCTGACAACCCCCCCTGTAGGAGCCGGCTTGCTGGCGATAGCGGTGTGTCAGCGAACATTTATTTTGTCTGGTGCACCGCTATCGCCAGCAAGCCGGCTCCTACAAGGACTGTGTGGGTTATGAATTGCGGGCAACAAAAAGGCCCCCATTTAGGGAGCCTCGTTGTTCATGCGTACGACTTACATGTTCGGGTAAGTCGGGCCGCCAGCACCTTCCGGTGCCACCCAGGTGATGTTCTGTGCAGGGTCCTTGATGTCGCAGGTCTTGCAGTGAACGCAGTTCTGGGCGTTGATCTGGAAGCGCTTCTCGCCGTCTTCCTTGGTGACCACCTCATACACGCCGGCCGGGCAGTAACGCTGGGCAGGTTCATCGTACATCGGCAGGTTCTTGGCGATCGGGATGCTCAGGTCGGCCAGCTTCAGGTGGCAAGGCTGTTCTTCTTCGTGGTTGGTACCGGAGATGAACACCGAGCTGAGTTTGTCGAAACTGATTTTGCCATCCGGTTTCGGGTAGTCGATCTTCTTGCAGTCGGCCGCGAGTTTCAGGCAAGCGTAATCCGGCTTGGTGTCGTGCAGGGTGAACGGCAGTTTGCCGCCGAAGATGTTCTGGTCCAGCCAGTTGAAACCACCGCCGACGATGGCGCCGAACTTGTGGATCGCCGGGCCGAAGTTGCGGCTGGCGAACAACTCGTCGTAGAGCCAGCTCTTCTTGAACGCGTCGACGTAAGTGGTCAGTTCTTCGGTGCCGTCCTTTTCAGCGAACAGCGCCTCGGCCACGGATTCAGCGGCGAGCATGCCGGACTTCATCGCGGTGTGGCTGCCTTTGATCTTGGCGAAGTTCAGGGTGCCGAGGTCGCAACCGATCAGCGCGCCGCCCTTGAAGACCATTTTCGGCAGCGAGTTCAGGCCGCCCTTGCAGATGGCGCGCGCGCCGTAGCTGATGCGCTTGCCGCCTTCCAGGTACTGCTTGAGCACCGGGTGATGCTTGAGGCGCTGGAACTCGTCGAACGGCGACAGGTAGGTGTTGCTGTAGGACAGATCCACGATCAGGCCGACCACCACCTGGTTGTTTTCCAGGTGATAGAGGAACGAGCCGCCGGTGTTCTCGGTGCCCATGATGTCCAGCGGCCAGCCGGCGGTGTGCACCACCAGGCCTGGCTGATGTTTGGCCGGGTCGATTTCCCAGATTTCTTTCAGGCCGATGCCGTAGTGCTGGGCGTCGGCTTCGCTGTCGAGGTTGAAGCGCTTGATCAACTGCTTGCCGATGTGGCCACGGCAGCCTTCGGCGAACAGCGTGTACTTGCCGCGCAATTCCATGCCTGGGGTGTACAGGCCTTCTTTTGGGTTGCCTTCGCGGTCAACGCCCAGATCACCGGTGATGATCCCGCGCACCACACCGTTCTCGTCGAACAGTGCTTCCTGCGCGGCGAAGCCCGGGTAGATTTCCACGCCCAGGTTCTCGGCCTGCTGAGCCAGCCAGCGGCACAGGTTGCCCAGGGAGATGATGTAGTTGCCTTCGTTGTGCATGGTCTTGGGCACAAAGAGGTCGGGAATCTTCTGCGCGCTGTCGGCGTTCTTGAGAACGAAGATGTCGTCGCGGGTGACCGGCGTGTTCAGCGGCGCGCCAAGTTCTTTCCAGTCCGGGAACAGTTCGTTCAGGGCGCGTGGTTCGAACACGGCACCGGACAGGATGTGAGCACCCACTTCGGAGCCTTTTTCGACCACGCAGACGCTGATTTCCTTACCGGCTTCAGCAGCCTTCTGCTTCAAGCGGCAGGCGGCGGAAAGACCAGCGGGGCCGGCACCGACGATGACCACGTCGAATTCCATGTATTCGCGTTCCACAGGTTATCTCCTACTCAAGGCTCAACAGTTTTTTTTCTAATTGGAGGTTTGGTGTCGCATCCATGAATTCCTGCACAAGGCAGGAAGAGGACAATCGATGAACCACCTTTCTCTTTGGGTGGCGCATTATATCTACACCACTCTTAGCGTCCAATACAAACGTTTGTTTGAATCGGCTCAAAGCCAGAGAAATCAAAGTCACGCGGCTTATGACTGGCCATTTTGCCGTATTGACCGGAATAGGCGTTCCGGTCAAGATACGGTCGGTTTTGCGCTCGCCGTAGGCTGACTGTTGGTTTCAAGAGCACCTCTAAAGACAGGGCGATGGCAGTACAAGGTGATGTGCAGCGCAGTGTTGGCGCGCAGTTTACACGCCACGATATTTAATGACTTGTTGGTCACCACTGACGAACGGTCATCAACGTCATGAGCGATGGTCACTTGACACGTATGCCGGCGTTTTTAGAGGTGCCCTTGCGCCCGATGAGCATCAACCGCCAGGTTCGCCTAGGCGACTTTCTTTTCACCGGAGAGTAACGAGGAATCCATGAAGGTTCTTGTAGCTGTCAAACGCGTTGTGGATTACAACGTCAAGGTTCGCGTCAAGGCGGACAATTCCGGCGTCGACCTCGCCAACGTGAAGATGTCGATGAACCCGTTCTGCGAAATCGCAGTGGAAGAAGCCGTACGCCTGAAAGAGAAAGGCGTTGCGACTGAAATCGTCGTCGTCTCCATCGGCCCGTCCACCGCTCAAGAGCAACTGCGCACCGCGCTGGCTCTGGGTGCCGACCGCGCCATCCTCGTCGAATCCGCTGAAGATCTGACTTCCCTGGCCGTTGCCAAGCTGCTCAAAGCCGTTGTCGACAAGGAGCAGCCTCAGCTGGTGATCCTCGGCAAACAGGCCATCGACAGCGACAACAACCAGACTGGCCAGATGCTCGCTGCATTGAGCGGCTACGGTCAGGGCACCTTCGCGTCCAAAGTCGAAGTGTCCGGCGACAGCGTTGCCGTGACCCGCGAAATCGACGGCGGCGCGCAGACAGTTTCCCTGAAACTGCCGGCCATCGTCACCACCGACCTGCGTTTGAACGAGCCGCGCTACGCGTCCCTGCCAAACATCATGAAAGCCAAGAAGAAGCCTCTCGAAGTGCTGACTCCGGATGCTTTGGGCGTTTCCACCGCCTCCACCAACAAGACCGTGAAAGTCGAAGCGCCTGCTGCACGCAGCGCGGGTATCAAGGTCAAGTCGGTGGCTGAACTGGTCGAGAAACTGAAAAACGAAGCGAAGGTAATCTAAATGACTATCTTGGTTATTGCTGAACACGACAACAAAGTGCTGGCCCCGGCCACGCTGAACACCGTGGCCGCTGCTGCCAAAATCGGCGGCGACATCCACGTGCTGGTTGCAGGTCAGGGCGCTGGCGCCGTGGCTGAAGCCGCTGCGAAAGTGGCTGGCGTGGCTAAAGTGCTGGTGGCCGATAACGCCGCCTACGCTCACCAACTGCCGGAAAACGTCGCGCCACTGGTTGCCGAGCTGGGCAAGGGCTACAGCCACATCCTGGCTGCCGCCACTTCCAACGGCAAAAACATCCTGCCGCGCGTTGCCGCTCAGCTGGACGTTGACCAGATCTCCGAGATCATCTCGGTTGAAAGCGCTGACACTTTCAAGCGCCCGATCTACGCCGGTAACGCCATCGCTACCGTTCAGTCGAACGCAGCGGTCAAGGTGATCACCGTGCGTGCCACCGGTTTCGACCCGGTTGCTGCCGAAGGCGGTTCGGCTGCCGTTGAAGCAGTTGCTGCTGCGCACAACGCCGGCACTTCGAGCTTCGTCGGTGAAGAACTGGCCAAGTCCGATCGTCCGGAACTGACCGCTGCCAAAATCGTCGTTTCCGGCGGTCGCGGCATGCAGAACGGCGACAACTTCAAACACCTGTACGCCCTGGCCGACAAGCTGGGCGCTGCCGTCGGTGCTTCCCGCGCCGCGGTCGACGCAGGTTTCGTACCCAACGACATGCAGGTCGGTCAGACCGGCAAGATCGTTGCTCCACAGCTGTACATCGCGGTCGGTATCTCCGGCGCGATCCAGCACCTGGCCGGCATGAAAGACTCCAAAGTGATCGTCGCGATCAACAAGGACGAAGAAGCGCCGATCTTCCAGGTGGCCGATTACGGCCTGGTGGCGGACCTGTTCGAAGCCATCCCTGAGTTCGAGAAGCTGGTCTAATCCAGCCGCTTGACCTATAAAGAGCCCGACCTTTTGGTCGGGCTTTTTTTTGCTCTTCTGTAGGAGCGAGCCTGCTCGCGATGGACTTGGAGGCACCGCGGTTATCCGGAGCGGGCGCGTCATCGTTAACGTCCATCGCGAGCAGGCTCGCTCCTACAGGGGATATAACGGGGTTTGAGTATGGATCTGCATCGAGTGTTCGGTTGGTCATTGCTGCTGGGTCTGACGCTGTTGCCGACGCTGTCCATCGCAGCGGGCAAGTGTGAGCGACTGGTGGTCACCGGCAGCCCGGATGCGCCGCCGTATCTGTGGCAAGACCCGCAAAACCCCAAGCACCTGATCGGTGCCAGTGCCGACCTGTTGCAACAAATAGCAGGGCAGTTGGGCATCAAGGTCGAGATGCTCTATGCCGGCAAACGCGCCCAGGCGCTGGAGGAAGTGCGCAGTGGGCGCATGGACATGCTGGCCGACGCGCCGTTGACGGTCAGTGAGCTGGAAACCCTGGATTACATCCATCCGCCGTTGCTGGAAAACGATTACCTGGTCTGGACCCGAAAAGACTCGCCACTGGTCTACAACCAGACGCAGGACCTTCACGGTCATCCCGGCGCGTTGTCGGAAAAGTCTCGAATGACCCCGGAATTCGGTACGTTTGCCGAGCAGCAATTGACCCTCGTACGCACCCCCAACCTGACCCAGGCCCTTCAGAAATTGCTGTTGGGGGAAGTGGAATTTGTCCTCGCCGGACGCTATTCGGGCATGGCAGCCGCACAGGCCCTGAGCATGGCCAATGACCTCGTCGCGCGCCCGCAGCCGGTCGACAAACCCGGCCTGTTCCTCGCGGTTTCCCATAACTCTGCCTGCAACGATCCGTGGTTGCGCGGACAGTTGGCCAAAAAGATGACAGAATTGCCCGCGTCCGGACTGACGGAAGCCGTGCTGCAACGCAATATCGAGCGCTGGAAAGCGCAGCAACAGCAGCCACAGCAACCCCCCGCCAGTACCCCAAAACAGTAGGGATTTTTAGTGAGTATTCGACCTCTTTTCGCTGCCCTGGCCGTTCTGGCTCTGGCGGGTTGTGCAGCCGATCCGGCGCCGAATGAACAAATACGCCTGACCGAACAGGTGCTCGTGCAAGCCAAAGCCGTAGGGGCCACCGCGGACGACGTGCCTGAAATGAAACTGGCCGAAGATAAATTCGCCCGTGCCCAAGGTGATATGGCCGATCAGTCTTACAAACATGCACGCATGCGCGCCGAACAGGCCGAACTTGACGCGCGGCTGGCCGAAGCCAAGGTCCTGACGCTCAAAAGTGAAGAGAAGCTGGATCTTCTCAACACCCGCATCACTCGATTGCGCAAGCAAGTGGGGGATGCACAATGAACCTCACGTCCAAAGCTATCGGCGGCTTGATCCTTGTTGGCTGTGCGAGTCTCTATGGCTGCGCCGGTCAGCACAGTGAAGCTGCGTTGCAAGAAGCGGGTGCCGACTTTCAGAAGGTGAAAGAAGATTCCAACGTGCTGCGAATCGCGCCGAAAGACGTGATCCGTGCCGGTGAATCCCTGGCCCGTGCCGATCGACTGTCCAGCTACTGGGGCAGCGGGTCCGACGTGCTGCATTACGCCTACCTGAGCCGGCGCTACAGCGAAATCGCTCGGGAACACACCAATCAGGTACTCAATGAAGAGCGCGCGGCGAAGCTCGAACTGGAGCGTCAGCGCCTGCAACTGGCCCTGCGCGAATCCAAATTGCTGAGCGTGCAGCAGCAGGGCAAGTGGCTTGAAGAGCAGATTGTTGCGCTGGCCACGACCCAGACTGACCGTGGCCTGGTAATGACCCTCGGCGACGTGCTGTTCGACACCGGCGAAGCGGAGCTGAAAAACTCGGCGAACCGCGTGGTGTTGAAGATCGTGCAATTCCTGCAACTCAATCCCAAGCGCGTCGTGCGCATCGAAGGTTACGCCGACAGCACCGGCGGCAAGCAGGAAAACCTCAAACTGTCCCGTGACCGTGCGCAATCGGTGGCGGACGTGTTGACGGACCTGGGCATCGACGAAAAACGCATTAAGGTCGAAGGTTATGGCGACGAATACCCGGTAGACGCGAACGCCTCGGAACGGGGCCGGGCGCAGAACCGTCGGGTGGAAATTGTGTTCTCCGACGAAAAAGGCCTGCTCGGCGCTGCCCGGTAATAGCGGATTCCGATTGAAACCACATACTCTGTAGGAGCCGGCGTGCTGCGGGCGGCGTTCCGACGATGGCATCACCGCGGTGTTTCAGACGAACCGAAGTGATGCCATCGTCGGAACGCCGCCCGCAGCAAGCCGGCTCCTACAAACCCGGGCTGCCAGACAGCGCCGGGTTTTTTTGTGTCTGCGAATTGCCTCGCAAAGCAGTACAGATTTTGCTGACACTGCACTGTACCGTCGACTATTGTGGCAACTGTCCCCGTACACTTCTAAACTGTTCCGGTATTGTTTCACACAAGAATAAAATGCCCGTGAAATCGAGTGCTGCGTCATGACCAATCTCTTGCTCTACCAACGTATTGCTCAACAACTGGCCGAAGACATCCGTCGTGGGGTCTATCAGCCGGGGGAGCGCGTGCCTTCGGTGCGCAAGATGAGTTCGCAGCTCAATGTCAGCCATGCGACGGTGTTGCAGGCGTATGCCAATCTCGAAGATCAGGGGCTGATCCGTGCCCGGCCGCAGTCGGGTTACTACGTGCACCAGACACCGGCCCTGACTGCGCCGACACCGGACATCGCCCGGGTCGAACGTCCCGGCCTGGTCACCCGCAGCAGCATCATTCAACAAGTGTTGGTCGAATCCCGTCGCGAGGGCGTGTTTCCCTTGGGCGCGGCGGTGCCGAGCGTCGATTACCTGCCAGTGCGGGCGCTGCATCAGCAGTTGGCCAAAGTCACCCGATTCCATAGCCCGCGGGCATTCAGTTACATGTTCAGCCCCGGTTTTGAACCGTTGCGACGGCAAGTGGCGATTCGCATGCGCGATGCCGGCGTGGTGGTCGATCCGTCGGAAGTGGTAATCACCCACGGCTGCGTCGATGCCTTGCAGATGTCCCTGCGCGTGCTGACCCGGCCGGGCGACTTGATCGCCGCCGAGTCGCCAACCTACTACGGGTTGCTGCAACTGGCCGATCTGCTGGGCCTGAAAGTCATCGAGATCCCCAGCGATCCGGCCACCGGCATGAGCCTGGAAGCCTTACAACTGGCAGCGAATCAGTGGTCGATCAAAGCGCTGGTACTGACCACGCGCCTGAGCAATCCGCTGGGCGGCACCATGCCCGAAGAGCGGCAGAAACAACTGCTGCGCCTGGCCTCGGATTTCGATATTCAGGTGGTCGAAGACGATATCTACGGCGAACTGATGTTCGAGCAGGGCCGCACCAAGGCACTCAAGGCCTACGACCGGCTGGATCGGGTGATCTACTGTTCGAGCTTCTCCAAGACCCTGTCTCCGGGTGTGCGGATTGGCTGGATGATTGCCGGCAAGTACCAGCAGGAAATCCAGCGCTTGCAGACCTTCAGCACGCATTCGGCTTGCAGCGTTACGCAGATGGGGATCGCGGCGTATCTGGAAAATGGCGGTTACGACCGGCATTTGCGCTACATCCGTCAGGAGTACCGCAAGAATCTCAGCGCTTTCCAGCTTGCGGTGCAGCAGTATTTCCCGGAAGGCACACAGATGACCCGGCCGACCGGCGGCTTCATTCTGTGGGTGAGTCTGCCGGGGCGGGTCAATACACAAGAACTTCATGTGCGCGCATTGCAGCAAGGCATCAGCATCGCACCAGGGCTGATTTTCAGTAACACCGAGCAGTTCAATCACTGCATTCGGCTCAACTGCGGCATTCCCTGGAATCGCGAAGCCGAGCGTGCGTTGATGACTCTGGGCATGCTGGCTACCCAGCTTTGCCAGGAGATGGCCGGCGGAATGTGACGGGCGGGCGGGTAATTCCTGCCCGAGCTTGTCATGTCGCGTCCAACAAGCGAGCATATGGCCCTCTGCCGATAGCGCCGTTCCCCGTTGGATCCATGAAACCGATTTTTCCTGCCGCCTGGTTGTCGATCTGCCTGTTGATAACCTTCAATTCGGAAGGCGTCCTGGCGGCTCCCGCTCAGGAAAAACCGGCCGCCAGCGCGACATCGAAAAAACCGGCACCGGCAAAAAAAGCCACACCGGTCAAAAAGAAAGCGGCTACGCAGAAAAAACGTTCACCCATTGCCTCCAAATCGAAACCGGCCAGTGAAGTGGTGAAAACCAAACTGCCTTCGGCTGACCTGGATTTGAGCTTGCCTGAGGAAATGGCCGAAGAGTTTAAGCCGGTCGGTACAGTTCCGTTGCCCCGGCACGACGCCGTGTTGCCGCAAATGTTCGGTGAGAAGGCTGGCAGCTCTCCGTTCCAGCTCAACGGACGACTGATCAGCAACGAAATGAAGTTGCAACTGCGTAACGAAGAGCGTCGGGAAGTCGAGGGCGCGGCGCTGGAATTGGAGTTCAAGCAGTAAATCCTTCCTCGGCGTGACCCGCAGGCCAGACGCTTTGTCGGAGACTGGTCAGTCACGCTGGTTTGAGCGTAAAAACCCGGCGACAGGTAATTTAAAACAACTGTTTTAGCGGTTACTCTGTGCCCCGTCCTTTAACACATCACCCGTCGCGAGGAGCTCGTCGTCATGAAATGCCGTGAAGGCTGTGGCGCCTGTTGCATTGCCCCTTCCATCAGTTCTCCGATTCCCGGTATGCCCAATGGCAAAGCCGCTGGAGAACGTTGCGTTCAACTCTCTGCCGAAAACCTGTGCAGTATTTTCGGCCAACCGGAACGTCCGGCCGTGTGTTCGGCGTTTGAAGCCGACGTCGAAGTTTGCGGAAACAGCAGTGACGAAGCGATCAGATTGCTGGGCTGGTGGGAGCAGATGACGGCGGCGTGATGTGTCAACGAACGGAACTTCAACAATAAGGAATAAGATTATGGGTTCGCTGCATCGTATGGCTGTGCTGTGTGGTTTGACGGTTTTGCTGGCGACTGCCACCGCACAGGCCGAAGACTGGAAAGTGGCCAAGAATGAAGACGGCATCAAGGTGTCCTTGAGTGAAGTGGCCGGCTCTGACTACAAGGCTTATCAGGGCGTTACCCTGATGAAAACCACCATGGCCAAATTGCGCGCACTCCAGGAAGACGTGGCGGGCGCCTGCTCGTGGATTCACGAATGCAAGCAGCAGAAGCTGCTCAAGCATGAAGGCGATCAGAGCTGGACCTACACCCAGTTCAATACCCCATGGCCGGTGACCGCGCGTGATTCGGTGCTGCATATCACGACTACCGTAGGCGCCGATGGCAGTCTGACCCGTAAGCTTGAGGGCGTGCCGAAGTACATTCCTGAAGAAAAGGGTTTTGTGCGGGTTGCCAAGGTTGATGGGTTCTGGAAGTTCGTGCCCAAGGGTGACCAGATTGAAGTGACCTATCAGGTTCACACTGAGCCGGGTGGTAGCGTGCCTTCGATGATTGCCAACAAGTTTGTGGTTGATGCGCCGTTCAATACCTTGAAAGCCCTGAAAGAGCGTGCCGAGAAGTAATCGCTTCGTTTCTTTCTATAAAAAGCCCTGATTTGATCGGGGCTTTTTTTGCGGGTTTGTTTGATTGGTGTGTATATCCGTTGCTGCGGTCATGGCGGCTTATGGTTTCGCCCTTACGGCGAGTCACTTTCGAAAAGCGCGAAAGTAACCAAAGCGCTCTTGCCCCTTTCGTTCGGTGCCTCGCTCCGGTCCTGCTCCGTGGGCCCGCCGCCATCGGCCATCCATGGCCGGGGGCGGCTAACCCGGCATCCATGCCGGGTTGCCCACTGCGCAGAACCTGCGCTCGGCCTCTCGAGGGGGCGCTCAGATCAAAAGCGGAAGGCGAGCTAACGCTCGACCTGATGAGTGGTGGAAATCAAAAGCGTACGCGATTCCCTGTAGGAGCCGGCTTGCTGGCGATGGCGTCCGTCCATTCAATAAACAGGTTGACTGACCCACCGCTATCGCCGCCAAGCCGGCTCCTACAGTTGCTCGTATTCATCCAGACACCTATGCATTTCCCCTGTAGGAGCCAGCTTGCTGGCGATGGCGTCCGTTCAATCAATAAACAGGTGACTGATCCACTGCTATCGCCAGCAAGCCGGCTCCTACAGTTGATCGTATTCATCCAGACACCTATGCATTTCCCCTGTAGGAGCCAGCTTGCTGGCGATGGCGTCCGTTCAATCAATAAACAGGTGACTGATCCACTGCTATCGCCGGCGAGCCGGCTCCTACAGTTGATCGTATTCATCCAGACAACTATGCATTTCCCCTGTAGGAGCCAGCTTGCTGGCGATGGCGTCCGTTCAATCAATAAACAGGTGACTGATCCACTGCTATCGCCAGCAAGCCGGCTCCCACAGTTGATCGTATTCATCCAGACACCTATGCATTTCCCCTGTAGGAGCCGGCTTGCTGGCGATGGCGTCCGTCCAGTCAATAAACAGGTGACTGATCCACTGCTATCGCCAGCAAGCCGGCTCCCACAGTTGATCGTATTCATCCAGACACCTATGCATTTCCCCTGTAGGAGCCGGCTTGCTGGCGATGGCGTCCGTCCAGTCAATAAACAGGTGACTGACCCACCGCTATCGCCAGCAAGCCGGCTCCTACAGGGGGAATGTGCAAACATCCAAGACTAGTGCAGCCACCACAGTGCGGGAGAGTGCACACGACTGAGGAGCCAGGTCGGCTTTCAGGCCGCCTCGGCGGCTGTGGCGGTAGTCGCCCCCTCGAGAGGCCGAGTGGAGGTTCTGCGCAGTGGGTAACCCGGCATGGATGCCGGGTTAGCCGCCCCCGGCCAGGGATGGCCGATGGCGGCGTGCCCACGGAGCAGGACCGGAGCGAGGGCATGCCGAGCCACAGCGAGGCACCGAACGAAAGGGGCAAGAGCCCTTTGGTTACTTTGGGGCTTTTCCAAAGTGACTCGCTGTAAAAGCGAAACCATAAGCCGCCGTGACCGCAGAAACGGATATGCCCACACCCAACTTATGGACTCTGAAAGACTTTATTGTGTTTCCGAATATGCACTACACAAAATTTTCACAAAGCCTCCAAGACAATTCGCCCGCGCCAGCCGTGCAGATCAGTAATCAATAGCAATGCCGCGGTTGATCGTGCAACATTTGCGCACCGCGCAAACCCCGGGGCCGAGAACTGGCCAACAGAGGGCAGGGCGCAGCTGTAATTTTGAAACTTCAACTTCCAATGGGTCCTAAAACGACATGGCAATCCCGGACGCCCTGAGTCAGCAGCGAGCTTCTAGTCGCCTGCTGCAACCGACCGTCAAATCGCATCTGGCCTACACGCTGCTGTGTGCCCTGGTCATGATGGTCATGTTCAGCCTGCTGCGCGTCGCGCTGCTGGTCTACAACCGCGAGATGATCCTCGACACCCCGGCCTCGACCTTCTTCGAAGCGTTCGCCAACGGCCTGCGCTTCGACCTGCGCCTGGTGGTCTACCTCAGCATTCCGCTGTTGCTGGCGCTGTTCAGCGCCCGGGCCATGGCGGCCCGCGGGTTCTTCCGTTTCTGGCTGACCATCGCTTCGAGCATCGCGCTGTTCCTCGGCCTGATGGAAATGGACTTCTACCGCGAGTTCCACCAGCGCCTCAACGGCCTGGTCTTCCAGTACGTGAAGGAAGACCCGAAAACCGTAATGAGCATGCTTTGGTACGGATTTCCGGTGGTTCGCTACCTGCTGGCCTGGGCCGTGGGCACGTTGATCCTGACCCTGGCGTTCAAGGGCGCCGACCGCGCGACCCGTCCTCGCGGTCCATTCAGCGGCGGCAGCATCGGCACGCGCCAGATCGCCCCGTGGTACGCGCGCATTGTCGTGTTCGTGGTGTGCCTGCTGGTCTGCGTGGTCGCGGCTCGCGGCACTCTGCGCCAAGGCCCGCCACTGCGTTGGGGTGACGTCTACACCACCGACTCCAACTTCGCCAACCAGCTGGGCCTCAACGGCACATTGTCGCTGGTCGCGGCGGCCAAGAGCCGGATGTCCGAAGATCGCGACAACATCTGGAAAGCCACGCTGCCGCAGCCGCAAGCTCAGCAAATCGTGCGTGACATGCTGGTGATGCCGAACGACAAACTGGTAGATGCCGAGACCGCAGCGGTGCGTCGCGATTACACGCCGCCGGCCGACAAGACCCTGCCGATCAAGAACGTCGTCGTGATCCTGATGGAAAGCATGGCCGGTCACTCGGTCGGCGCCCTCGGTGCACCGGGCAACATCACGCCGTACCTCGACAAGCTGTCGAAGGAAGGCCTGCTGTTTGACCGCTTCTTCTCCAACGGCACCCACACCCACCAGGGTATGTTCGCCACCATGGCCTGCTTCCCGAACCTGCCGGGTTTCGAATACCTGATGCAGACCCCGGAAGGTAGTCACAAACTGTCCGGCCTCCCACAATTGCTCAGCGCCCGCGACTATGACGACGTGTACGTCTACAACGGCGACTTCGCCTGGGATAACCAGTCGGGTTTCTTCAGCAGCCAGGGCATGACCAACTTCATTGGTCGTAACGACTTCGTCAACCCGGTGTTCTCCGATCCGACCTGGGGTGTGTCCGACCAGGACATGTTCGACCGTGGTCTGGTCGAGCTCAAGGCACGGGAAAACGGCAAGCCGTTCTATGCCTTGCTGCAGACCCTGTCCAACCACACGCCATACGCCTTGCCGACGCCATTGCCGGTCGAGCGCGTGACCGATCGTGGCAGCCTGAACGAGCATTTGACCGCCATGCGTTACGCGGACTGGGCGCTCGGTCAGTTCTTTGAAAAGGCCCGCAAGGAGCCTTACTTCAAGGAAACCCTGTTTGTCATCGTCGGTGACCACGGTTTCGGCAACGAGCGCCAGATCACCGAAATGGACCTGGGTCGTTTCAACGTGCCGATGCTGATGATCGCACCGGGCATCCAGGAAAAATTCGGCAAACTCGACCACACGGTAGGCACTCAAATCGACATCGTACCGACCATAATGGGTCGCATCGGTGGCGAAGTGCGTCATCAGTGCTGGGGGCGTGACCTGCTCGACCTGCCGGAAGGCGACACCGGTTTTGGCGTGATCAAACCGTCGGGCAGCGAACAGACCACGGCCATTATCACGGCGGATCAGATTCTGGTCTTGCCGAAAGAAAAGGAAATGGAGCCGAAGATGTATCAGTACGAACTGGGCGCGACACCTCACGCCGAGATCGTACCGAATGCACCTCGCACTGCCGAGCTGAAACTCAAGCTCGAAGCGTTCCTGCAAACGGCGACCAAGAGCCTGATCGACAACACCGCCGGTGTCGTTGACGGCAAGCCGGACTAAGCGTTGACGCAATAAAAAAGAGGCCCTTCAAGGGCCTCTTTTTTTTGCCTGTCAGATCTTTATATCTTGCCGAGTAACAGCAAAATCAACAGCACCACCAACACCACGCCGATGATACCCGACGGGCCATAACCCCAACTTCTGGAATGAGGGAAGACCGGCAGACCACCTACCAGCAGGAGGATCAGAATAATGATTAGTATTGTGCCCATGTCTATTTCCTTGTCGGAAGTGTTCTGAAATTGCCTGGTGTTAATTGTCAGCTGGACTGCAATAAACCCGAGCTGCTTGTAAATTCCGACTGGTGCACTTGAAAGAAAATTCCAAGTTTTTTTAATGTTTTTCGAAGAAAGGCTTATTTCGTTTTCAGGGGCCTGGTTGATACAGGCGCGCTCACGGTTTGCTCGCGCCATTCAGCAATCTGATGGAGCGTGGGTCGCGCAAGGTCCTTCGCTACACTCGACGCATCTTCCCCGGAACAACAAGGCTGTTTGCTATGCAAAATCGCATGATGATCACTGGCGCGGGCTCGGGCCTGGGTCGCGAAATCGCGCTGCGCTGGGCACGTGAAGGCTGGCAACTGGCTTTGTCGGATGTCAGCGAACCCGGTCTGCAGGAAACCCTGAAACTGGTTCGTGAAGCCGGCGGCGATGGCTTTATCCAGCGTTGCGACGTGCGCGATTACAGTCAGCTGACTGCGTTCGCCCAAGCCTGTGAAGTCAAGCTCGGCGGCATCGATGTCATCGTCAACAATGCCGGTGTCGCCTCGGGCGGGTTCTTCAGCGAACTGTCCCTGGAAGACTGGGACTGGCAGATCGCGATCAACCTGATGGGCGTGGTCAAGGGTTGCAAGGCGTTCTTGCCGCTGCTGGAAAAAAGCAAAGGCAAGATCATCAACATCGCGTCGATGGCCGCCCTGATGCAAGGCCCGGCGATGAGTAACTACAACGTGGCCAAGGCCGGTGTGGTGGCGTTGTCCGAAAGCCTGCTGATCGAACTGGCGCATCAGGAAGTTGGCGTGCATGTGGTGTGCCCGTCGTTCTTCCAGACCAACCTGCTGGACTCTTTCCGTGGTCCGACACCCGCCATGAAAGCGCAGGTTGGCAAGTTGCTGGAAAGTTCGCCGATTAGTGCGGCCGACATTGCCGACTACATCTATCAGCACGTCGCCGCCGGCGAATTCATGATCCTGCCCCACGAACAGGGCCGTATGGCCTGGGCGCTGAAGCAGGAGAACCCGCAACTGCTCTACGACGAAATGACCCTCATGGCCGATAAAATGCGCGCCAAGGCCAAACAGACCGCAGGCTGAACTTGCCCGCGCACAACGTCGCCGTTAGGGTGGCCGCCATCGGTCATCCTCGCGAGACGTTCGCATGCTCAATTACCTGTGGTTTTTTCTCGCCGCGCTGTTCGAAATCGCCGGCTGCTTTGCCTTCTGGATGTGGTTGCGCCAAGGCAAAAGCGTCTGGTGGGTGGTGCCGGCGCTGCTCAGCCTGACCTTGTTCGCGCTGCTGCTGACCCGTGTCGAGGCGAGCTACGCGGGGCGGGCTTATGCCGCCTACGGTGGCATCTACATCATTGCGTCGATTGGCTGGCTGGCAGTGGTCGAACGGATTCGCCCGCTCGGCTCTGACTGGATCGGCGTGGCGCTGTGTGTGATCGGCGCAAGCGTCATCCTGTTTGGCCCGCGTTTTTCCGCTGCCTGAAGCAAAGCCATAGTTTGTAAGACGTTTCCTTAAGAGGTGTTCGCCTGGCGCTGTAGGGCGGGACTGTTTTGCCCTCGTCGCATTGAAGGCCCGCTGCGTGCCGGGCATCTTCAGGGTTCGATAACCCTGAAGGACGAATGCCATGCTTGTACTCAGCCGCGTTGTGGGCGAAATGATTTCCATCGGTGACGACATTTCGGTGCGTATTGTCGCCGTCAACGGCAACACGGTGCGCTTCGGCGTCGACGCGCCGCAAAGCGTCAATGTGCACCGTGCCGAAGTCTACAAGCGCATCCAGGTCAAACTGGCAAAAACCAAAGGGCGATGAAGGCGTCAGTCGAACAGATGCTTGGGCACGTCGTGCTTGAGCATCAACTGGCATTGCTCGCTTTCCGGGTCGAAGACAATCAGCGCCTGACCTTTGGTCAGGGCCTGGCGAACACGCAATACGCGGGTTTCCAGCGGCGTGTCATCGCCGTTGTCGGTGCCGTCACGGGTCACGAAATCCTCGATCAGGCGGGTCAGGGTGTCGACTTCAAGTTGGTCGTGGGGAATCAGCATAGGCACCTCGGCTAAACAATGGCGCGATGCTACGGCGAATGATGGGTGGCGGCTAGTCTGGGCCCGATGTGTTGCCTGGGCTGACGCCTTCGCGGGCAAGCCTCGCTCCTACAGGTTTCGCGTTGATCACATTACTTCGGATCGACGCAAAGTCTGTAGGAGCGAGGCTTGCCCGCGAAGATGTCAGCCCAGGCAATGAAAATTCCGGATCAGCTATCCGACCGCTGCCCCACCAGGCTATCCACCGAAGGCACCCGAGTATCGCTTTCCATCTGCGTGTCATGTTCGATCTGATGACTGAACCGGTCCAGCGAACCCTTGGCCGGTTGCGCATCGCTGGCGAACACCGGCGGGCTGAGGATGTAGGCGCCGAGCAGGCGACTGAGCGCCGCGAGGCTGTCGATGTGGGTGCGTTCGTAGCCGTGAGTCGCGTCGCATCCGAAAGCGAGCAGGGCGGTGCGAATGTCATGGCCGGCGGTGACCGCCGAATGTGCATCGCTGAAGTAGTAGCGAAACAGGTCGCGGCGCACCGGCAACTCGTTGTCGCTGGCCAGTCGCAGCAGGTGCCGCGACAAGTGATAGTCATAAGGCCCGCCGGAATCCTGCATCGCCACGCTGACCGCATGTTCGCTGGAGTGCTGGCCGGGCGCGACCGGTGCGATGTCGATGCCGACGAATTCGCTGACGTCCCACGGTAACGCCGCCGCTGCACCGCTGCCGGTTTCCTCGGTGATGGTGAACAGCGGATGGCAGTCGATCATCAGCTCTTCACCACTGTCGACGATCGCTTTAAGTGCCGCCAGCAGCGCGGCAACGCCGGCCTTGTCGTCGAGGTGACGGGCGCTGATGTGGCCGCTTTCGGTGAATTCCGGCAACGGGTCGAACGCGACGAAATCGCCGACGCTGATCCCCAGGGAATCGCAATCGGCGCGGGTCGCGCAGTACGCGTCGAGGCGCAGTTCGATGTGATCCCAGCTGATCGGCATCTCGTCCACCGCCGTGTTGAACGCATGCCCGGACGCCATCAACGGCAACACGCTGCCACGGATCACGCCGTTGTCGGTAAACAGGCTGACGCGGCTGCCTTCGGCGAAACGGCTGGACCAGCAGCCGACTGGCGCCAGAGTCAGGCGACCGTTGTCTTTCACTGCGCGAACGGCGGCGCCGATGGTGTCGAGGTGGGCGGAAACGGCGCGGTCGGGGCTGTTTTTCTTGCCTTTGAGCGTGGCGCGGATGGTGCCGCGGCGAGTCATCTCGAAAGGAATGCCCAGCTCTTCGAGCCGCTCGGCGACGTAACGCACGATGGTGTCGGTGAAACCGGTCGGGCTCGGAATGGCGAGCATTTCCAGGAGGACTTTTTGCAGGTAGTTGAGGTCGGGTTCGGGGATTTTATGGGTCATGGAAACTCCTGATGAGTAAAGAGCATCGATGGTTTCGATGAGGGTAATTTGCGGTGTCTGTGAGGCCGTCTTCGCGGGCAAGCCTCGCTCCTACAAAAGCACCCATTCCTGTAGGAGCGAGGCTTGCCCGCGAAGGGGCCGGTTAAGGCACCACATCACTAAGAGACCGCCGGCTGACTATGCGGAAACAACAGATCCACAAACCGCTCGGCCGTCGGCTGCGGCTCATGGTTGGCCAGGCCGGCGCGTTCATTGGCTTCGATAAACACGTATTGCGCCTGATCCGCCGCCGGCACCATCAGGTCGAGCCCGACCATCGGAATATCCAGCGCCCGCGCCGCGCGCACGGCGGCCTCCACCAGCGTGGGATGCAGGATCGCCGTGACATCTTCAAGCACACCGCCGGTATGAAGATTCGCCGTACGCCGTACGAACAAGTGTTCACCCGCCGGCAGAATGCTGCTGTAGTCGTAACCCGCTGCCTGCAACGTGCGTTCGGTCTCGTGGTCCAGCGGGATTTTGCTTTCACCGCTGGTAGCCGCTTGCCGACGCCGACTCTGGGCGTCAATCAGCGCACCGATGGAATGCTGCCCGTCGCCCACCACTTCGGCCGGTCGGCGAATCGCCGCCGCCACCACCTCAAATCCGATCACCAGAATCCGCAGGTCGAGGCCTTCGTGAAAGCTTTCCAACAGCACGCGGCTGTCGAACTGACGGGCTGATTCGATGGCTTGCTGGACGTCTTCGATGGTCCGCAGATCCACCGCCACCCCTTGACCCTGTTCGCCATCCAGCGGCTTGACCACCACACGCTCGTGTTCGTCGAGAAACGCCAGGTTGTCATCTGCGTTGCCGGCCAGTTGCTGGCTCGGCAGATTCAGACCGGCCGCCTTCAACACTTTGTGCGTCAGGCTTTTGTCCTGGCACAGGCTCATGCTGATGGCGCTGGTCAGGTCACTCAGCGACTCGCGGCAACGTACCCGCCGTCCGCCGTGGCTGAGGGTAAACATCCCGGTCTCGGCATCATCGACCTGCACATCGATGCCACGACGATGGGCTTCCTCGACGATGATCCGCGCGTAGGGGTTGAACTCGGCCTCAGGACCGGGGCCGAGAAACAACGGTTGGTTAATGCCGTTCTTGCGCTTGATTGCAAAGGTCGACAGGTTGCGAAAACCGAGCTTGGCATAAAGACTTTTCGCCTGGCGATTGTCGTGCAGCACGGACAGGTCCAGGTAACTCAGCCCACGGCTCATGAAGTGTTCGATCAAATGCCGTACCAGCACTTCACCGACGCCGGGCCGCGAACAGTGCGGATCGACCGCCAGGCACCAGAGGCTGCTGCCGTTTTCCGGATCGTTGAACGCCTTGTGATGATTGAGGCCCATGACACTGCCGATGACCGCGCCGCTGTCCTCGTCCTCGGCCAGCCAGTACACCGGGCCGCCCAGATGACGCGGGGTCAGCAGACGGGCGTCGATCGGCAACATGCCACGCGCCTGATACAACTGATTGATCGCCTGCCAGTCGGCATCGCCTTGCGCACGACGAATGCGAAAGCCGCGAAACACACGGGTCGCCTGCCGGTAATCGCTGAACCACAAGCGCAAGGTGTCCGACGGATCGAGAAACAACTGGGCCGGCTCCAGCCCCAGCACTTGCTGGGGAGCGGCGACATAGAGGGCGATATCCCGTTCGCCCGGTTGCTCATTGAGCAACTCTTGGGCGAGGCTCGCCGGGTCGGGGAACGTATGGCCGATCAGCAACCGGCCCCAGCCGCAATGCACGGCAATCGGCGCGGTACCGAGTTCACTGCCGTCTTCAGCCAGACGCGCCTGCAAGCGTTCGTAGGAGGGCGCCTGACCGCGCAACAAGCGTTGGCTGTACGCCGTGGCGTGAGGTTTCATCGATCAGATTCCTTGTTCACTGAGCCACAGGTTCAGCGCCGCCAATTGCCACAGCTTCGAGCCGCGCAACGGGGTCAACTGGCCTTGTGGATCGGTCAGCAAACGGTCGAGCATCGCCGGGTTGAACAGGCCACGATCCTGGCTCGGGTCCAGCAGCAATTCGCGCACCCAGTTCAGCGTGTCGCCCTGCAAATGCTTGAGACCCGGCACCGGGAAGTAACCCTTTTTACGGTCGATGACTTCGCTCGGAATCACCAGTCGCGCCGCTTCTTTCAGCACTTGCTTGCCGCCGTCCGGCAGTTTGAATTTGCTCGGCACCCGGGCTGACAATTCCACCAGGCGATAGTCGAGAAACGGCGTGCGCGCTTCCAGACCCCAGGCCATGGTCATGTTGTCGACGCGTTTGACCGGGTCATCCACCAGCATCACCGTGCTGTCCAGACGCAAGGCTTTGTCCACCGCCGCATCGGCACCGGGCTGTGCGAAATGTTCCTTCACGAAGTCGCCGGCGGCGTCATTCGCGGTCAGCCATTTCGGCTGAACGGTGGCAGCGTAGTCGTCGTAACTGCGGTCGAAAAACGCTTCGCGATACGCCGCGTAGGGATCGGCTGCGCCATCGACCTGCGGATACCAGTGATAACCGGCGAACAACTCGTCCGCCCCCTGGCCGCTTTGCACCACTTTGCAATGCTTGGCCACTTCGCGGGACAACAAATAGAACGCGATGCAGTCATGGCTGACCATCGGCTCGCTCATCGCGCGGAAGGCGGCGGGCAGTTGCTCGATGATCTCTTTTTCGTCGATGCGCAGTTGATGATGTTGGGTGCCGTAATGCCTGGCGATCAGATCCGAATACTGGAACTCGTCACCGCGCTCGCCGCCGGCATCCTGGAAACCGATGGAGAAGGTCGACAGGTTTTCCACGCCGACCTCCCGCAACAGCCCGACGAGCATGCTCGAATCGACGCCGCCCGACAGCAACACGCCGACGTCCACCGCTGCCCGTTGACGAATCGCCACCGCATCGCGGGTACTGTCGAGTACGCGGTCGCGCCAGTCTTCGAGGGTCAGATTTTTCTCATCCTCGTGTGGGCCGTAGGGCAGGGCCCACCAGGTTTTCTGCTCGGTTGTGCCGTCTGCTTCGATGCGCATCCAGGTGGCGGGCGGCAGCTTTTCGATGCCGGCCAGCAAGGTGCGCGGCGCCGGGACCACCGCGTGGAAGTTCAGATAATGATTGAGCGCCACCGGATCGAGGACCGGATTGATATCGCCGCCCTTGAGCAACGCCGGCAGCGCAGAAGCAAAGCGCAGGCGCTGGCCGGTGCGCGACAGGTACAGCGGCTTCACGCCGAGACGGTCACGGGCGATGAACAGGCGCTTGGCGTCACGCTCCCAGATAGCGAAGGCAAACATGCCGTTGAGCTTGGGCAGCAGCGCTTCGCCCCAGGCGTGGTAGCCCTTGAGCAGCACTTCGGTGTCGCCGCCGGAATAGAAGGCGTAACCGAGGGATTCAAGTTCGGTACGCAGTTCGGGGAAGTTGTAGATCGCGCCGTTGAAGGCCAAGGACAGGCCCAGTTGAGGGTCGACCATCGGCTGCGCCGAGCCGTCCGACAGGTCCATGATTTTCAGGCGACGATGACCAAGGGCAATCGGCCCCTGGCTGTGAAAGCCCCACGCGTCAGGGCCGCGAGGCGCCAGGTGATGGGTGATTCGTTCAACGGCTGCAAGGTCTGCAGGTTGATGATCAAAGCGTAACTCGCCAGCTAATCCGCACATAAATTCCTTACCGGTTTTTCCGTTGGGGAGGGTCAATCGATACCGCGCCCAAGGGGCGGGTACTCAGAAACTGACCCGGTGGGATCGTGGGAGTTTTAGATCGATAAGTAATAAAGGTGCTGGGTGCGTGCCAAGGCTTTAAGTACAAAACCTTGTATGCCCGGTAGCCAGGTGCCTCATTTGCCTCGAATCAATCGGCGCAAGGCGAAGCGGTTCGGATGACACGCCTCGGCCACGGCTCTTGGTAATGGCAGCGGTTCGTTATCCAGCCACGCGGCGAGCAATTCGCCAGACAACGGTGCGGTGATCAATCCTCGGGAACCGTGGCCGCTGTTGACATACAAACCGTCCAGCCATGGGCAAGGGATGTCCGGGGTTTGCCGGGCATCCTTGCTCAAAGCGCTGTAGGCGTCGGCGAACGCCTGGCCGTCGGCCAGTGGGCCGACAATCGGCAAGTAATCCGGGCTGGTGCAGCGAAACGCTGCGCGGCCTTCAAGTGCTTCAGGTTGCAATGCATTTGCGCCGAGCCGAGCGACCAGGTCTACCGAGATTTCTTCGAGCATTTGCAGATTGCCTGCATGTTCGGCGGCGGTCGGGGTCAGGTCATCGGAGTTGAAATCGAAACTGGCGCCCAGGGTGTGTTCACCCAAACGAGCTGGCGCGACATAACCTTCGGCGCAGACGACGGTGCCCAGTGCCTGGCTTTCAGTCGTCTGTGGCAGGCGAGTGATTTGCCCACGAATGCGTTTGAGCGGCAGCTCGCTGCTATAACTAAAACGCTTGATCTCGGCAGCCCCGGCCAGTACCACCACCGGGGCATCGGCCAGCACGGTTTCGCCATCCAGGGCTTGCCAGTGTCCGTGCGCTCGGCGCAACTCCAGCACATCGTGATGGGGCAGGATCTGTATGTTCGGGTGCGCCGCTTGCCATTGGCACAGGGCGGGCGGGTGCACCCAGCCGCCTTCGGGGTAGAACAGGCCGCCCGATTGCAGCGCGATGCCGGCGCGGATTTCGGCCTGCGCTTGATCGAGCGTGTGCAGCAAGTCCTCGGGAAACGCTGCGGCCAATTGCGCCTGACGCTCCGCTTCCTTGGCATTGAAGGCCAGTTGCAGTACGCCGCAATCGTCCCAGTCGAGACCTCGATGCAACTGCTCAAGCAAGCGGCGGGTGTGGCCGAAGCCGCTGACGATCAATTGCGACAACGCGGTGCCATGGGCGGAAAGCTTGAGGTACAAAACCCCTTGAGGATTGCCCGAGGCTTCCTGCGCCAGTGCCCCGTGACGCTCCAGCAGACTGACTTGCCAACCCCGCGCCGCGAGGCTGGCGGCTGTCGCGCAACCGGCGAGGCCGGCGCCAATCACCAGGGCCCGACGTTCGCCGGTCAGGGGGGCCGGACGCGCAAACCACGGTTTTACCATGACGGGCTTCGTGACTTCCTCCGGCCAGCCGAGAAACACCCCGCGCAGGATTTCCCATTTGTGGCCGATGCCGGGCGTGCGTTTCATCTTGAAGCCTGCGGCATTCAACAGACGACGTACCCAACCGGTGCTGGTGAAGGTGCTGATCGTCGAGCCGGGTGCCGCGAGTCGGGCCAGCTCGACAAACAGTTCGGCGGTCCACATGTCGGGGTTTTTCGCCGGGGCGAAACCGTCGAGAAACCAGGCATCGATCTGCGCGTCCAGCTGTGGCAACTGTTCCAGCACATCGCCGATCAGCAGCGTCAGGGTGATGCGTCCGTGGTCCAGGATCAGGCGCTGGAAACCTTGATGGATCGCCACGTATTGCGCCAACAGTTGATCGGCAAACGGCTTGAGTTCCGGCCACAAGGCCAGCGCCCGCTGCAGGTCGGGCAGGCTCAGCGGGTACTTTTCGACACTGACAAAATGCAACCGCGCACCGGCCACCGCGTGCTGCTCGAACAACTGCCAGGCGCACAGGAAATTCAACCCGGTACCAAAACCTGTCTCGCCAATCACCAGTTTCCCGTCCACCGGCAATGCCGCGAAACGCTCACGCAACGCGTTCTGTTCGAGGAAGACGTAACGGGTTTCGTCCAGCCCGGACAGGTTGGAAAAATACACATCATCGAACACCCGCGAGCGCGGGAGACCTTGGTCGTCCCAGTCGAGCTGGGCGTGGGGCAGTACAGGTTTCATGGCAGGCTCGGCAACGGCAAGGCGACCATTCTAGCCGATCGCCGAGTCGCTGCTTGATCCATGGCAACGTCCGGATCGGGCCAGGCAGTGAAAATGGGATTTCTCCCACGCAGGAGAGGTCAATCCGCTAGTCTTGTTCAATCCTGGAAGGAGCCGCCCCATGTTCGAATCTGCTGAAATCGGTCACGTCATCGACAAAGAAACCTATGAAGCCGAAGTGCCGGCGCTGCGTGAAGCGTTGCTCGAGGCGCAGTTCGAACTTCAGCAGCAAAAACGCTTTCCGGTGATCATTTTGATCAACGGCATCGAAGGTGCCGGCAAGGGCGAGACCGTGAAGCTGCTCAACGAGTGGATGGACCCGCGCCTGATCGAGGTCCGTACGTTCGATCAGCAGACCGACGAAGAACTGGCGCGACCACCGGCCTGGCGCTACTGGCGGATGCTTCCGGCCAAGGGCCGCATGGGCATCTTCTTTGGTAACTGGTACAGCCAGATGTTGCAGGCCCGGGTTCATGGCGTGATCAAGGAACCCCGGTTCGATCAGAGCATCAACGGTGCCGAACGCCTGGAAAAGATGTTGTGCGACGAAGGCGCGCTGATCTTCAAGTTCTGGTTCCACCTTTCCAAGAAGCAAATGAAGGACCGCCTCAAGGCCCTGGCCGACGACCCGCTGCACAGTTGGCGCATCAGCCCGCTGGACTGGCAGCAATCGGAGACTTACGACAAGTTCGTCAAGTATGGCGAACGCATTCTGCGCCGCACCAGCCGCGACTATGCGCCGTGGCATGTGATCGCCGGGATGGACCCGCGCTATCGGAGCCTGGCGGTCGGCAAGATTCTGCTTGAAGGCCTGCAAGGCGCGTTGAAAAGACCGAAGATTCACCCGGATAAAGTCAGCGCCGCGCCATTGGCCAGCAGTGTCGATCTGGTGAACCTGCTCGACAGCCTCGACCTGAACCAACGCCTGGAAAAGGAAGACTACGAAGAGCAACTGATCACCGAACAGGCGCGTTTTTCCGGCTTGATGCGTGACAAACGCATGCGCCGGCACGCCTTGATCGCCGTGTTCGAAGGCAACGACGCGGCCGGCAAGGGCGGGGCGATCCGCCGGGTGGCCGCCGCGCTCGATCCTCGGCAATACAGCATCGTGCCGATTGCTGCGCCCACCGAAGAGGAGCGGGCGCATCCGTACTTGTGGCGTTTCTGGCGACATATTCCGGCGCGGGCCAAATTCACCGTGTTCGACCGTTCCTGGTATGGCCGGGTACTGGTGGAGCGTATCGAAGGCTTTTGCAGCCCGGCCGACTGGCTGCGCGCCTACGGTGAAATCAACGACTTCGAAGAGCAGATCGCCGATGCCGGAGTGATCGTGGTCAAGTTCTGGCTGGCCATCGACAAACAGACACAACTGGAGCGCTTCGAAGAGCGCGAACAGATCCCTTTCAAGCGCTTCAAAATCACCGAAGACGACTGGCGCAACCGGGATAAGTGGGAGGCCTATCGCGCCGCGGTCGGCGACATGGTCGACCGTACCAGCACCGAAATTTCCCCCTGGACGCTGGTGGAAGCCAACGACAAGCGCTGGGCCCGGGTCAAGGTTTTGCGCACGCTCAACCAGGCGCTGGAAGCGGCGTTCGAAAAGTCCGACAAGCATGAAAAGAAACTGAAAAAGCCCAAGACTTGAACCGATGGTGACGCATACGCGGGGTGAATGATTGTCGCGACCGGTCACGGCTGGACTTATGCTCGATCCACTCTCAACCGACAACAATAATGAGGTATGCCATGCGTGAAGTGGTGATCGTCGACAGCGTGCGGACCGGCCTGGCCAAGTCCTTTCGCGGCAAGTTCAACCAGACCCGTCCGGACGACATGGCGGCCCACTGCGTCAATGCACTGCTGGCGCGCTCGGGCATCGACCCGGCCAGCGTCGAGGATTGCATCGTCGGCGCCGGCTCCAACGAAGGCGCCCAGGGCTACAACATCGGTCGCAACGTCGCGGTGCTGTCGCGCCTGGGCACCGGCACCGCCGGCATGACCCTCAACCGTTTCTGCTCATCGGGCTTGCAGGCGATTGCCATCGCTGCCAACCAGATCGCTTCGGGCTGCAGCGACATCATCGTCGCCGGTGGTGTCGAATCCATCAGCCTGACCATGAAAAGCGTCAACACCGACAACCTGATCAACCCGCTGCTGAAAGAACAGGTGCCGGGCATCTACTTCCCCATGGGCCAGACCGCCGAAATCGTTGCGCGTCGTTACAACGTCAGCCGCGAAGAACAGGACCTGTACGCGCTGCAAAGTCAGCAGCGCACGGCTCAGGCGCAGGCCGCCGGGTTGTTCGACGACGAAATCGTGCCAATGGCGGTGAAGTATCGCGTTGAAGACAAGGCCACCGGGCAGGTGCAGATCCTCGATGGCGTCGTTGACCGCGACGACTGCAACCGTCCGGACACCACCCTGGAAAGTCTGGCGGGGTTGAAGCCGGTGTTTGCCGAAGACGGTTCGGTGACGGCGGGCAACTCGTCGCAGCTGTCCGACGGTGCGTCCATGACCCTGGTGATGAGCCTGGAAAAAGCGCTGGAACTGGGGTTGAAGCCGAAGGCGTTCTTCCGTGGTTTCACCGTGGCGGGTTGCGAGCCGGATGAAATGGGCATCGGCCCGGTGTTTTCGGTGCCGAAGCTGCTCAAGGCCAAGGGTTTGCAGGTGGCCGACATTGACCTGTGGGAACTCAACGAAGCGTTCGCCTCGCAATGCCTGTACAGCCGCAACCGGCTGGGGATCGATAACGAGAAGTACAACGTCAATGGCGGCTCGATTTCCATCGGTCACCCGTTCGGCATGACCGGGTCGCGTCAGGTCGGGCATCTTGTGCGGGAATTGCAGCGACGTAATTTGCGCTACGGCATCGTCACCATGTGCGTGGGTGGCGGGATGGGCGCGACCGGGTTGTTTGAAGCGGTGCGTTAAGTCAGTCAGATCGCCTTCGCGGGCAAGTCGGATCGCGAAGGCACCGCTTCGGTCTATCGACGGGCGCTCAAAAGCTGCATCCGCGCGATGTAAGCCTCAATCTCCCGCGCAGCCGCCTCCGGGTTTTCAAACGGCCCCTCCAGGGTGTTTTCCCGGGTACTGAAATACAACTCTCCATTCACCCGACACATCCGGTCACTGCGAAAGTGCACGGCGGGGGCGTTGTCCTGGGCGCGCATGCCGTACATGGCGGTCTCCTGAAGGGGGGGCTGTTGGCGGATCCAATGAGCTTATGCATGAACCACTTGCAACGCCTGGCCAGCCGATCAGCGGCACATCGCCAATTTATTGCTGCGACCCGCACAGTTTCATTTGCGTCCGGCAGCCAACTGTCCCTGTGTACCAGGCACCGCTGAGCCTAGAATGACGGCTCTTGCCATCTGGCTTTGAGGTACGCATGCACATTTCATCGGGTCGCTGGGTTTATGGTTTGTTCCTGGCCTTGTTGACTGCGTTTTTGTGGGGAATCCTGCCGATCAAGCTCAAGCAAGTGCTGCTGGTGATGGACCCGGTCACGGTGACCTGGTTTCGCCTGATGGTGTCCGGCGGCTGCCTGTTCATTTACCTGGCAGCGACCCGACGCCTGCCGAGCCGCAAAGTGCTCGGCCCGCGCGGTGGCTGGCTGGTGGTGATGGCGGTGCTCGGTCTGGTGGGCAACTACATCCTGTACTTGATGGGCTTGAATCTGCTCAGCCCTGGCACGGCGCAATTGGTGGTGCAGATGGGCCCGATCATGTTGCTGATCGCCAGCCTGTTTGTGTTCAAGGAACGCTTCAGCGTGGGGCAGGGGATTGGCCTGCTGGTGTTGCTGATTGGTTTCGGACTGTTTTTCAACCAGCGTCTGGTTGAGTTGTTCACCTCGCTGAGCGACTACACGGCGGGTGTGCTGCTGGTGTTGTTGGCGTCCACGGTCTGGACGTTCTATGCCCTGGGGCAGAAGCAGTTGCTGACGGTGTGGAATTCGTTGCAGGTGATGATGGTGATTTACCTGTTCTGCGGGTTGTTGCTGACCCCGTGGGTGCACCCGCTGGAAGCGCTGCAGCTGAATCCGTTGCAAGGCTGGCTGTTGCTGGCTTGCTGCATGAACACCCTGATTGCGTATGGCGCATTTGCCGAAGCGCTGGCGCACTGGGAAGCCTCGCGGGTGAGTGCAACGCTGGCGATCACGCCGTTGGTGACGTTCGCGGCGGTGGCCATGGCGGCCTGGTTATGGCCGGAGTATGTGCATGCCGAAACGATCAATGGCCTGGGGTATGGCGGGGCGGTGCTGGTGGTGCTGGGGTCGGCGCTGGTGGCGTTGGGGCCTTCGTTGATTGCGGGGCTCAAGGCGCGGAAGGTTCGGATGGCGGCCAGTTAGACCGCGTTATCGTTCTTCGCGGGCAAGCCTCGCTCCTACAAGGTTTGTGTCGATCACAAAATCTGCGACCGACACATAACTTGTAGGAGCAAGCTTGCTCGCGATGACGGACTGTCAGGCGCTGAAAAATTTAACCCTTGGCCCCAGCCTCCAGCATATTCTCCGGCCGCACCCACGCATCAAACTGTTCATCGGTCAGATACCCCAACTGCAACGCCGCCTCCCGCAACGTCAGCCCTTCGGCATAGGCCTTCTTGGCAATTTCCGCCGACTTGTCGTAACCGATATGCGGGTTCAGCGCCGTCACCAGCATCAACCCACGCTCCAGATGCTCGGCCATTTTCTCGGCATCCGGTTCCAGGCCGGCGATGCAATGCTGCTGGAAGTTGCTGCAGCCATCGCCCAGCAAGCGGATCGATTGCAGCAGGTTGTGGATGATCACCGGTTTGAACACGTTCAGTTGCAGATGCCCCTGACTCGCGGCGAAGCCGATGGCCACGTCGTTGCCCAACACCTGGCATGCGAGCATCGACAGGGCTTCGCACTGAGTCGGGTTGACCTTGCCGGGCATGATCGAACTGCCGGGTTCGTTGGCCGGCAATTTCACTTCGGCGAAACCGGCACGTGGCCCGGAACCCAGCAAGCGCAGGTCGTTGGCGATTTTCATCAGGGTCACGGCGAGGGTTTTCAGCGCGCCGGACAGCGTGGTCAGCGGTTCATGCCCTGCCAATGCGGCGAATTTGTTCGGTGCAGTGACAAACGGCAGGCCGGAGAGCGCAGCCAGCTCGGAGGCAATCGCTTCGCCAAAACCGTGCGGCGAATTCAGCCCGGTGCCGACGGCGGTGCCACCCTGGGCCAGTTCACACACATCGGGCAGGGCGCTGCGGATCGCTCGTTCGGCGTAATCCAGTTGTGCGATGTACGCCGAGAGTTCCTGGCCGAAGGTGATCGGCGTCGCATCCATCATGTGGGTGCGGCCGGTCTTCACCAGCTTCATGTGTCGCGCGGACAGCTCGGCCAGACCGCCCGACAGTTCGCTGATCGCCGGCAGCAAATGGTTCTGCACCGCCTGCGCGGCGGCGATGTGCATCGCGGTGGGGAAGCAGTCGTTGGAGCTCTGCGAGCGGTTGACGTGATCGTTGGGGTGCACCGGCACCTTGCCGCCGCGCGGGTTGCCGGCCAGTTCGTTGGCGCGCCCGGCGATCACTTCGTTGACGTTCATGTTGCTCTGGGTGCCGCTGCCGGTCTGCCAGACCACCAGCGGGAACTGGTCGTCGTGTTTGCCGTCGAGCACTTCGTCGGCGGCCTGTTCGATCAGCCGGGCAATGTCGGCGGGCAGGTCGCCGTTGCGGTCATTGACCCGCGCCGCGGCTTTCTTGATCAGCGCCAGCCCATGCAGCACCGCCAGCGGCATGCGCTCGTTGCCGATGGCGAAGTTAATCAGCGAGCGTTGCGTCTGAGCGCCCCAGTAGGCCTCATCCGGCACTTCCACCTGGCCAAGGCTGTCGGTTTCGATACGGCTCATCATGCACACTCCTGTCAGTCTGATAGCGCAGTTTAGGCCGTGATCGCCGGCCGTGGTTCCATCGGTCAGTATTTTGACCATTCAACCCCTCTAATTCAGGCACGACAAGGCTTGGGGTTGAGCGACACACTTTTTTAGGCGCAGAATGGACGCCCTTGGGGTTTTACCTCGCCTGCTAGAAAAGGAAACTCGATGACTCGTCTTCGTGCCATCTGTACCGCGGTTGCACTGGTTTGCGCCAGCGGCCCTGTTTTTGCCGATACCGCCAGCCACAACGCCAGTGCCGAAGCTTTCCTGACCCTGGCGCACGCTGACAAATTGGGCACTCCGGTGTACATGCAAGTGCAGCAAATGTTCGCTCAGCGCTTTGAACAGACCAAAGCCCCTGAATCGAAAAAAGCCTTGCTGGAAACCTACCAGGCCAAAGCCAACGCCGCCCTGGACCAAGCCATTGGCTGGAACAAGCTGAAGCCGGACATGGTCAAGCTGTACACCTCCAACTTCAGCGAATCCGAGCTGAAAGACCTGGTCGCGTTCTACCAGTCGCCACTGGGCAAGAAAGTCCTGGAAAAAATGCCGCAGCTGACCCAGCAATCGGCCCAGATGACCCAGGCCAAGCTCGAAAGCGCCGTGCCAGTGGTCAACAAGCTGTTGGCTGACATGACCAACGAGCTGGACCCTAAGGCTAACGCCGCTGCACCTGCTGCCAAGAAAAAGCCTTAAGCGGAGTTCGGTATGACCATGCAACAACGCATCGAATCGACGCTGGGGCTGTTACAGCCCGAGCACCTGCAAGTGCTGGATGAAAGCCATATGCACAGTCGTGGGTTGCAGACCCATTACAAGGCCGTGGTAGTCAGCCAGCAGTTCGAAGGGCTCAACCGCGTCAAGCGTCACCAGAAAGTCTACGGCACGCTCGGCGAGCTGATGGGCGAGTTCCATGCGTTGGCGCTGCATACCTACACGCCTGAGGAATGGGCACAGATCGACACGGCTCCGGCCTCGCCGACCTGTGCTGGCGGCTCGCATTGATGTCCCGCCCCTTGTAGGAGCCGGCTCGCCGGCGATGGCGTCCTCGAGATTGCCATCGCCGGCAAGCCGGCTCCTACAGAGGAGCGTTTATTTTTGCTAGAATCCGCAACGCGCCGCTTACCCGGCGCGTTTTTTTTCGCATCCGGTTCACCCCTTACGAGGGTAGCCACCTGGAGAATCACCCATGACACAACAGATTGTCGTGGCGGCACTGTATAAGTTCGTCACCCTGGAAAACTACGTCGACCTGCGCGAGCCGCTGCTGCAGGCCATGGTCGACAACGGCATCAAAGGCACACTGCTGATCGCCGAAGAAGGCATCAACGGCACCGTGTCCGGCAGCCGTGAAGGCATCGACGGGCTGATGGCCTGGCTCAAGAACGACCCGCGCATGGACGACATCGACCACAAAGAGTCGTACTGCGACGATCAGCCGTTCTATCGCACCAAAGTCAAACTCAAGAAAGAAATCGTCACCCTCGGCGTCGAAGGCGTGGACCCGAACAAAAAGGTCGGCACCTACGTTGATCCAGAAAACTGGAACGCGCTGATCAGCGATCCGGAAGTACTGTTGATCGACACCCGCAACGATTACGAAGTCTCGATCGGCACCTTCGAAGGCGCCATCGATCCGAAAACCACCAGTTTTCGCGAATTCCCCGACTACATCAAAGCCAACTTCGACCCGGCCGTGCACAAGAAAGTCGCGATGTTCTGCACCGGCGGCATTCGTTGTGAAAAGGCTTCGAGTTACATGCTCAGCCAGGGTTTCGATGAGGTCTACCACCTCAAGGGCGGCATTCTGAAGTACCTCGAAGAGGTGCCGCAGGAAGAAACCAAATGGCAGGGCGACTGCTTCGTGTTCGATAACCGCGTGACCGTTCGTCATGACCTCAGTGAAGGTGACTACGATCAATGTCACGCCTGTCGTACACCGGTTAGTGTTGAAGACCGCGCGTCCGAGCACTATGTGGCCGGCATCAGCTGCCCGCATTGCTGGGATAAGCTGAGCGAGAAGACCCGTCGCAGTGCCATCGATCGGCAGAAGCAGATCGAACTGGCCAAGGCTCGCAACATGCCGCACCCGATCGGCTACAACTACAAGCAAACCCCTTCCGAGGCTTGAACCATGTCTGCACGCCGCCTGCTCTATGTGATGGACCCGATGTGTTCCTGGTGCTGGGGCTTTGCGCCGGTGGCCAATGCGTTGGTCGAGCAGGCGCAGGCGGCGGGTGTGGACGTGCATTTGATTGTGGGCGGTTTGCGCACCGGCAGTGGTTCGGCGCTGGAGCCGACCACCCGGCGCTACATTCTTGAACATTGGCAGGCGGTCACCGAGGCCACCGGTCAACCGTTCAAGATCGAAGGCGCATTGCCCGACGGTTTTGTGTACGACACCGAGCCGGCCTGTCGGGCGTTGGTGACGGCGCGCAGCCTGGCGCCGGATTGCGCGTGGAAACTGCTTGGTCTGATCCAGCATGCGTTTTACGCAGAAGGGCGCGATGTCACCCACGCCAGTGTGCTGGTGGAACTGGCGGAGCAAGCCGGTTTGCCGCGCATCGAGTTCGCAGCCGCGTTCGACCGCGCCGATCAACATGCCGCGACTGCGGCCGATTTCACTTGGGTGCAGGACCTCGGCATCGCCGGTTTCCCCACCTTGCTGGCAGAGCGTGATGGTCAATTGGCGTTGTTGACCAATGGCTATCAGCCTCTCAGCGTATTGTCACCGCTGCTCGGCCGCTGGCTGGAGCGCGCTGCCTGTGCATGATCTGCCCGACGACGCCCCCACCGCTGCACGTGTCGACCGTCTGAGCTGGGCGGAAATCCGCCGCCTGGCCCTGCATCACAAGAAATCCCTGTGGATCGCCAACGGCGTGGCCGTGCTGGCGACGTTGTGCAGCGTGCCGATTCCTTTGCTCTTGCCCTTGCTGGTGGACGAAGTGCTGCTGGGCCATGGCGACGCCGCGCTGAAAGTCATGAACCACGCACTGCCCGAAGGCTGGCAGAAAGCGGCGGGGTACATCGGCCTGATGCTGCTGGTGACCTTGTTGCTGCGCTGCGGTGCCTTGTTGTTCAACGTGGTGCAGGCCAAGTTGTTCGCGGCACTGGCCAAAGACATCGTGTACCGCATCCGCCTGCGGCTGATCGAGCGCCTCAAGCGCATCTCGCTGGGCGAATACGAAAGCCTGGGCAGCGGCACGGTAACCACGCACCTGGTTACTGACCTGGACACGGTGGACAAATTCGTCGGCGAAACCCTCAGCCGGTTCCTCGTGGCCATGCTGACCCTGATCGGCACCGCGAGCATCCTGATCTGGATGCACTGGAAGCTGGCGCTGCTGATCATGCTGTTCAACCCGCTGGTGATCTATGCCACGGTGCTGCTGGGCAAGCGGGTCAAGCACCTGAAAAAACTCGAGAACGACAGCACCTCGCGCTTCACTCAAGCGTTGACCGAAACCCTCGATGCCATCCAGGAAGTGCGTGCCGGCAATCGTCAGGGCTTTTTCCTCGGGCGTCTCGGCCAACGTGCGCGGGAGGTGCGCGATTACGCGGTGAACTCCCAGTGGAAAACCGATGCCTCGAACCGGGCCAGCGGTTTGCTGTTCCAGTTCGGCATCGATATTTTCCGCGCCGCGGCGATGCTCACCGTATTGTTTTCCGACCTGTCCATCGGCCAGATGCTCGCGGTGTTCAGTTACTTGTGGTTCATGATCGGTCCGGTGGAACAGCTGCTGAATCTGCAATACGCCTATTACGCCGCCGGTGGTGCGCTGTCGCGAATCAATGAGTTGTTGGCAAGGGCCGATGAGCCTGAGTACCCGGGCGGGGTCGACCCGTTCAACGGTCGCGAAACCGTGGGTATCGAAGTCCAGGGATTGAGTTTCGGTTACGGCGACGAACTGGTGTTGAACCAGATGAACCTGTCCATCGCTCCCGGTGAAAAAGTAGCGATTGTCGGTGCCAGTGGCGGCGGCAAAAGTACGTTGGTGCAATTGCTGCTGGGCCTTTACACGCCCTTGGCCGGAACCATCCGCTTCGGCGGTTCGACCCAGCAGGACATCGGCCTGGAAACGGTGCGTGAAAACGTAGCGGTGGTCCTGCAGCATCCGGCGCTGTTCAACGACACCATCCGCGCCAACCTGACCATGGGCCGTGAGCGCAGTGACGAAGCCTGCTGGCAGGCACTGGAAATTGCGCAGCTGCACAACACGGTTCGGGAATTGCCCAACGGCCTGGACAGTATCGTCGGACGTTCCGGCGTGCGCTTGTCCGGCGGTCAGCGCCAACGCCTGGCAATTGCACGGATGGTGCTGGCCGAACCGAAAGTGGTGATCCTCGACGAGGCCACTTCAGCGCTGGATGCCGCCACCGAATACAACCTGCACCAGGCACTGGCGCGGTTCCTGAGCCACCGCACCACGCTGATCATTGCGCACCGGTTGTCCGCCGTTAAACAGGCCGACCGGGTGCTGGTATTCGACGGCGGGCAAATTGCCGAGGATGGCGACCATCAGCAACTGATTGCCGAGGGTGGTTTGTACGCCAAGCTGTACGGGCATTTGCAGCAGCACTGATCAGTGCCTCGCGGTTAACCCCAGATCACGTTCAACGCCTCGGGATTGCCGTCATAACCGAATTGCTTCATGACGACTGAGCACGAGTCGCAGGGGGGCAGGGTGGTGGCGATGGTGATGGACTCAAGCTCCTGAGGGTCAGGATATTTCTGGCGTATGACGCTGATGAGTTTGCTCTCGGTGTCCAGTGAAGTAGGGCGTTGGGTGAGTTCGGGGGTGTATTTCTCGATGTCTTTGATCGTGTGCGGAATCGCTCGCAACTTGCCAGAAGCGGAGACGTTCAGCGATGTCTGCGGGAAGTTGGCACCGTGATCGATGTTGAAGTAACTCGTACCTTCGTCGATCACCTCTCTCGAGCCTCTGTTTCTCTCAAACAATGGCAGGTAAGCGGTGTCACCCTGTCTGCCGGAAACGCTGACATAAACCTCCCGAATGCCCTGTCTTGTCTTGATTTCCGCGAATGCAACATTGCGCAGCTTGCCCAATTCACTCTTATGAATGTTGCTGATGCGTTGCTGTAATTCCAGCATGGCGCCATCGATTTTCAACGCCCTGGGCCCACCCAGAACCGCCGGTTCCAGGGTGATGGCGGGTCTCTGAAACAGTGCATTGAATACTTTCGCTGTCGTTTCACGGACACTTTCCGGAGCATACCTGGACGCCGACCAGGTCGTTGCGCCATCGGTGGAGTGCCTGACGATCATTCTGGTCGAGTGATCGAACAGCACGGCCTCGCCGGGGCTGGTATCGACCTTGATCAACTTGAGTGTATTGGGCGGATTGGTGTGGCCGCCGATAGGTATGGCGATCTTGTCCATCGCTCTGATGGCGCGCTCAACGAGAGTCACACCGTAAATCCTCGCCATGTTGTTGGCATTCAACGAACCGGTGTACACCACCATCAACTCGTGCCGCAGTTCGGCGGGCAAGGTTGACGCTTGCTTGAAAGTCAGTGCGTTACGCAGGCTTTGCCCTTTTGCCAGTTCGGCAACGTAAAAATCCCCCGCATCAAGACGTGTGAAAACATACCGTTTCGAACCGTCTACGGAGTCCACGATGATGGCACCGGAGTGGAAGGTATCGGTCACACCTTTTTCGGTCACGTTGACTCTGACACGCCCGTAAATGCCTTTGCGGAACTCCATCGTCGCGTCGAGTGTTGTGTGAGTGGCCAGCGAAGCCTTTGTCAGGGGGGCGCCCGCAGTGCCAGGTGTGTAAATGCTGTCGCCAAACCAGGTGGCCCATCCTTTGGTTTCATCGAAGGTGCCAACCGCGGGTGTCGGGGCCGGGGCTCGTGTCACATAGCGGGTCGTGCACACGTCTGCTCCCGGTGCGCGACGTGGCCGGCAAGGTATCGCCTTCAGCGAATCACTCGTGTCAATCAAGTCAGCGCGGCGTAGCGTGTCACCCTCCAGCCGGTACGGTACGTCATCGATGAACAGCGTGGTTCGGCCGTCCACTTCAAGCACTTCGCGTACGTGGCGAGTCTTGGCTAGCTCCACAACTGATTGTTGGTTGCGGCTTTCCAGGGTGCTGTAGTGCGATTGCCCGGGCGAGAAGTCACTGGCGCGGGTGGTCAACGACGGGCCATAGGGCTTGGAGGACAATGGATCGACCAGGCGCAAGTCGGTCTTGCCAGAGGCGCCGATGTTGCGAATTGGCACATCATCTATGCCTTTGATGCTGGCTAGCTGATCTCCCAGCGTTGCAGGCTTCCAGCGTCCGGCATCACTCAACTGAGGCAAGCTGCGCACGTACTCGTAGTAGCGGATTTTCCCCACGAGTTCGTTAAATTCGAACGTGACAGTTTTATAAATGTATCGCACCGATTTACCCAGGATTTTGAGCAGCGCCGGAATAATCTCAAGCGGGTTCAATGCTCTCAACGTCGATACCAGCAACGTTTTTGTCAGCGTTGTAAATGATGGAAGCGTTGTGCGTGTGGCCAGCCGGCCTGCGGTGCTGATCAGTCGTACCGAACCCGTGGCGAATTTTCCGATGGGGATCGCGAACGAAATCACGTCAAAAAACAGGCCGACTATCCCCAGCGCGATGCGGTTCTTGTCACCTGACATCAAGTCTTCGACAGGACCCCAGAACGGTACAAACATCTTTGCGATCGTGAATATCTTTTTACGTTGAGCTTCCTCAAGTTCAAACTTGGTCTGCCCCTTCGCAAACGTGCGCAACTCTTGCGGGTCAACAAACGGTAGTTCGGTCGCAATGTGTCGGCTGATCGCCAGTGAACGGCTGGACGACAGGGTCAATGGGGCACGTCGATGCTGCTCTGTAACCCCTGAACTTGCGCTGATAGTCGGCGGCAGCTGATCGATGATGGCTTCGCAGAAGGCTGTTGCCTTGGGCAGGGTACCGGTCGAATGTGCGTCCCAGTCGAAGGGTAAATGCCGGTCGCGGATAACATCGACATAGGCCCCATTGGAGGTGGTTGCCATCGCCCCGATCCGGGGAATCAACAACGTCGCATCAAAATTTTCGAGGCGACGTATCACCCCGGCTTTCGGGAGAAGCTCGTAAAAAGTGCTGACGGAAACGGCGGCTTCGTCCCCGGTGGGCTCATTTGTTTGGGTCGCTTGCAGTATCACGCCGTTGCGCGCTCTGAGCGGCAACGTAATGTCGGGCGTTTCGTCTTTGGCGGCGACTTTGCGGGTTTCTTTGCGCAGGCTGTAAATCTTGACTTCACCCATCTCCAGCGCCAGGCGGTCGGCATGCGGAAGTGAAGTTAACAGCGTTCTGATCAATGTCTGGTAGGCCGTTGTGATCTTTTCCAGATGCCGCTTGAAGGCGTCGTCAAACAGCGCAGGGATATCGGGGATTTTGGTAAACGGAGGCAGGACTTTTTGACGGCCTTCTAAGCTAGGGCCGGGAGCCGGCCAAGGCCGATCGGCTATTAAGTACCGGTCCTTGTCCATCCTGACCCATTGTGTACTTAAGGTCTCGCCGTCGGCTTCAGTCACAAACCATATTTTCTGATCGTCGAACATGCCGGACGCCAAGACATCGGTGAACGAGTAGTACTTGTATTCCTTACCCCTGAGTGGCGGTGGATCGCGAAAGCCGATCGAAGCCAACTCGTCATGCCTGGCCAGTTTGCGCCCGTCGGTATTGAACGCTTCGTTTCCGAACAGCGTCTGGATTTCAGCCTTGGCGATGGCCAGCCGTTTGGGTGGCTCTTCATTGATTCGGATAACCGCTTGATTGACCTCGTTCGAGTGTTTTTCCAGTTCGGAGCAGGCTCGTTCGATGTCGGCTTGTGTGTAGTCCTTGAGGTCTTTTTGCGAAACGAAACCTTGGGTGACAGCCCAATCCAGGGTCGGAAGCAGTCTGGTGAAACTGAGGAGGTTCAATTCTTCCGTGGTTGCCACTTCGGCTCGGTACATGGGCAAGTTGACCAACTGCTGGAAGCTCAGTCTGTCCAGCAATTCGGGGGAGACGGATTTGACGAAATTGACTCCGTTGAGGAAGTTGACCCAGACAACCGTGCTCCGGTAAGCGAGATCTGCCGGAATGTCCCGGACACGAAACTCAAAGGGGAACCGGGACAAAAACAATCGCGAAATGACTACGGCCTCTTTGTCCGACGATGCCAGTTTTGACGTGAGTAAATGGGATTCAAATGCCTCGCGGATTGCCTGGTAGCTCTTTCCCCAGTTCGAACGACTTCGCCAGTTGTACCCGGCGATCAAATCGCTGGAATCCAGGGTCTGTGCACAAAGCCAATACTGCAGCGCATTGGCTATCAGTCTGGTACGGATGTAAGGCGAAGTCTCTTCACCGGTTTTTCCTCCGTACCAATCCATTGTCGTCAGTAAGGTGTTTCCTAGTTTTTGAGCCTCCGCGCTCTGCAGGATTTTTTCGAGGTATACACTCGGCGTCGCGCGCACTTGTTCAATCGTTGCAGTAGAAAGAACGTCCTTGGCAAGGTACGCCAGCGGTGAAGTAACGCTCTCCGGCAGAAATTGATTAACCGCATCGACTATTTCGCCGCGGACCTGGCCGCTATGGAGTAACTGCGTATCGACTGGAGTGCCAGGAAATGCTTGTTGGATAGTCGCGAACGTTTCCAGGTCCTTTTCTGTGGGAGGGGACTTCAGATCAAGGGCTTCAAACTCGTCCTCCAGTCTCAAACGATGGCTGGCGATCCTGTCCTGAACGACCTTTATCGTGACCTGAACTATTTGCGGGTCTCTCGACGTCAATGCAATACCGTAAAAGACGCACATTCTTTCTAAGCCAATGGTGCGGTTTGAATTCAACACTCCGCCCAGTAATGCTGCTGCCCGCTCAATCCGCAGTTTCAGCGGCTGCCATTTGGCGTGCTCGGTCAACTCCAGCGTGACTTTATGTCCTGTGTTCTTCCAGGCCTGATAGACATACTTGCCCTCCTTGAACGCAACGGACAGATCGCCGTGCTTTATTTCAAGTTTTGTGCACATATCGATGTAATCCCGATCGCGCAGCACTTGCCACAACGCTTTTAATCCATCTGCGCTCACCTTGGTGAGTGGTGAATAAGGTTTTAGTGGCAAGACGGGCCATAGAATGTTTACCGGTGTTTCGCGCAAGGCCGCGAGCAGAAGTTCGTAATCCTCCAGTTGGCCTGCATGTAACTCAGCCTCGGAGGGTGACGGTGGGTTTGAAGTGTTCGATTGCATGTAATTGCTTCTCTTGATTATCGGTTGATCTGCGCATCGCTCTGGTGCGATGGCGTCGTTGGCCGATTTCAAGCGAAAACAAACAGGAGAGAGCGGTACATAGTTAGGTGATGGCGGCTTTTCTCCAGGAACTGTGTCGCGAGGTGTGTCCGCCTCTCACTGAAAACCGTTATTTACCGGCACTTGCCCATAGAAAGGGCTTCTCGCTTGCCGGGATCGAGAACGCACCCTAGTCTAGCTGTAGCGATCACGTTGGATGATGATCTGGCAGTGCTAAAACAAGGGACCTCATGAATCAAACGCGGACTCTCGGAACGCCACGGTTGCTGGGCATTGTCTGGCCATTTATCGCTGTCGTGCTATTTCAGGCGCTGTTGGGCGGTTTCAGCCTGTATGTTCTGTCGGCGGTGCGCGGCTATGTTGCCGGCGAAAGTCTCTGGTCCAAGGGCCAGAAAGACGCCATCTATTACCTGAATCTCTACGCGGACAGTCGCGACGAGACGATATTCCTCAAATACCAGAACGCCATCGCCGTGCCTCAAGGGGGCCACGAGTTACGTGTGGCGCTGGACCATCAGCCGCCGAACATCGAAGCGGCACGCCAGGCGATCCTCAAGGGGGGCAACCATCCGGATGACGTCTCCAGCCTGATCTGGCTGTACCTCAATTTCCGTCACTTCTCTTACCTTGAGAAAGCCATCGACCTCTGGACGGTAGGGGATGCGTATCTGCTGCGCCTGGGTGATGTTGCTCGGGAAATGCATCAGCGCATCACCTCCCGTCAGGCCACCAATGGCGATATCCAGCGCTGGAAAGATCAGATTTTTGCGATCAACGATGAAGTGACGCCGGCGGCGAAGGCCTTCAGCGATGCCCTGGGTGAAGGCTCGCGGGTGATTCTGCGCCTGCTGCTGTTGACGAACCTCGCCACCGCCCTGGGCTTGATTGTCCTGGCCCTGATGCGCACGCACAAATTGCTCAAGCAGCGCCATGCGTTCGCCGACGCCTTGCAGTTGGAGAAGGAGCGCGCGCAGATCACCCTGCAATCGATTGGCGATGCCGTGATCACCACCAATGTCGACGGCGCGATTGCCTACATGAACCCGGCTGCCGAGGCGTTGACGCACTGGAAGGCCGAGCAGGCGACAGGCTTGCCCCTGGCCGCGCTGTTCAATCTGCTGGACGAGAATGCCCAGGCCGACGGCTTTACGCTGATCGAGCACATCCTGAGCGGTCAGCTCAGCGGTGGCAGCGAGCATTCCAAATTGATTCAACGGCTGGATGGCAGCACTGTTTCGGTCACGCTGGTCGGTGCGCCGATCCGCAATGCCGGCAAGGTCAGCGGCACCGTGCTGGTGTTGCACGACATGACCCAGGAGCGGCAATACATTGCCAATTTGTCCTGGCAGGCGACCCATGACGCCCTGACCGGGCTGGCCAATCGCCGCGAATTCGAATATCGCCTGGAACAGGTGCTGCACAACCTGACGCGACATCCGGGGCGTCATGCCTTGATGTTCCTCGATCTGGACCAGTTCAAGCTGGTCAACGACACGTGCGGCCACGCGGCGGGGGACGAGTTGTTGCGGCACATCTGCGCGTTGCTGCAATCGGGCTTGCGCGAAGGCGATACCCTGGCCCGCCTGGGCGGCGACGAATTCGGCATCCTGCTGGAGAGTTGCGCACCGGAAGCCGCGGAGAAAATCGCCGAGGGCCTGCGCCAGACCGTGCAGAACCTGCACTTCGTCTGGAAAGGCCGGCCGTTCGTGACCACCGTGAGCATCGGCCTGGTACACATCAATCAGCACCCGACCACCCTCGAAACATCGCTGCGCGCCGCCGATATGGCCTGTTACATGGCCAAGGAAAAGGGCCGCAACCGGGTTCAGGTCTATCACGCCGATGACTCGGAACTGTCCCTGCGCTTTGGCGAAATGGCTTGGGTGCAGCGCTTGCACATGGCGCTGGAAGAGGACCGCTTTTGTCTGTATGCCCAGGAAATCGCAGCCCTGGGTCATGTCGAAACAGGCGGCGGGCATATCGAAATCCTGTTGCGCCTGCATGACGAAGCCGGACGCATGATATTGCCCGACAGTTTTATTCCGGCGGCGGAACGTTATGGACTGATGACTTCGCTTGATCGTTGGGTTGTACAGAATGTTTTCAAGATCATTGCCCAATGTATATCGGAGAAACACAAAGGGCCGTTGGCGATGTGTGCGATTAATCTGTCAGGCACAACTATAGGAGATGAGGCGTTCCTGGACTTCCTGCGTCAACAGTTCATTACTTATTCCATACCGCCTGAAATGATTTGTTTTGAAATTACTGAAACCAGTGCTATTTCCAATCTTGGAAGTGCAATTAGATTTATTAATGAACTCAAAGGCTTAGGTTGCCACTTTTCGTTGGATGACTTTTGCGCCGGTATGTCCTCATTCGCCTACTTGAAACATTTGCCTGTAGACTTCCTGAAGATCGACGGGAGTTTCGTAAAGGATATGCTGGACGACCCGATTAACCGCGCCATGGTCGAAGTGATCAATCACATCGGCCATGTAATGGGTAAGCGTACGATTGCCGAGTTTGTTGAAACACCCCAGATTGAACAGGCATTGCTGGAAATCGGGGTGGATTACGCTCAAGGGTATGTGATTGAGCGCCCGCATTTGTTTACCTGCGATAGTTTACAAAGTCGTCCTGCCAGGCCTCAGCCGTTGTTGTTCAAGGCGCCTGGCACGTTCCGTTGAAATCTCTTGCTGATCCTTACAATCACAATCAAAAGGAACCCGACAGTGATCGATACATTCAACAGAACCGGACCCCTCATGGAAGCTGCAAGTTATCCCGCCTGGGCTCAGCAACTGATCCAGGACTGCAGCGAGAGTAAACGCCGGGTTGTCGAACACGAATTGTACAGGCGCATGCGAGATAACAAACTCAGCGCAAAGACCATGCGCAACTACCTTATTGGTGGTTGGCCCGTGGTTGAGCAATTCGCGTTATATATGGCACAGAACCTCACCAAGACCCGTTTTGCCCGCCATCCCGGCGAGGACATGGCGCGACGATGGTTGATGCGCAACATTCGTGTGGAATTGAACCATGCCGATTACTGGGTGCACTGGAGCCGTGCTCACGGTGTCAGCCTGGAAGAACTGCAGGCGCAAAAGGTGGCCCCTGAACTTCACGCCTTGAGTCATTGGTGCTGGCACACCAGTTCGGCGGACTCGTTGATCGTCGCCATTGCCGCCACCAACTACGCCATTGAAGGCGCGACCGGCGAGTGGTCGGCGCTGGTCTGTTCCAATGGCGTCTACGCGGCATCGTTCCCCGAAGAGGATCGCAAGCGAGCGATGAAGTGGCTGAAGATGCATGCCCAGTACGATGACGCCCATCCGTGGGAAGCGCTGGAAATCATCTGCACGCTGGCGGGGCTGAACCCGAGCAAGTCACTGCAGGCCCAATTGCGCGAGGCCGTGTGCAAAAGCTACGACTACATGTACTTGTTCCTGGAGCGGTGCATCCAGCTTGAGCATTCGGAAAGGGCTCCGGTCGCGCGTGGGCGCATGGCATTGGCCGAAAGCTGATCGGTTGGACTCACCATTGAAAAAGCCCGCGCCTTCTATCGATAGAGGGGCGGGCTTTGTCGTATTGGCCGCAAGCCGTCAGGCGCTGACTTTCAGTCCGATCAGCCCGGCAATGATCAAGGTCACGCTGGCCAGCCTGAACAGCGCCATCGATTCACCAAACAGGATGATCCCGGCGATGACCGTGCCGACGGCACCCACGCCGGTCCAGATCGCATAGGCAGTGCCCAGGGGCAATTCCTTCATCGCCAGCCCAAGCAGGCCAAGGCTGATGGCCATCGCGGCAATCGTCAACGCAGTAGGGAGGGGGCGGCTGAAACCGTCGGTGTATTTCAGGCCGACAGCCCAGCCCACTTCGAACAGGCCGGCGAAAAACAGAATGATCCAGGACATGAGAGACCTCCATCGATTGACGGGGTCGTCCCCAGATTAATAACTCGATCGAGCCGCGAGGTCGTCCTCGCGTTGCGCAGTATGGTGCCCATCATTAACCCGGGGATCAAGTTTTCCGCTTACTCAGTCACTTGCCGAGCCGCGGTTTCCCGATCTTCTTTCTCGCTCATCCGGCGGAAATACGTCGAGAGCAGCGCCCCGGAAATGTTGTGCCACACACTGAACAACGCGCTCGGCACCGCCGCCAGCGGCGAGAAGTGTGCACTGGCCAGCGCGGCGCCCAAACCGGAGTTTTGCATGCCGACCTCCAGCGCCAGGGATTTACGCTGGGCCAGTGGCAACTTGAACAGCCGTCCGGTGAAGTACCCCAGCAGATAGCCGAAGCTGTTGTGCAGCATCACCACGGCCATGATCAGCAGGCCGGACTCGGCGATCTTCGCCTGGCTGGCCGCGACGACAGCCGTGACGATGATCACGATGCTGACAACGGAAACCAGCGGCAATACGTCCACCGCGTGGCGAACCCGATCCCCGAGCACGCGCTGAGCGACCACGCCGAGCACGATCGGCAGCAGCACCACTTGCAGGATCGACCAGAACAACTCCATGAAGGACACCGGCAACCAGGCCGAGGCGAGCAGCCAGATCAGCGCGGGCGTCAGCAGTGGAGCGAGGAGGGTGGTGACGGCGGCGATGGCCACCGACAGCGCCAGGTCGCCACGGGCCAGCCAGGTCATGACGTTTGATGAGGTGCCGCTTGGGCAGCAACCGACCAGGATGACACCCACGGCGATTTCCGGCGGCAGATGGAACACCTGGCAGAGCAACCACGCCACACCGGGCATGATCACGAAATGTGCAACCACGCCCAGCGCCACACGCCACGGATGGCGAGCGACTTCGGCGAAGTCTTCGAGCTTGAGGGTCAGGCCCATGCCGAACATCACCAGGCCCAGGAGCGGCACGATCGCGCCTTTCAGGCCGAGGAACCATGCCGGTTGCAGGAAAGCCACGACGGCGAAAATCAGAACCCAGTAAGCGAAGGTGTTGCCGACAAAGCGACTCAATGCAGCCAGTGCACGCATGGCCTGATCCTTATTTTAAGTAGCACTGCAAAACAAATGTGGGAGCGGGCTTGCTCGCGAAAGCGGTGTTTCAACCAACACATGTGTTGGATGTAAAACCGCTTTCGCGAGCAAGCCCGCTCCCACAGTGGAAAATCACCAGGCTTTAGATTCCCTGCGGCGTCTCTTCACCGCCCAACGCTTCAACCAGCGCCGGGAGGAAGTCGCCGAACGTCAGCATCATCAGGGTGAAACTGGCGTCCAACTGGCCGAGGGCTTCTTCGCCGCCGTCCTGTTCCGCCTGATCCTGCAGCAGGTCTTCGAACTTCAGGCGCTTGACCACCATCTTGTCGTCGAGGACGAAGGATAGTTTGTCCTGCCAGGCCAGCGACAGCTGAGTGACCACTTTGCCGGTGCTCAGGTGCAACTGGATTTCTTCGCTGGTCAGGTCTTGACGCTTGCAGCGCACGATGCCGCCGTCTTCGTGGGTGTCGCGCAGCTCGCACTCGTCCAGCACAAAGAAGTCATCCGCGGCTTTCTGGGTGGTGACCCATTCAGTCATGGTGGCGGTCGGGGACATTTTCACGGTCAGCGGACGTACCGGCAGGGTGCCGATGACTTCACGCAGGGTCGACAGCAGGTCTTCGGCACGTTTCGGGCTGGCCGAGTTGACCAGAATCAGGCCTTGCTTCGGTGCAATGGCCGCGAAGGTCGACGAACGACGGATAAAGGCACGCGGCAGGAAGGCCTGGATGATTTCATCCTTGATCTGATCGCGTTCCTTTTTGTAGACCTTGCGCATTTGTTCGGCTTCGATCTCTTCGACCTTTTCCTTAACGGCGTCACGCACGACGCTGCCCGGCAGGATGCGTTCTTCCTTACGGGCGGAGATCAGCAGGAAGTCGCCGCTGACGTGCACCAGTGGTGCATCTTCGCCCTTGCCGAAAGGCGCGACGAAACCGTAGGTGGTCAACTCCTGGCTTGCACATGAACGCGCCAGTTTGGTGGCCAGTGCAGTTTCCAACGCCTCGGCATCAAAAGGCAGATCTTGGGTCAGGCGATAGATAAGCAGGTTTTTGAACCACATGGGGCGAGTCTCTCCTTTATACAAAGTGGGGCATTATTCTCTTCGTGGCGCCATAGGCCAACCCTTCTCTAAGCCTTTGGAAGGCCTGAAAAAATTATTTAAAAAAGTGCTTGCCAGAGGTGAGGTCGCTCCGTAGAATGCGCGCCACACCGAAAGTGAAGGGTGATTAGCTCAGCTGGGAGAGCGTCTGCCTTACAAGCAGAATGTCGGCGGTTCGATCCCGTCATCACCCACCATTCGCTTCAAGTGTTACGCGCAGCGGTAGTTCAGTCGGTTAGAATACCGGCCTGTCACGCCGGGGGTCGCGGGTTCGAGTCCCGTCCGCTGCGCCATATTCGGTAACCTGGAACGCTGAACGCCAGGTCACCACGGAAAAGCCCGCTAACGCGGGTTTTTTTCTGCCTGAAGTTCCTGCTGGATGCGTCGTTTCACCGGTTTTCAGATTTTTTTGAATTATTTATCAATTAAATCAACATGTTATGAAAATCTGTGGCACAATGCGCCCCGCAACGAAGGTAAAGGGTGATTAGCTCAGCTGGGAGAGCGTCTGCCTTACAAGCAGAATGTCGGCGGTTCGATCCCGTCATCACCCACCATTTACTTTCAACGCTACGCGCAGCGGTAGTTCAGTCGGTTAGAATACCGGCCTGTCACGCCGGGGGTCGCGGGTTCGAGTCCCGTCCGCTGCGCCATATTCGGTAACCTGGAACACTGAACGCCAGGTCACCACAGAAAAAGCCCGCTTTAAGCGGGCTTTTTGCTGTCTGGGGTTTGGCTTTATGCCGACTTCCATTAAAAAAGCGACCTTCGGGTCGCTTTTTTCGTTTGTGCCTGCTTACTGCTCGGCGTTTCGGCTGTGTCGGTAATCGCTGACCGCCTCGTAGACAGCTTTGCGCAAGCGGTTGATGCCGCCAATCGGACGATGGGCCTCAACACCAAACCATGGATTGAACGACTGGTTGTCGCATTGCAGGTTCAATGCTGGCGTGTCGAAGTCCTGCGCGGGCACGTTGATCCGCGCCACCGTCTGGAAAGGCGCGTCACTTTCCTTCCATTCAACGCTGGTGTCCTCGATCGGCATGTACTTGCCTGCATCCTGCCGCTGGATCTGCAGGACAAAACAGGCAGGCACCCGATCGGTCGACAGTTGCTGGTTCAGCGCATTGCGCAGAAAGTTCGGCAACTTCTGGTTTTGTGCGGGCAGGGCATAGGTCGGGCAGTTCGTTGGGTCGGGCATGACCCGAAACTTGGCATTGGCCTCGCCGAATTTGTAGGGCGAAACCGAAAAGTATGTCGTCTGAGTCGGGCTCGGTGGTGGCGGAGAAAGCGTCGCCAAGGCAATAAACAGATGACGAATCTGCCAGGTGCGCGGGTCCCAGCCCGGAAAGAACGCCATCACCTTCTTGCCGTCCGCCTGGGCGGCGACATTCTGACGATATTCGGCGACATCGCTGACAAAGAAGTTCGGATGGCTGAACATCACAAAGTCCTGTTCGCCGCGCCGCTGTTGATCGCTGAGCAGTTGCTTGCCTGGCACATCGAGCAGTTTGATCGCCATGCCCCGCGCATCGCGGATGCTGTCGAATTGCGGGTAGGCATTGCCGTTGGACAGGCGCATCGTCGCTTGCCAGGTCTTGCCCGGCTCACTGAACACACCTTGACGCAACTCTGTCGCCAGATCCGGCAACACCTGCACCTCGGCCTTTACGCAGCCATGGGCCTTGGCATGGGCATCACGCAGATAGCGGGTGCTTTCACGGTGTTGATCGACAATCCGCACGGCGGTCTGGATCACGTCCTGGGTCATGGCGGCTTCGCCATCCGGAATCTGCTCCAGTGCCGAGACCGGTCCACGGTGCTGCCAGGCAAACCAGGCAGTGGCCAGCGCCCAGCCAAGCAAGCCGATGCCCAGCAAAACCAGCAGGGTTTTGCCGAGCAGGCGACCCAGCCACAACCAGAACCGGGCAAACATCGGCAAATCTTTCTTGAAGGTGGTCATGATCATGGCAATTGCGCCTCCAGCGGGCCGCCCAGCACTTTCAGGTACTCCAGCAGCGCAAAGCGTTCCTCGGGTTGCAGCAGTCGGCCAATCACCCCGTTGCCGCGTTTACCGGCGCGGAATTCATGGCCGCTGTTGTGGTTGCCGGTAATGCGCGTGTCGAACAGGAATGCATTGGTGAAGGCTTCGGTGCGATAGCCCAGGTGTTTCGGGTCGTACTCGAACGTGCCTTTATAGAAGGTGGCCGCGCGTTCGTCCTGAGGCGAGAGCAATTGGTAAATGCTCGGCACCGAGCCGTTGTGCAGAAACGGTGCGGTCGCCCAGACGCCTGACAGCGGCCGAGCCTTGTAGGCGACTTTTTCACGAACGCCGATCGGCAGGCCGAAGCCATCGAGCCGAGGCTTTTCTGCGGCTGTGACCTTGGCCTCTCGGTAAGCCCGGTCCTCGACGAACGCTGTGACGTAGGCCAGTCCCTTGGCCACCGAAAGCTGGCTCAGGTCCAGCGGCTCCTCGGGTGTCGGGTGCAGCTTCACGTCCATCTGTGCCAGTTCGGTCGGGTCCCATTGCAGCGCGGTCAGGTCGAAACGGTGGTTGGCGATGTTGCTCGCCGCTGTCGGATCAGTGCCGATGACGTCGACGGGCAGCATGTGCAACTGCTGCACCCAGCGCTCGCCTTCCTGGATCGTCCGCGGAACGTGGCAACCGGCGCAGTTCTCAGTGAACAGTGCGCGACCTTTGGCGGCCAAAGGCTTGTCGACAGCGCCCAGCAGCTCTTCCGGCCAGGCAGGCGGTTTGAGTCGTTGCAGGGTTTCTTCGATCAGGTGCAAATCGCGCACCCGCACGCTGGACGGATATCGGTAGTCGCCCTTGAGTGGCTGCCCGTTGCTGTCGAAGAAATTCAGCGTGGCGCCTACGCCCAACGCCTCGCCGATGTTGCGGGCCATCGGCTGCTGCGCCGAACCGTTCCACTGCACCCAGTCGAATGTCCACATGTCCCACAGTTGCGGGTAGTCGACCGGCGCATTGGCCACCCGGTAGTTGGCCGGTGAGATCGCGTCGCCGAAACTGGCGTTGGCAATGCGCCCGAACGCGTCGGTGCGGCCAGGGCCTTCCTCGGTCGGGTAGAGCCCTCGATGGGTGTCGTTCCAGGCTACTTTCAAGAACGTATCGAGAGAGGTTTTGAAGTCTTTGCGCAGCTGTTGATGCCGGGCGTCGTATTCCTGGCCCAGCACGTTGCGAGCGAAACGTTCGAATTTCCACGGGTTGTAGTAAGTCGACGTCAGACTGGCGACCAGAGCTTGTCCGAAACTGCCACCGCGCAGTGTCGGAACGCTGGACGGCAAGACGTGTTGCGCCGAACCGCCATCGATGCGGATGGCCTGACCGTTGAAGCGCAATTCGCCGGTGTGGCAGGCGGCGCAGGTGATGTCCAGAAACTGTTCCTGGCTGCCGGGGTTTTGATGGCGGGCGAAACCCACGGGCAGGTTGCCGGGGTTGTTCGGCGTGGCTTTCTGGCCGGGATCGACCAGGAAACCGAAGCGCGCAAGGTACTCCGGACTGGCGAATCGCTGTTGCGAAAAGGGCAGCTCGAGCGCGTTGAACCACTCGTAGCGCAAGCCTTTGACCTGAGTGCCCTGGGGCGTGAAGTAGTAGGTCTGGCGGTCGGCCGCGCTCCACTGCTCCAGGTAATGCACTTGTTGTGCTGGCGACCAGTTCGGCAGTTTCGGGTTGGCGACGTAATACAGAATCACGGCGAGGGCGAGGCCCAGCAGTGCAACGATCAGAATCAGAAAGCGATAAAAGAGGCGCAAGTTAAACATCCTTGTCGAGTTGTCGCTCTCTTATGCCTCACCTGCAATCGTGGGGCAAGTGGCCATTACTTCAGTTGTTGTGGGACGAAGCAGTCGTCCCTGTGGGGCGAAGATGACAGAAGCTTCATCATCCGATTCCGGAAATGCGTTAAAACACCTGAACTTATCAGAAATTTCCTGCTCTCATGCCGGTAGCCATTGGTCGTGGCCGCCTGATAAGCTCGCGGCTTTACTCGATTGCCCTTTAGGCGCATGAACAAGGAAATAGCATGAAACAGCATCGGTTGGCGGCGGCGGTGGCCCTGGTTAGCCTGGTACTTGCGGGTTGCGACTCGCAGACCAGCGTAGAGCTGAAAACCCCGGCGCAAAAAGCTTCCTACGGGATTGGCCTGAACATGGGCAAGAGCCTGGCTCAGGAAGGCATGGATGATCTGGACTCCAAAGCCGTTGCCCAGGGCATTGAAGATGCCATCGGCAAGAAAGAACAGAAATTGAAGGATGACGAGTTGGTCGAAGCCTTCGCAGCACTGCAGAAGCGTGCTGAAGAACGTATGGCCAAAATGAGTGAAGAGTCGGCAGCCGCCGGCAAGAAATTCCTCGAAGACAACGCCAAGAAAGCCGGTGTCACCACCACGGCTTCGGGCCTGCAGTACGAAGTGGTCAAGAAAGCTGATGGCGCACAGCCTAAGCCGACCGACGTGGTGACTGTTCACTACACCGGCACCCTGACCAACGGCACCGTGTTCGACAGCTCCGTCGAGCGTGGCAGCCCGATCGATCTGCCGGTCAGCGGCGTGATTCCGGGTTGGGTCGAAGGCCTGCAGCTGATGCACGTTGGCGAGAAGTACAAACTGTTCATCCCTAGCGAGCTGGCTTACGGCGCCCAAAGCCCAAGCCCGGCGATTCCAGCCAACTCGGTGCTGGTATTCGACCTGGAACTGCTGGCGATCAAGGATCCGGCAAAACAAGACGACGCTGCCAAGTAATTAGCGTTTGTCCTGACAACAACGCCTCGCTTATGCGGGGCGTTGTTGCATCTGGCGTCCGGCAAGGGTAAACAAAGCGAACGGATGTTTCAGGCTGGAGTCATAGCCATTGAGAGCGCCTGCGCTAGCCGCGGCGGAGCGCCAAGTCAATGAAATCTTGGGTTTTTTTATGTGAGTAAAAAACGCCCGATCTGAGTTGAGCCCTTATGAAACGGGGCTTTCAGCCGTGAAATGCAGCTCTGTTCACAAGGTTATCCACAATTTGTGTGGATAACATTTCAGCGGGAGGAATGATGAAAGCACCCTGGAATTTCGCTCGTTTCCTGCCACTGGCCGGACGTCTGCTCGCTCGTGGGCGTTTGCCGACGTTATTGTTCGCGGTAGCCAGCAAAGGTGCCAGCCAGGGCAACCGTTTGGGCAAGCTCAAAGACGACCTGCGTTTGTTGCAGGCGTTGTGCCTGGCTTACTGGCGAGGTGAATACCGGGCCATCAGCCCTAAAGCGCTGATCTCGGTGGTGGCAGGCTTGATGTATTTCCTGAGCCCGGTGGATGCGATTCCGGATTTCATTCCGGTGTTCGGCATGTTCGATGACATCGCCGTGCTCGCCTGGCTGATGAAGGTTCTCGACGACGAGCTCAACGCCTTCCGCGCCTGGCGCAATCGCCAGGTGCCAGAGAAACTCGCGGTGGTCGAGCGCTTGCCCGATACCCTGGAACAACTTCAACTGCAGGGCCCGAAAAAAACCTGAGTCGATTCAGGATCATCCCTATATTCATACCCCCGCGACCTTGGCCGCTGTTAGGATTACACTTCTAAGGAAAAGCGCCGACTCGCTAAGTGTCGTTGTCCTACGGGGAAGTCATGGATATTCAGATAATCACACGCGAAGGCGAGCCCGAGTATGCGGTTGTTCCGTGGGCTCAGTATCAGGCTCTACTCAAAGCAGCAGGCATCGATCAACAACCGGCGCGCGAGGCCCCTGTGCAGCGCGCGGCCACGCCAGACCAGATTCTTCCGGGTCTGGATCAACTACGCAGTTTGCGCGAAGGGAAGGGCATCGCCATTGAGGCGCTGGCCCGCACGGTAGGCATCAGCCCGTCCTATCTGGCCTTGATCGAAAGTGGCGAGCGTCAACCCGACGCTGCAATTCGCCGCAGCCTGGCCTGGGAATTGACGGTGCCAGGGTGGAGGGAAGAATCGTGAGCGTACGCATCAGTCGTCAACATTGGGACGGATTGCTGGGCGAGCTGGATCAGGCGCGCCGCCAGCGTCATTTGCTGACCTACCGCGCGTTGCTTGAGCGCCTGCAATTGCCGACGCCAGCCATGCAAACCTTGACCGCAGCCCTTGAACACCTGGCCGCACTGGACGCCAAGGCCGAGCAGCCGCTGCGCAGCTCGTTGGTAATCAGCCAGGGCGCCAGTCGCCTGCCGCGCACCGGTTTCTTCGAATGCGTCGAGCGCCTGGGACGTTTCTCCGGACCGTCCGATGGTGTCGCCGCCGCCTCGTGGCATGCCTCGGAAGTGGTGCGAGTGTTCGAATACGAGTACCCCGAATCGGCGGAAGCCTGAGTGTTTTTCAAGCTCAAGGCGCGGGCCGGTTACTGGCTGGCTCGCCGGTTGTTTCACTGGTCGTGGTTTGTGGGTCAGCCACGCGGCTGGAGTTGGCTTGAAGGCCAGCTTGCACGCATGGCGAACCTGGGCGATGTCGACGCTCAAAGCTTCTATGGCCACATTCTGGCCTTTCGCGGCGTGGGCCTTGGGGCTCGTGAGGAAGGTGTCCGCTTGCTGCGCCTGGCGGCGTTGGCGGGAGATGGCAAGGCGGCGTATCAGGTGGGGGTGATCAGTCTGGCCGGGACGGCGAGCAAGGCACCGGATCCGGATGAGGCTGCCCGGTTTTGGGCGATGGCTGCCAAGGCCGGACATCCGTTGGCTGAGATCAAATTGAAAGAGTTGGCTGCTCGCGGTCCTTTGGATAATTAGTGTCTGATCAGACGCCTTCGCGGGCAAGCCTCGCTCCTACGGGATGTGAACGTTAATAACGACACACATCCCGTAGGAGCGAGGCTTGCCCGCGAAGGCATCAGCCCAATCACCGCTGCCCAACCAGCAATTCATCCTCACGCTTGGGCACCGTCAGACTATCAATCACATGCACGCTATACCCCGGCACATTCTTCGCGTGGTGTTTAGCCTGCGACGCCATCTCCGCCAACTGGCTCGCATCGAGTTGTCCACAGGCCTGTGGATGCAAATGCACCACGCCGATCGACAGCGATAACAACGGAAATTCCTGGCGCACGCCCTGGCGATTCGGGGCGATGAAGCAGCCGGCTTCCAGGTGTTCGCTGCGGTAGAAGCGCCGGCATTGGCTCTGGAAATCATCGAGCAGCTGATTCAAACGTTTGCGCCAGTCTTCCGGCCCGAGCACCAGCAGGAAATCATCGCCGCCGATATGGCCAACAAAGTCGCGGGACGGGTCGACGCGATCATTCAGACATTGCGCCAGGCACAGCAGGACTTCGTCCCCGCGACCGTAGCCGTAGATGTCGTTGAAGGGTTTGAAACTGTCGATGTCCACGTAGCAGATCACTGATTCCCTTTGTTGTTGCAGCAGGCGCGTCAGGCATTGCTGGATTGGCACGTTGCCCGGCAGCAGGGTCAGCGGGTTGGCGTAACGGGCTTGCTGGATCTTCAGTTCAGTAATCAGCTTCAGTACGTCGATGACCCGACCCAGTCCCAGGTAGCCGCCGTTGAGGGTGATGATGAAGTCTTCCTCGATGCGCTGCCGGGCGCGGCTGGTGATCAGGCGGCTGACTTGTTGCAGCGACTGGCTCATCTCGACGGCGAGAAAGTCGTCGTTCATCAACCGGCTGATGGGCTTGCGGGCAAAGAGGTCGGTGGCAAAGGGTTTGAGCAGGGCGTCCGACAGCGAATGCCGATGGACGATGCCGCAGGGGTGGCCTTGCTCATCGAGCACCGCCAGTGAGTTCAGGTTGGCCTGGCGGCGGAAGGCTTCCAGCACCGTGGCAGTCGGCGTACCCCGCGCGACCGCTGGCTGATCGATCAAAAGAGCACTGAGGTCACTGCCTTCGTCGTTCAGTGCCACCGCAGAGCTGTCCTGTTTGGGCATCAGGTTTCGCGCTTCCCTTGGCGGGTGTTCTTGAGGGCGGCAGAGCAAATAACCCTGGACCAGATCGACGCCCATATCGGTCAACACCGCGAGCTCCTCCGGCAGCTCGATACCTTCAGCAATCACTTGTGCCCGAGAAGCCTTGGCGATTTGCATGATGGAGCCGACAAATTCACGCTTGAGCGCATCCTGATGGATGCCGTCGATGAAGTGCCGATCGATCTTCACATAGTCCGGCCGCAGCTCGGACCACAGTCGCAGGCTCGAATAACCGGCACCCAAATCATCCAGCGCAATGGAAAAGCCCATCGCCCGATAGTGATGCAGCGCGTTCTGCAGCAGCTGGAAATCGTCGGTCGGCGTCTGTTCCGTCAGTTCGATGACCACCTGGCTGGGCGGTATGCCGAAATCCTGCAGCAGTTGCAGGGTCCGACCCGGTTGGTGAGCCGCTTCGAGCAGCGATTCCGGCGACACGTTGAGAAAGAGTTTGCCCGGCAGTTGCTGCTCATTAAAGCGCCGGCAAGCGCTCTCGCGGCAGGCAATTTCCAGCTCGTTCAAACGACCGGCCTGGCGGGCGACGGCAAACAAGGCGATGGGCGAGTGCAGCGGGCTGTTGGAGGGGCCACGGCTGAGGGCTTCGTAACCGATGATCTGTCGTTCAGAGAGCGAAATGATTGGCTGGAACAGGCTGTGCAAACCGCTTTGAGTCAATATTGAACTCAACGCACTCAGCTGTTCGGTAGTGGTCATGGCGGTCTCTGGCGAAAAAAAAAGGACTGAGAGCCAAAGCTCTCAGTCCCGTATTTCACGACAGAATGATGACTGTTTGATGACGCTAAGGGGGCGTCAGCATTAAATTGCCATCATCGTGCTTGTAACAACTTAGTGTTTGGCAACCGCGGTGTTGAGTTTCAGGTAGTCCAGCAGAATCCGACCCGTTTCGCTCAGGTAGGCATCGTCTTCTGGTTTGACCTTGTCCGGCTCGGCCGCAGCGACATCTTCGTCTTCTTTCTTCAGCTCTTTGAGCGGCTCTTCGCCCTTGGCCTTGCGACGGATGTTTTCCATCGCAAGCTGCTTGGCTTCGATATCCGCGTGTTGGGCACGACGCTCGGCTTCATTGAGGCTGACGGTTTTTTCCGACATCAACTTCTGCGCCAGGGCCAGTTTGTCGCGGATGAACACGAACTCCGCGTCTTTGGCCGAACGTACGTCATGCTCGGATTTGAGCTGCGAAATGTATGGCTTGAACGGGTCGACCGCAGGCTTGATGGCCGCGCGGATGGTGTCCCACGGCATGGCTTCCGGCAGGGCGCTCTCGCCGATTTCCTTGGTGTCGATGATCGACGGGTAATCGATGTCCGGCAGTACGCCCTGATGCTGGGTGCTCTGGCCAGAAACCCGGTAGAACTTGGCCAGGGTCAGTTTCAGTTCGCCATGGTTCAGCGGCTGAATGGTCTGCACGGTGCCTTTGCCGAAGGTCTGGCCGCCAATGATCAGTGCGCGGTGGTAGTCCTGCATGGCGCCGGCGAAAATCTCCGAAGCCGAGGCGGACAGGCGGTTGACCAGCAACGCCATCGGGCCTTTGTAGAAGGCGCCCGGGTTTTCATCTTCGAGTACATCGACCCGGCCATCGGCGTTACGCACGAGCACGGTCGGGCCTTTGTCGATGAACAGGCTGGTCAGCTCGGTGGCTTCCTGCAAGGAGCCGCCGCCGTTGTTGCGCAGGTCGATGACCACGCCGTCGACTTTCTCTTTCTGCAACTCGGTCAGCAGTTTCTTGACGTCGCGAGTGGTGCTCTTGTAGTCCGGATCGCCGGCACGGAAAGCCTTGAAGTCGAGGTAGAAGGCCGGAATCTCGATGACGCCGAGTTTGTAGTCCTTGCCATCCTGCTTCAGGTTGAGGACCGACTTTTTCACCGCCTGGTCTTCAAGCTTCACCGCTTCGCGGGTGATCGGCACGATCTTGGAGGTCTGGTCGTTCGGCGCATTGCTGGCCGGGATGACTTCCAGGCGCACCACGGTACCTTTCGGACCACGGATCAGCTTGACCACTTCATCGAGGCGCCAGCCGACCACATCGACCATCTCTTTGTTGCCCTGGGCAACGCCGATGATCTTGTCGGCCGGTGCGACCTGCTTGGTCTTGTCGGCAGGGCCAGCCGGCACCAGACGCACGACTTTCACCTGGTCGTTGTCGCTCTGCAACACAGCGCCGATGCCTTCGAGGGACAGGCTCATGTTGATGTCGAAGTTCTCCGCGTTATCCGGCGACAGATAGTTGGTGTGCGGGTCGTAGGACATGGCGAAGGTGTTGATGTACGTCTGGAAGATGTCTTCCGGACGGGTCTGGTCCAGGCGCGAGAGCTGATTCTTGTAACGCTTGGTCAGCGTTTCCTGAATCTGCTTGGGCTCTTTGCCAGCAATCTTCATCCGCAGCACTTCGTCCTTGACGCGTTTGCGCCACAGGTCGTCGAGCTCTGCGGTGGATTTGAGCCAAGGCGCGTCCTTGCGATCGATCAGCAAGGTTTCCTTGGCGGTGAAGTCGATCTTGTCGACGCCCTTGTTCAGCTCCGCAAGGGCAAAGTCCAGACGCGCTTTTACGCGGTCCAGGTAGCGCTTGTAGATGGTGAACCCGGCGTTGAGGTCGCCGCTCTTGAGGAAGTCGTCGAACTGGGTTTTCCACTTGTCGAATTCGGCAATGTCGCTGGCCATGAAGTAGCTGCGCGACGGATCCAGCAGCTTGAGGTAGCTGTCGTAGATGATCACGGAGCGCGCGTCATCGAGCGGCGGCTTGCTGTAGTGGTGACGCTTGAGCAACTCGACGACATTCAGACTGGCGATCACTTCGTCACGATCTGGCTGAAGCTTGTCCCAGCTATTGGCTGCGAACGTATTGCTCGACATCGGCATCAGGCCGATACCAATAAATAGGGCGAGGGCGGTGCTGGGGAACAGATGCTTCATGCTGATTCGACGCGGGGACAATTGATAACGCATATTAGGCCGTCTTTGAAGTCGCCGGTACCACAAGGGCCGGTCGCATAATGCAAAAAGCCCGGCGCTACAGCTTCGGGCTCAGTCCAGACTCACTATGGAGGCACTGTGAAAGCATTGCAAGGCGTTGACGGTCAAGTGGAGTGGGTTGAAGAGCCCGGTCCTACATGCGATGTAGGGCAAGTTCGCATTCGCGTGGCGGCAGCGGGCCTCAATCGCGCCGATTTGTTACAGAAGGCGGGCCTTTATCCGCCACCGCCGGGGGCCAGTCAGGTACTGGGTCTTGAGTGTTCCGGGGTGATCAGTGAGGTCGGCCCGGGCTCGTCCTGGCAGGTCGGTGATCGGGTCTGCGCCTTGCTGGCCGGGGGCGGGATGGCCGAAGAGGTGGTTGTCGACGGACGGCATGTGCTGCCGGTCCCCGAAGGATTGTCCCTGGCCGAGGCGGCAGCGCTGCCCGAAGTCTATGCGACCGTCTGGCTGAATTTGTTTCAATTGGCTGCGCTCAAACCGGGTGAGAAAGTTCTTCTTCACGCCGGAGCAAGTGGAATCGGTTCAGCTGCCATTCAGCTGTGCAAGGCGTTTGGCAACCCGTGCTGGGTCAGCGTCGGTTCTGCCGAGCGTCTGGCCTATTGCGAAGCGCTGGGTGCACAGGGTGGCGTGGTGCGCACCGACGATCTGGACAGCTTGATCGACCTGGGGCCGTTCGATGTGATTCTTGATCCGGTCGGCGGCAACTACGCCGCGCTGAACCTCAAGCTGCTGGCTCTTGATGGCCGTTGGGTGTTGATTGGACTGATGGGCGGCCGTGAGGCAAAACTGGATCTGGCGCAGGTGCTGGCCAAACGCGTGCAGTTGCTGGGTTCGACCTTGCGCAGCCGTGACGATCAGTTCAAGGCGGATTTGTTCAGTGATTTACGCCAGCATGTCTGGCCGTTGTTTGCCGAAGGGCGATTGAGCCCGCAGTTGGCGAAGACCTTCCCGATCAAGGATGCCGAAGCGGCATTTGCCGAGTTGGCGACGAACAAGGTGGCGGGGAAGTTGGTGTTGGTGATCGACGAAAGCCTGACCTGACAACAACGAACCTGTAGGAGCGAGGCTTGCCCGCGAAGGCAGCGACGCGGTGTATCTGACAGACCGTGTCGCTGCCTTCGCGGGCAAGCCTTGCTCCTACAGGGGCTTGGTTATTTCCAGAGGTGGATCGGCCAGCCGGCTTTTTCGGCGTGCTCGAGCAATACCGGATCAGGGTTCACCACGTGTGGGAAATCTACCTTAAGCAACAGCGGCAAATCGTTACGTGAGTCGGAATAGAAACTCGCGCCCTCCAGGTTTTCCTCCTCCGCATCCAGCCATTCCAGTAAACGGGTGATCTTGCCTTCGCGGTAGGTCAGCGTACCGACGGTGTTGCCGCTATAGACCCCATGCAACACTTCCAGCTCGATGCCCAGAATCTCGTCGATGCCCAAACGGTCGGCAATCGGCCTGACCAGGTGCGTACCCGACGCCGAAATCACCAGTATCCGGTCACCGGCCTTGCGATGGGCGGCGATGGCTTTGGTTGCGTCGCTGAAGATGATCGGCTCGATGAAGTCTTCCACCCACGGCCCGACCAAGTGGTCGACCTCTTCGGGTGTGCGCCCGATCATCGGTTCGAGGCTGAAGGCCATGTACTCCTCCATGCGCAACTTGCCGTGGCTGTAAGCGTCCATCAGTTCGTTGTTCTGACGCATGAACGACTCGGGATCGACCCAGCCCAGCCGGCCCATCTGTTCGCTCCAGAGGGTGGCGCAGTCGCCGTGGATCAGGGTTTCGTCCAGATCAAAAATTGCCAGGGCCATCAGTGCAGTTCTCTCTTCAACATCAGCAAAGTCATCAGGCTACCTCACACAGGGCCGTCGGATCGATGGAAAGCGCCAGACGCTGACCATCGGGATGCAGATCGGCCGCCGAGCGGTTGAGCACATCCACCACCAATTCCACGCCCCGGGCCTCGATCCGGTAGCGAATCACGTTGCCCAGCAGGCTGTGGCTGCGCACTTGTGCGTCAAGTTCGCCGTTCAGGCTCAGTTCGATGGCTTCCGGGCGAATCGCGATGCGATGCGTAATCGGTCGTTGCAGCAATTTCGAAGCGTTGTCGGCGTCGAGCAGGTTGTAGTTGCCGATAAAGCCGGCAGCGAACACATCCACCGGCGCGGTGTAGAGGGTTTCGGCGTCGCCGCTCTGTACGATCTTTCCCTGATTCATCAGGAAAATTCGGTCAGACATGGTCAGCGCTTCTTCCTGATCGTGTGTGACGAAGATCGTGGTCAGGCCGAGCTCGCGCTGGATCTGACGGATCTGTTCGCGCAAATGCTTGCGAATCCGCGCATCAAGGGCCGACAGCGGTTCGTCCAGCAGCAACAGGCGTGGACGGGTCACCAATGAGCGGGCGAGGGCAACGCGCTGGCATTGACCGCCGGACAGTTGGTGCGGATAACGGGCGGCGAAATCGTTGAGTTCCACCAGTTTCAGCACTTCGGCAACGCGCTTTTGGCTGTCGTCGCTATTGACCTTCTGCATGCGCAAACCAAAGGCGACGTTTTGCTCCACGGTCATGTTCGGGAACAGCGCATAGCTTTGAAACACCATGCCGATCCCGCGTTTCTGCGGGCTCAGCGGCACGATGTCGACACCATCGAGCAAGATCTTGCCGCCATCCACCGAGGTCAGCCCGGCGATGCAGCGCAGCAGCGTGGATTTGCCGCAACCGGACGGGCCGAGCAGGGTGACGAATTCGCCCTTCTGGATTTCGCAGTTGATGTCGCTGAATATGTTGGTGCCCGCATAGTTTTTCTGCAGATGTTGGACGCTGACATAGCTCATTCGCTTTTGTCCTTGTTCAAGATATTGGCCGCCCAGGTCAGAACCAGTACGAAGAAGAAGTAGGAAATCACCAGCGCACTGGTGAAGTGGCCGCTGCTGTTACGCATGTTGTTGAGGTAGACCTGCAGGGTTTCGTAGCGGGTGCCGACGAGGATGTTGGCGAACACGAACTCACCGAACAGGAACGAGAACGACAGCAGCAACGCGACCATCAGACCTTTGCGCAGGTTCGGCAGCACCACCAGGAATGCCGCCTGAAAAGTGCTGGCACCAAGCAGTTGGGCGGAGTCCATCAGGTCGCGCAGGTTGATCGCTTGCAGGTTGTTGGTGATCGCGCGGTACATGAACGGCAGCGCCACGGTGAAGTAGCAGCCGATCAGAATCCATGGCGTGCCGACCATCGCGAACGGCCCCGAACCGTAAAGCTGCAACAGCCCCACCGACGACACCACCGGCGGCACTGCGAAGGGCAGCAGGATGAGGATGTTCATCAGCGCATCGAGTTTCGGGAAGTGGTAATGCACCACGAACAGCAGTGGCAGGATCAGTACCACCGACAGGATCAGCGCACCGACGCAGACCAGCAGCGATTGGCCAAAAGCACTCAGGAATCGCGGATCGCTCCACAGCTGCACATACCATTTGACGGTGAAGCCGCTGGGCAGAATGGTCGCCGACCAACTGCTGGCAATCGAGTAGATCAGCGTGCCAACCAGTGGCAGCAACAGAATGGCAAACAGCAGGTAAACCACGACGCGGTGATAGATACCGACGGGGCCCAATTCAGCGCGAGACATGGTAGCTCCTCTTCAACAGCAGCTGATGCACGATGGTGACCAGGGTCATCAACGCCACCAGCACAACGGCCAGCGCACTGGCGAGGTTCGGGTCCAGGGAAATGTCACCGGAGACCATCGCCGCAATGCGGATCGGCAGCACGTTGAAGTTGCCGGTGGTCAGTGCGTAAACCGTGGCGTAGGCGCCGAGGGCGTTGGCCAGCAGGATCACGAAGGTGCCGAGCAGTGCCGGCGTCAGCACCGGCAAACCGATGTGTCGCCAGAACTGCCAGCCGTTGGCACCCAGCAGCGCGGCAGATTCACGCCAGTCTTCGCGCAGGGCGTCGAAGGCCGGGTAGAGCAGCAGCACACCGAGGGGGATCTGGAAATACGTGTAGAGAATGATCAGCCCGGTTTTCGAGTACAGGTTGAAATCCTGAATGATCCCGGCCTGCTTGAGCATGATGGTGATGCTGCCGTTGAAACCCAGCAGGATGATGAACGCGAAGGCCAAAGGCACGCCGGCAAAGTTGCTGGTCATGTTGGCGAAGGCGTTGACGAAGTTACGCAGCTTCGAGTCGACACGACGCAGGGAGTAAGCGCCGAGCACTGCGATGATGATCCCGAACACGCTGGACCAGAAACTGATCTCGAGGCTGTACTGGATCGCCTGCAGATAGAACTTCGAATTGAAGATCTTGGTGAAATTGGCCAGGCCCCAGCCGAACTCTTCCGATTGCAGGCTGTTGATCATCACCCAGATGAGCGGGGCGATCTCGAACACTATAAAAAACAGTGCGAAGGGCACGAGGCACAAGGCCGCCAGCCATTTTCCGCGAGTCATGGCATTCACTTGAGCAGCTCCCGGCACACTGGTTTGTCGTGGGCCACGCCCAGCAGTTCGCAGACGGTGCCGCAGATGTCTGTCTGTTTCGGTTCGGCGCCGGCGTTGAAGCTGAAGGCGTCACCGAGCACGAACAGTGGCACTTCGCGCTCTTCCGGCAGCAGGCCGTTGTGGGAGCGGTCGTTGTTCATGCCGTGGTCGGCGGTCACCAGCACCTGGTAACCGGCGTCGAGCCAGCCTTGCAGGTAGTCGGCGAGAATAATGTCCGCCGAGCGGGCGCTGTTGCGGTATTGCGCGGTGTCGAGGCCGTGCTTGTGCCCGGCGTCGTCGATGTTCATGGGGTGCACCAGGAGAAAATTCGGTGCGTGACGCAGGCGCAGGTGTTCTGCGTCGGCGAACAGGTGCGAGTCCGGGTAGTGATCGTTCCAGTAGAAGTGCCCGTGCTGGATTGGCAATTCGGGGGCGTCGGTGTGACGGTCCCGGGCGGCCACGAACGGCGAGCGGTTGTACAACTCACTGACCCAGTGATAAGCCGCGGCAGCGGTTTTCAGGCCCGCTTCGCTGGCGTAGTGATAAATGCTGCGTTGGTTGGACAGGCGCGAAACGTTGTTGTGAACGATGCCGCTATCGATCGGCGTGACGCCGGTCAGGATGCATTCATACAGCGGACGGGACAGGGCCGGCAGTTCGCACTCCAGTTTGTAGAGTGCCGCGCGTCCTGCGCCGACGTAAGCCTGCAGGTGCCCCATGGCGTGGCGCGCAACCTCGTAATTGAGGCCGTCGAGCACGACAAGGATGACGTTGTGCTTCATAGGGGCGGGACTCCGGGAGACTGGAAATATCGTAGAAACCTGTAGGAGCGAAGCTTGCTCGCGAAAGCGTACTTTCAGTCAACATAACTGTTGAATTAAAGTCCCTCTTCGCGGGCAAGCCTCGCTCCTACAAATGAAGCATTACTTCATCTCGACGATGACTTCTTCGTTCCACTTCTGCGGCAGAGCCTTGGAAGTTTTTTCCCACGCATCCGCGTCTTTGATCGGCGTGACCTTTTTGTACTGCTCGTTCGGCAGCAGTTTGGCCTGGACTTCGGCTGGCAGGGTCAGGTGCTCGGCACGGATCGGACGGGCGTTACCCTTGGCCAGGTTGATCTGACCGGCATCGCTGAAGATGTATTCACGAGCCAGTTTGGCGGCGTTCGGGTTCTTGGCGTATTTGTTGATGATGGTGGTGTAACCGGAAATCACCGAACCATCGGAGGGGATCAACACCACGTAGTCATCCGGATTGGCCATCTTGGCCTTGTAGCTCAGACCGTTGAAGTCCCAGACCACGCCGACCTCGATTTCACCCTTTTCCATGGTGGCAATCGTCGGGTTGGCCATGGACAGGCGGCCTTGTTTCGCAATGTCAGCGAACAGCGCCAGGGCAGGCTGAAGGTTTTTCTCGTCGCCGCCGTTGGCAAGGGCCGCCGCCAGAACGCCGTTGGCGGCCTGAGCAGCGGTGCTCACGTCACCGATGGATACTTTGTATTTACCGGTTTTAAGGTCAGCCCATTTGGTCGGCGCTTCCGAACCGTGCAGCAGCTTTTTGTTGACGATGAACGCGATGGTGCCGGTGTAGGCCAGTGCCCAGTTGCCGTCCTTATCCTTCGCCCAGGCAGGCACCTGATCCCAGGTGCTCGGCTTGTACGGCTGGACCACGCCTTGCTTGACCGCGATAGGGCCGAACGCTGCACCGACGTCGCCGATGTCGGCCGTGGCGTTGTCTTTTTCAGCGGCGAACTTGGCGATTTCCTGCGCCGAGCTCATGTCGGTGTCGATGTGTTTCAGGCCGTAGATCTTGGCCAGGTCTTCCCAGGTGCCTTTCCAGTTGGCCCAGTCATCGGGCATGCCGACGCTGTTGACCGCACCTTCCGCTTTCGCAGCGGCTTCGAGGGTTTTCAAATCATCAGCCGCCATGGCGGCGGTGCACATGGCAATGGTCGAACCTAACAGTGATGCCAGGAAAAGCTTTTTCATCCGAAGCTCCTTTGGGCGTTTTCAACGCTGCGATTGCGGTTGTGTTGGTCTAGGTCAGCAATACCTGAGCCAATCTAGGCGCCCCTGATGACATTTTGATGTCGACCAGCGGTCCGTCTGCATTTTCTTCAGATCAACGCTCAGGCTTGCGAGTAAGCGTAGACCATGGCTAAAGAACTGATATGAAAGGACTTGGCCGTTAAATTGCACACGTTTGACTGCACCGTTCAGCGCCTTTGTCATCTGTCAGTCATGTGCAGTGCCTAGGCTTGCTGAAAGTTGACGGAGTCGTTTCAAATGACGGTTCTGCTCCGAAACAGTGCTGGTCTAGTCCAGATAGGTAACGTTGATGCGCATTGAGACAACCAAAGCGGTGACAGCCATCGGGCAGGTTCTTCAGGAACAGCTCGACCACGGCCTGTTGGCGCCTGGCAGCAAGTTACCGGCAGAGCGCAAGCTCAGTGAGTTGTTCGGCACGACACGCATTACCGTGCGCGAAGCGTTGTTGCAGCTGGAGGCTCAAGGGCAGATTTATCGCGAAGAACGCCGGGGCTGGTTCGTGTCGCCACCGCGCCTGGCTTACAACCTGATGCAGCGCAGCCACTTTCACGCGATGGTCAGCGCTCAAGGGCGGGTGCCATCTACCGAGGTGATTTCGGCACGCTTGCAGCCTGCGTCGGCGGCGGTCTGTGCCTGGTTGCAGTTGCCGGCGTTGTCGAGCGTGATTCAGATTTGCCGCGCGCGGCGAATTGATGAGCGGCTGGTGTTGTACGTGGAGCACTACCTCAATCCGCAGTATTTCCCGGGGATTCTGGAGTTTGATCTGAATCAGTCGATCACCGAGCTGTACGCGCGGCATTACGATTTGCATTACGGGCGGGTGCGCTTCGAGATCGTACCGACGGCGTTGTCGGTGGATGCGGCGGCGGCGTTACGGGTGTCGGTCGGGAGTCCGGGATTGCGCATCGCCCGGGTCAATTACGACCAACACGAACGCTTGATCGATTGTGACCTGGAGTTCTGGCGGCACGATGCGATCCATGTCGGTGTTGATGTGGTCTGAGCCTGGCCGCCGCAGGTCTCGGTTTTTCATTACCCGAAGCGGTAAATGTCCATGCCCAGCGCGCCCATGGTGAAACCCTGGTGGCTGACGCTGAATGCTCCGCCGGCACTGCGGGCAAAGTACAACGGCAACAAATGTTCATCGCTCGGGTGGTTGCGCACGGCGTTCGGTGCTTGCTGGCGATAGTCGTGTAACGCGGCTTCGTCGTTGGCCTCAAGTTTCTCGATCATCCAGTCGCGAAACACCTTCGCCCACGGTTCTACGCTTTCCGGTCCGGCGTGCCAGTCCAGTTCGCGCAGGTTGTGGGTGATGCTGCCCGAACCGATCAACAGCACGCCGTGTTCGCGCAGGCTGCTCAGGGCATGGCCAACGCGGGTTTGCAGCGCAGGACCGCCGCGTGTGGGCAGCGAGACTTGCACCACCGGGACATCCGCCTGCGGGTACATCAACGACAACGGCACCCAGACGCCATGGTCGAAGGGCCGTTTGCTGTCGATGCGGGCGGGCAGGTCACTGCGTTTCAGCAACTCGACAACCTCAGCGGCCAGTTGTGGATCGCCGGGTGCCGGGTATTGCACCTCGAACAACGCCTTGGGAAAGCCGCCGAAGTCATGCCAGGTTTCAGGCTGTGGATTGCCGCTGACCAGCAATTCATTGCTTTCCCAATGCGCGGAAACAATCACGATGGCCCGGGGTTTCGGCAATTCGGCAGCCAGGCGCGCGAGGGCCGGCCCACTGGCACCGGGTTCCAGTGCCAGCATGGGTGAGCCATGAGAGATGTAAAGGCTGGGGAACATGAAGGAGCTCCTGAGAGTAAGATGGGCCCATCTTCAGTCAGATCATTGATCTAAATCTAATATAAGTTTTAGGGTGTTTTGATCGAATTTTCGGAGATATTTATGCAGCCGGAGTTTTGGCACAAGCGATGGCAGTCGAATCAGATCGGCTTCCATCTGCCGCAGGTGAACCCTTATCTGCAACGTTTCTGGCCGCAATTGGGGCTGGAGGAGGGGGCGCGCGTACTGGTGCCGTTGTGTGGGAAAAGTCTGGATTTATTGTGGCTGGCGCACCAGGGTCATGAAGTCCTGGGAATTGAGCTGTCGGAAAAGGCTGTCGAAGATTTCTTCAGCGAACATCACTTTGACCCGAACGTCACTGAGCAGGGGCCCTTCAAGGTCTATCGAGCAGGCTCGATCGAGTTGTGGTGTGGTGATTTCTTCGAGTTGACGGCCGGCGATGTTGCCGATTGCGCCGGCCTGTACGACCGGGCGGCACTGATTGCTCTGCCGCCGGCCATGCGCGAGCAATACGCGGCTCATTTGAACCGGATTCTGCCAAAGGACGCGTTGGGGCTTTTGATCACGCTGGATTACGACCAGACGCAAAAAGACGGACCGCCGTTTGCCGTGCTTGATGATGAAGTGCAGCGGTTGTTCGGGGCTGTGTGGTCGTTGAAGATTCTGGAGGATCAGGACGTTCTGGGTGAGAGCTGGAAATTCGTCGAAAGCGGCGTGACGCGGCTTGAGGAGCGGGTTTATCGGGTTTCTGCCCGGTAATTGATGTTGCTTCTACCAGCCTCTTCGCGGGCAAGCCTCGCTCCTACAGGTTTTGTGTAATTCGCCGATTATGTGAACGACACAAATCCTGTAGGAGCGAGGCTTGCCCGCGAAGAGGTCCTGATGAACACCGCATTAATCAAGCAGACAAAAAAAGGCCCGCATCACTGCGGGCCTTTTCTTTTAGTGCCGAGCCTGTCAGCCCCGACGACGCAATGCGTCGATACGCTCTTCCAGCGGCGGGTGGCTCATGAACATGCGGGCGAACCCCTGTTTGATGCCACCGTTGATGCCGAAAGCGTTCAGGGTGTCAGGCATGTGCACCGGCAGCCCTTGTTCCGCACGCAGGCGTTGCAGTGCGCCAATCATCGCGTTGGTGCCCGCCAGGCGTGCACCGGCTTCGTCGGCACGGAACTCGCGTTTGCGCGAGAACCACATGACGATGGAGCTGGCCAGAATGCCCAGCACCAGTTCGGCGACGATGGTCGCGATGTAGTAGGCGATGCCCTGGCCTTCTTCGTTCTTGAAGATCACCTTGTCGACAAAGTTGCCGATGATCCGCGCGAAGAACATGACGAAGGTGTTCACCACGCCCTGGATCAGCGCCAGGGTGACCATGTCGCCATTGGCCACGTGACCGATTTCGTGGGCCAGAACGGCTTTCACTTCATCCGGCGAGAATCGCTCGAGCAAGCCCTGGCTGACCGCGACCAGTGCATCGTTCTTGTTCCAGCCAGTGGCGAACGCGTTCGCCTCGTAGGCCGGGAAAATCCCGACTTCCGGCATCTTGATCCCGGCTTCGCGAGACAGTTGCTCGACCGTTTGCAGCAGCCATTGCTCGTGACGTGTGCGCGGCTGGGTGATGATTTGGGTGCTGGTGCTCATCTTCGCCATCCACTTGGAGATGAACAGCGAGAACAGGGAGCCGGCGAAACCAAAGACCGCACAGAAAATCAGCAGCTGATTGAGGTTGAGATCAACCCCATTGGCCGCCATGAACCCGTTGAAGCCGAAAAGGCTCAGGGTGATGCTGGCAATCAGCACGACCGCCAGGTTAGTGGCCAAAAACAGCAGGATGCGCATCATGGTTGTAGAAATCTCCTTTTGCTAAAGATGTAGCGTACTGCGGGGTATATAAGGTGCTGCAACGGGCTATTCAACCGGGTGACTATTTCAAACTGTGTCCTACAGCAACAGTCTAGTCGCTTGCAGGGCATTTCCGACGTGGGCAGGGGAAGTGTTTGTCAGCCGATTCGCGTTGCGAGCCCCGTGATTGTTGGACGCGGTCACAAAGCTTGCTACCGGGCAGTGATTGCAGTGGGGATGTACGGCGAGGCTTAAAGATATGTTGCTGAATTAATCCTCGTGCGACTTTCGTGGAAAAGTCGCACGCGGCCAGTCCGATTACTGGCGATAGGATTTGAGGAAGTTGCCGATTCGTCCGATGGCCATGTCCAGGTCGTCGACACGCGGCAGGGTCACGACGCGGAAGTGGTCCGGCCATGGCCAGTTGAAAGCGGTGCCTTGAACCACCAGCAGCTTTTCCGACAGCAGCAGGTCGAGCACGAATTTTTCGTCGTTGTGGATCGGGCAGACTTTCGGGTCGATGCGCGGGAACGCATACAGCGCGCCCATCGGCTTGACGCAGCTGACACCGGGAATGTCGTTGAGCAATTCCCAGGTACGGTTGCGTTGTTCCAGCAGGCGACCTTGCGGCAGGACCAGATCGTTGATGCTCTGATAACCCCCGAGGGCGGTCTGGATCGCGTGCTGACTCGGAACGTTGGCACACAGGCGCATGTTCGCCAGCATGTCGATGCCTTCAATGTAGCTTTGCGCGTGATGTTTCGGACCGGAGATAGCAATCCAGCCAGAACGGAAACCGGCCACGCGATAGGACTTGGACAGGCCGTTGAAGGTCAGGCACAGCAGGTCCGGGGCCAGAGACGCGGTGCAAATGTGCACGGCATCGTCGTACAGAATCTTGTCGTAGATCTCGTCGGAAAACACCACCAGGTTGTGCTGACGGGCCAGTTCCAGCATGCCCAGCAGGACTTCCTTCGAATACACCGCACCGGTCGGGTTGTTCGGGTTGATGATCACCAGGGCCTTGGTGTTCGGGGTGATCTTGGCCTTGATGTCGGCCAGGTCGGGCCACCAGTTGGCCTGCTCGTCGCACAGGTAATGCACCGGGTTGCCGCCCGACAGGCTCACGGCGGCGGTCCACAGCGGGTAGTCCGGAGCCGGCACCAACACTTCGTCGCCGTTGTTGAGCAGCGCTTGCATCGACATCACGATCAGCTCGGAAACGCCGTTGCCCAGGTAAATGTCTTCAATGCCGACGCCTTCTACCTGCTTCTGTTGGTAGTACTGCATGACGGCTTTACGCGCGCTGAACAGGCCTTTGGAATCGCTGTAGCCCTGGGCGGTCGGCAGGTTGCGGATCACGTCCTGGAGGATTTCATCCGGCGCTTCGAAACCAAAAGGCGCCGGGTTGCCGATGTTCAGCTTGAGGATGCGATGGCCTTCCTCTTCCAGGCGTTTGGCGTGCTTGAGCACTGGGCCGCGAATGTCGTAGCAGACGTTGGCGAGCTTGTTCGATTTGCTGACCTGCATGGCGATGTGTTCCCGAAAATGAACGATCCAGGCGGTGTATGAACTACCGTACTGGGAATCCTGCGTATTCACACAGGCCTGGCGCCTTGAGAGGCAGCACCCATAAATCCGTTTGAATGCGCGTGGTCTGGCTGCCAGACTGGCGTTTGACGAGGCGCAATCATACGTGCCGCCCGATCCGTGGAAAAGGTACAGATCGGGCTTTTTCAGCTGCTGAGGTGTGATGATGGAAAAGTTGGAAAAAACCCTGGAAGAATGGAAGGCCATGCTCGATCCGGAGCAGTACAACGTTTGCCGCCTCAAGGGCACCGAACGGCCGTTTTCCGGCAAGTACAACGGCACCAAAACCGACGGTGTTTACCACTGCATCTGCTGCAATGAGCCGCTGTTCGACTCAAAAACCAAATTTGACTCTGGCTGCGGCTGGCCGAGTTTCTATGCGCCGATCGGCGACAGCGCCATGACTGAAATCCGTAATGTCAGCCACGGCATGATCCGTACCGAAGTGGTCTGCGCCAAATGCGATGCGCACCTGGGGCATGTGTTCCCGGATGGCCCGCCGCCGACCGGCCTGCGGTATTGCATCAACTCTGTGTGCCTGGATCTCGTTCCACGTTCGTAAACGGTTCACCGAAATACCCGTAGGAGCCAGGCTTGCCGGCGAAGGCGTCCGCATCGGCGATGCATGAATCAAGGTCGCCATCGCCAGCAAGCCGGCTCCTACAGTTCGGATGTGCTCCCAGGATCGATTAATTAAATTGCACACAATTCAATTGCTCGCTATGTTTACCTCATCTTCTTTCATTCGAGAGTCCGAATCATGAGCGACAACCTGCTGAGCATCCCTTGCACCACCATCAAGGGTGAGAAAAAGACCCTGGCGGATTACGCCGGCAAAGCGGTGCTGGTGGTCAACACCGCGAGCAAATGTGGCTTCACGCCGCAATACAAAGGGCTGGAAGAACTGTGGCAGACCTACAAGGATCAAGGGCTGGTGGTGCTCGGTTTCCCGTGCAACCAGTTCGGCAAGCAGGAGCCGGGCAATGAAGGCGCGATTTCCGAGTTCTGTGAACTGAACTTCGGTGTCAGCTTTCCGCTGTTCAAAAAGATCGACGTTAACGGTGCCGACGCCCACCCGCTGTTCGTGCAGCTGAAAAAACGCGCACCGGGTGTTCTGGGTTCTCAGGGCATCAAGTGGAACTTCACCAAATTCCTGATCGGCAAGGACGGCCAACTGGTCAAGCGCTTCGCTCCCGCGACCAAGCCGCAAGACCTCAGCCGCGAGATCGAAGCCCTGCTCAAATGAATACCTTGTCCGTCGATTCCCTGAAGCTCGACAGCCAGCTCTGCTTCAAGCTGTACGCCGCTTCCCGGGCGGTGATCCGCGCTTACAAGCCGATGCTCGATCAGCTCGGCCTGACGTACCCGCAATACCTGGCGATGCTGGTTTTGTGGGAATGGCAGGAGGCGGCGCCGGAGCAGCCGACGGTCAAGGCGTTGGGCGAGCGCCTGGCGCTGGATTCCGGCACGTTGACGCCGCTGCTCAAGCGACTTGAACAACTGCAACTGGTGCAGCGTCAGCGTTCAGCGCGGGATGAGCGTGAAGTGCACCTGAGCCTGTCGCCCACGGGCAAGGCGTTGCGCGATCAGGTCGGGCCGCTCAAAGCCCGACTGTTGTGTGACAGCGGTGTCGATCTGGATCGCTTGAATGATCTGCGCGAGGGCCTTGACCACTTGTTGGGACAAATCAAGGCACTGTCGTAGCGGGCATCCACAGGTCCAGCAGGGCGGCCAGTTCTTCCCGGCGGAAAGGTTTGGCCAGGTAATCGCTCATGCCCGCCGCACGGCAGCGTTCGCGTTCTTCGGACATGGCGTTGGCGGTCAGGGCGACGATGGGCAATTGCGGCCAGCGACCGCTGCGACGGATTTGCCGACTGGCTTCGTAGCCGTCCATCACCGGCATGTTGCAGTCCATCAGCACCAGATCGAATTCGCTTTGCTCCAGTTGATCCAGAGCCTCGCCGCCGTGAGCGGCGACAATCACCTCGCAGCCGAGTTTGCCGAGCATGCCCTTGGCCACCAATTGATTGACCGGATTATCCTCCACCAGCAGCACCCGTCCGCGGCGCTGGGGAGTGAGCGCCTCCAGTCGCGCATCGTTGATGGTGTTGATTTCCGGCTGCAACACTCGCCGCAGTGTCTGGTACAGCGCATTGCGCGCCAGAGGACGGGCCTGTTGTTGTAACGGCGCCAGGGCGCTGGCCTGTTCGCTGGGCATGAAACTGCCGTAAGCGGTCACCAGCAGAATCGGTGCGGTACAGGTGGGGCGCAGGCGAAACAGGCATTCCGGGCAATCGGTGATGACCACGTCGGACTTCAGACCAATCATCGCGTCATCGATCGAACGCTGCTGATAGTCGAGCCCCCAACCCGGCAACAGACTCTTCAACAGTTCCGCCAGGCCGCTGCTGCCGGTGGTGATCGCGATCACCTTGCCGTGCAGCGTGGCCGGGGCGAAGGCGCGGGTGTGGCTCGGCAGCGGCAGGTCGGCGCAGAACTGGCTGCCGAAACCGGCTTCCGAGCTGATGGTGAGGCGCCCCTGCATGGCTTCGCAGAGGTTGTAAGTCAGCGCCAGCCCCAGCCCGGTGCCGCCAAACTGTCGGGTAATGCCGGCGCCGGCCTGGGTGAATGGCTGGAAAATCTTGACCTGAGCGTCCTGGGCGATGCCGATGCCAGTGTCGCAGACTTCGATTCTGACGCCGTCTTCGTACGTCGACAGGCGCACATCGACCCGGCCGAAACGGGTGAATTTGAGGGCGTTGGACAACAGGTTGCTGACGATCTGCCGGACCCGGGTCGGGTCACCGAGCACCAGCGCCGGGAATGTCGGTTCGATCAGGCACGTCAGTTCGACGCTTGGCGCCGCGTTTTGCGACAGCAGGTTGGCGGTGTCCTCGATCAGCGAACCGAGGTCGAACGGAATGTGTTCGAGTTCAAGCTGACCGGCGTCGAATTTCGACAGGTCGAGAATATCGTTGAGCAACTCCACCAGCACTTTGCCCGAGTCATGGGCGATAGACAGTTGTTGCTGTTGCTCGGCATTGAGCGGGCCGTCGAGGGACAGCGCGATCATCCCCAGCAAGCCATTGAGGGGCGTACGGATCTCGTGGCTCATGTTGGCGAGAAAAACCGAGCGTGCCTCGGCCATGTCCAGGGCGGTGCTGCGCGCGACTTCCAGTTCCTGGTTGGACTGGCTGAGCCGGCTGTTGATCGCCTTGAGTTCGGCGGTGCGCGCCGACACGATGTTTTCCAGTTGCCCGAGGTAATCGGTCAAACGGTTTTCAGCGTTGCGCCGCTGCTGGATTTCAGTGGCAATGTTCTCGAATTGCTGGTTGGCAACCTTGACCAGCACGCCGATCTCATCGTTTTTATGCCCGCTCGGATACTCCAGCCAGGTCGGTTCGACACTGCGCGGATCGCGGCTGCTGAGTTCGCGGATAACCCGCACCAGCGGTTTGGTCAGCATCACATAGAACAGCGCCAGCAGGATGCCGGTCAGGATCAGGCTGCGGGCAAAGCCGTTGAGCAGGGTCACTTCGGCCCGACGCAGGAAGCGGTTGCCGAAAGAATAGGTGTCGACTTCCAGGCGCAAGGTGCCGAGGGATTCGTTGGGCAAGTGATCCAGATACAGCCGGTCTTCGAACGCTCGGTTGGCACCGAACAGAAAGTCGCTGATCACCCGATAGCTGCTCTGCGATGGCGGGCGCTTGACACTGGCGAGCACCGAGCCGTTGTTGTCGGTCAGTTGCGCAGCGATGATCGCCGGTGAACGCAGCAGGCCCAGGGTCAGTTCCTGGGCGAGTTCGGCGTCGATGTTGTAGGCAATGCGCGAAGCGGGGTTATGGCTGATTTCCAGCAAAGACACTATTTCACGGTTGATGGAGGCGTCTTCACTGGCATAATCGATGCCTATTTGCAGCAGGCTGAGCAGCGTACCCAGAATGAAACCGACCAGCACGGTAAGCCGGGCTTGCTTGTAGGACAGCCGGTTGGTGAACTTGATATCCATGGGGTGTCGAACCACTTCCGTTTCCCTTCGCTGCTCAAGCATAGTCGATCATGCATGGATACCGATGTTCTCGCGAGCCCTTGTGCACGGGATGAACACGTCTGTGAATGCTGTATTTCGTCGCTGTAGCGCCATCATTACTGTGAACGTGCCCGAGGAGAAGACGTGGATTCCCGATTGAATGCTTTTCTTGAACGCGCCGATGCCGTTCTGGCCCGTATCGAACCGCTCTTGCCCGCACCTCGGCAAGCCATCGACTGGACGCATTGCCTGGCCGCACGCTGGCAGCGGGAAGGGCGCAGCGGTTTTCTGCTGCCGCTGCAGGTCAGCCTCGATACGCGGCTGTCCGACCTGATCGGTGTTGACCGCCAAGTAGAGCAACTGGGTCGAAACACTCAACAATTCCTCGACGGCATGCCAGCCAACCACGCGTTGCTCTGGGGCTCGCGTGGCACCGGTAAATCGTCGCTGGTGCGCGCGCTGCTGGCCGAACACGCCAAGACCGGTCTGCGACTGATCGAGATCGAACGCGATCACTTGGCCGACTTGCCGCGTGTGGTCGAGCAAATCGCCAAACTGCCCCAACGTTTCGTGCTGTTCTGCGATGACCTGTCGTTCGAGGCGGGCGAGGGCGATTATCGCGTGCTCAAGAGCGTGCTCGACGGCTCTCTCGAACAGGCGCCGGACAACGTTTTGCTGTACGCCACTTCCAACCGTCGCCACCTGGTGCCGGAAAAGGAAAGCGATAACGAAAACTGGAAAAGGGTCGACGGCGAATTGCACCCCAGCGAGGCTGTGGAAGACAAGATCGCGCTGTCGGACCGTTTCGGCCTGTGGCTGTCGTTCTATCCGTTTACGCAGGAACACTTCCTCAATGTGGTCGAGCACTGGATCGGTCAGTTGGCCGACAAGGCCGGCCTGAAGTGGCAGCGTGACGAAGAACTGGACATCCTCGCGGTGCGCTGGGCCACCGGCCGAGGCAATCGCAACGGACGTTGCGCCTATCAATTTGCCCGCTATTGGGTCGGGCTGAAGCTGTTGGAGCACAAGGCATGATCGATTTACAACAAAGCGGCCAAGGCCTTGAAGGCTACGGCATGCTGCACGCACAACTGGAATCCTTGTTGGCGGACGAGCGTGATTTTATCGCCAACGCCGCACAGTTTTCCGCGTTCCTGTACAACCAGCTCGACGACTTGAACTGGGCCGGTTTCTACCTCAATCGCAATGAAGAGCTGGTGCTGGGTCCGTTCCAGGGGCAGATCGCTTGCGTGCGCATCCCGTTCGGTCGTGGCGTGTGCGGGACAGCGGCGGCGACGTTGCAGACTCAGTTGGTCGAAGACGTGCACGCCTTTCCCGGGCACATCGCCTGCGACAGCGCATCGAACAGCGAACTGGTTGTGCCGCTGGTCAAGGACGGCCGCCTGATCGGCGTGCTGGACCTCGACAGCCCGAAACTGGCGCGCTTCACCGAACACGATCAAGCCGGGATTGAAAAACTGGCGGCCATCTTCCTGCGCCTGACCGACTGCTGATCACGCCCTCAAGCCTGCCTTGGCCAGCAGGCCTGGCGGGTCTACGGCATCGATCTGTTGCGGATCGAGAAATCGCTCGGCGTATTGCCGGTAGATTTCGGCGTTGATGAACAGCCTGAACAGCTCCGGGTCGATGTGGGCGTCACGGCACATGGTGGCCATGATGCCCAGTGCTTCGCTCAACGGCTTGGCTTTCTTGTAGGGACGATCGGCGGCGGTCAGCGCTTCGAAAATATCGGCAATCGCCATCATCCGCGCCGGCAGGCTCATTTCCTCGCGCTTCAACTGTTTTGGATAACCGGTGCCGTCCATTTTTTCGTGGTGGCCGCCGGCGATTTCCGCGACGTTGTTGAGGTGGCCGGGGAAGGGCAGGTGGTTGAGCATCAGGATCGTCTGCACCATGTGGTGATTGATGATGTAACGCTCCTCGCGCGTCAACGTGCCTCGGGCGATGCTCAGGTTGTAGAGCTCGCCCCGGTTGTACTTGTAGCGGGGCACATCGAGTTTGAACCCCCAGGGATTGTCTTCCGGCATCAGCTCGCCTTCGGCGCGTTCGAACAGGTGCTCCGGTTTGTCCGCCAGCAGCGGCTCGCTGACCGGCAGGGTCGGCGCCGATGTTCGCGCCTGACGCCGGTTCTCTTCCCAGGAAACGCCCAACCGGTCATCAAGGGTTCGGGTCCAGGTGCGCTGGGCCAGGTTGCGCAGGCGTTGCAAATCGGACTCGGCCATCGCCTCGCCGCCCAGATTGCAGCGGGCAACAAACGCGAAATCATCGTCCAGCGCCGCCAGAGTGGCATCGCGCAGTTCCGCCAGGTGCTGCTCGTCACCGCCCTGAGCAATGGCTTGCCAGTAGCTGATCCAGGCATCGCGCTTGAGCACTTCGAAGCGGGTGCGGATTTCGTGGATGCGGTCGTTCAGTGTTTCCAGCTTGGTGGCTTTATCGACCACGTACTCCGGCGTGGTGACCTTGCCGCAGTCATGTAGCCAGGCGGCGATGTGCAGCGCCTCCCACTCGTCCTCGGTCGGTTGATAACTGCTGAAGGCCGGGTCCTGACTCGCCGCGGCAGCCTGGGCGAGCATCAACGTCAGCGCCGGCACTCGCTGACAATGGCCGCCGGTGTAAGGGCTTTTCGCGTCGATGGCACCGGCCAGCAGTTGAATGAACGCGTCCAGCAGCTGTTTTTGTTTGGCTTGCAGGCGCTGACTTTCGATACTCACGGCGGCCGCGCCGGACACCGCCTGAAGGAACGCGATACGGTCCGGACGAAGCTTTTCCAGATCACTTTGATCGCCGCTGTCCGCCAGCAACAGGACCAGCAGGCCCACGGTTTCGTTATGGCGATTGTGCAGGCGGATACCGATCAGATGCACCCGCGGGCATTCCATCGTCAGCAACACTTTCTGCAAATCCCCCACCTGTTCGAAACCGAGACTGGTGACCACGTTGTCGGCATGCGACAGCTGCTGTAGCCAGGCAGGGCTCTGTGGGTCCTGGAGTTCATGGCTGCGAATGTCGAATGAGGGCAATGCCTGTGAAATGTCGTTGATGACCAGGCCATGAGGTGTCATGCGATCGCCGTCATTTTCCCGCAGATAGATCAGGCCCGCCTGGGCCTGTCCGATTTTCACGGTTTCGAACAACACCCTTTCCAGCAAGGGGGCAAACCGGGTCTCGGCGCTCAGGCTGTCGGTGATCCGGAAAAAACTCGCCAGGGTGTCTTTCATGCGCGCCATCGACACGCTCAGTTGGTCGACTTCGAGTACCGGAGAGCGACGGGAGGCCGGAAATTTGAAATTGAAACTGCGAATCGCATCGGCTTCCTGCACCAGAGCGCGCAGGGGGGTGACCAGAATTCTGGAGGTCAACCAGCCCAAGGGCAGGCACAAAAGCAACGTGGCCAGCGTAATCAGCGCGCCCTGCCAACGCATGCGGTACGCATCGGCGAGCAATTCGTCTTCCGGCACCAGCAGCGCCAGTTGCAGCCCCTGCGGACCACCTTCCTGCATGCTGCTGCGGGCAACGATCCACTGCCGGCCGGCGGCCCTCAGCCGATTGCCTGTTGGCGGGTTGTTCAGCAATGCGCCGAGGCCGGGACTCAGGTCGGCAGCCTTGCTCAAGCGTGCGGTCTGATCGTCGACGATCAGTTTGTTGCTGTCGGGGTATGCGATGGCATTGCCCTGGGCATCGAACAGCACGATTTCGGTATTGGGGGTTACAACGTGCTTGGCCAGCGTCGCGGACAGTTCCGCCAGGGTCAGGTCGGCGCCCATGATGGCGTGCTCGCCGCTGCGCCGGGCGAGGGTGGTGCCGATATTGCGGGTGGAGAAAAAGAGGTAGGGCTCGGTGGTGATCTGATCGCTGTCGCCGCGAGCGCTGGAGTACCAGGCGCGGGTGCGCGGATCGTAGGTGTCGTCGGGGTTGTCGTGACGGCTGAGGAGGTTCAGGTCCTGATCGAAAAACAATGACTGGGAATGCACCGGGCCGCGGTTTTGCTCGATGCTCCAGACTTGATAAACCGCTTTGTCCGGGGCCTTGAGCAGCGCTTTCAGGGTGGCGGTTCGCAAGGGGCGAACCATGAAGAAATCACCGTTGTCGTAACCCAGATACAGCGAGGCCAGGTCAGGATTGTCCTTGAGCGACTGGCTGAAGGGTTTGAGTAATGCCAGGCGCTGCTCCAGGTCAGGTGCTTGCGCCGCCGGGTTGAACACCAACAGGCTCAACAGATGGCGAATGGGCTCATAGGTGGCGTGCAGGTCCAGGCGGACATCTTGCTCGATGCGCTCGAAGAGCTTCTCACTGCTGGACAGAATGATTTGCGTGGTTTGCCCATAGTTGAAAATGCCCAGCACCACGCCAGTCAGCAACAACAGGAAGGTGAACATCACGCTGATATGGACGTGCAGGGGAAACCGTCGTTGATCCGGGCGCAGTGGGCTGGTCATTGCGGGGTCTCTCCATGATGTTTAACACACTGCTCAGCGCCCAAGCATAGTTAAGGCTCCGTCATTCTGCTTTTGTCGTTTTGCCCAATTTGTTGCTGCAATGCCTGTTCCAGTTCAAGCATGGCGCGCTCCATGGCTTTGCAGCATTGCGCCACTTCTTCTTGATGGAAGACGCCAAGGCAGACCTGCTCAAGCGCCTCGCAGCTGTCCATCAAACGGGTGGCCTGGACAATGCGCGCGGCGCCCTTGATTTTGTGGGCGATGTCGAGAAAAGCCCGCGGGTCTTTTGACCGGGATAATGCCCGCAGCGCTAGCAGGTCCTGGCGGTTACTGCTCTGCAGCTCGGTCAACAATCGCCTGTCCATCACGGGATTGCCACCGGTCAACAGGTGCAGACCTTGCAGGCTGAAGGCGGGATCGCGAACGGGCGGTTTGATGCCGGCCACCCATTCGCTCAACGCGGTCAGCGTCAGTGGCTTGAACAGGCAGTCGTCCATCCCGGCTTGTTTGCAGCGCAGTAACTCTTCGGGCTGTGCGTTGGCGGTGAAGCCGAGCACGGTGCAGGGCGGTCGTTTCGAATGCTGTTCATGGCGGCGAATGGCGCGGGTCAGCTCGTATCCGTTCATGACCGGCATGTTGGAATCGACAATCACCAGGTCGAACAGCCCGTTTTTCCACGCTTCCAGTCCAGCTTCGCCGTCCTCTGCGACGCTGAATCGATGCCCCAAAAACTCCAGTTGCTGACACATCAGCAAGCGATTGGCCGGGTGATCGTCGACCACCAGAACGTTCAAGGGCGTCGTCGTGTGGATGGGCACTTCGGCAGCTTTCGGCACCTGTTCGACGGGCACTGTGGCCAGGTGCAGCGAAACCTGAACCTGCGTGCCTACCCCCGGCTGGCTGCTCAAATGCAGGCTGCCGCCCATCATTTCGCACAGGCTTCGGCTGATCACCAGACCCAACCCGGCGCCGCCTCTGCCGGCCTGCCCTTGGTCATTGGCCTGGGCGAAAGGTTCGAACAGGCGTTGCTGATCCTGTTCGCTGATACCGATGCCGCTGTCCTCAACCAGCAACAGCATCCGGATGTGCCCGGGCTCGGTGCCCGGGAGCAACTCAACGGTGATTCTGACCTCGCCTTGCTCGGTGAATTTAATGGCGTTGCTGACCAGATTCGACAGCACCTGCTTGAAACGCATTGGGTCCAGCAGGACACCGACGGGCGGGTTGGCCGGGTTGAACTCAAGTCGCAGATCGAGGTTTTTCTGGCGGGCCAGCCCATCGAAGATCCTTGCAACCGAGCCGATGATTTCAAGCGGATTGACGTGTTGCGGGCTCAGGCTCAAGCGCCCGGATTCGATGCGGGCGATGTCGAGAATGTCCCCGATCAGTGCCAGCAGGTCCTTCGCTGAGTTGTACGCCACGTCGATGGCCGGGCGATCCGGATGGTTGCGATCGATCCGTCTCAGCGTCAGTTCGAGCATGCCGATGACGGCATTCATCGGGGTGCGGATCTCATGGCTCATGGTCGCCAGGAACGTGCTTTTGGCCCGGTTGGCTTCATCGGCGCGATCTTTCGCGCAGCGCAGCTCGTCGAACAGTTGCCGCCGTTCACGCAATTGATCGTTCAACGCACGCTCAGCCGCCTGACGTTGTTTGATCTGACGACGCATGTAAGCGTTCCAGGCAGCGGAAATCAGCAGCAGTACGCCGGCACCGATAACGATCTGATAGAACAATCGCTGGTAGTTGCGCCAGGTACTTTGCGATGAAGCCGAATAGCCACGCCAGCGGCTGTTGATGATGCCAAGCTCTTCCGGCGCGATGCTCAGCAGCGCCTTGTTGAGGATGGCGTTGAGTTCTTTGGCGTCTTGCCCGGTCGCCAGCGAGAACGCGGCCTGGCGGGTGCCGATGCTGGTACTGATCTGAAGCGTGTGTTCAAAGAGACGCGATGACATGAAGTAGTTGGCGATCACCAGAGAGTTCACCGCACCTTCCGCTTTGCCTTCGGCGAGCAACTCAACCGCGCTGAACGTGTCTGGCGTCTCTATCAGCTTGATTCGCGGGAACTCGCGGCGCAGGTAATCCACCAGTGGGTTGCCTTGGGCGATAGTCAGGCGCTTGCCTTGCAGTTGCTCAAGGTTGGTCGGGCTGTCGGCGGCTTTGCGCGTCAGCAACACAAAGGAGTTTTGCAGATAGGGACGGGTGAAGTTCAGGATCGTTTCACGTTCATCGCTGGGGAGCAGGGCAGCGATCACGTCGGCCTGATGGTCTTTGATCTGTTTGATCATCTCGTCATCGCTTCGGCTGCGTCGGATGTCGAAGCGCAGGCCGGTACGCAATCTGATCAGTTCGAGCAGGTCTGCGGTAACGCCGCGAAAGTTGCCATCGCTGTCGAAAAACGTCAGCGGTGCATAGGCTTCATTGACCACCACGCGCACCACCGGATGTTGCGCGAGCCAGCGTTCTTCGAGGTGGGTGAGCTGCAGTTTCTGGTCGGTGAGCAGGATGTCGCTGCCGGCACTCCAGCGTTCGGCAATGTTTTCCCGTTCGCTGGCGGGGATGGCCATGAGCATCGCGTTGATGATTGCGAGCAGTTCCGGGTTGTCTTTGTGCACGGCAAAACTGAATCCGTGGGCCTCGTGTTTGCCGAAGTTGGCCATGCGGATATTGTTCAGGTAACCCTTGTTGATCATGTAGTGGGTCGAGATGGTGTCGCCGAGGAAGACGTCAGCCTGGTCGAAAGCCACGGCATTAATTGCATTCTGATAGGACGGATAAGACGTGATAACGGCTTTGGGATACAGGGCCCGGACTTCCTCCAGCGGCAAATAGTGATACACCATGCTCAACCGCAGACCGGCGAGGCCGTCGGTCAGGGATCGGGTTTCTCCTTCCCGTGTCACCAGAACCGGCTGGTCCACGGCGTAGGGGGTTGAAAGCACGATATCGGCGTTGTGAGCCTCGAAGCCATTGGCGGTGCCGAGCAGATCGACCTCGCCTTTTTCGAGCGCCTTGATCGCAGCCCCTCGGGACGCGAAGCGCTGCACCTTGATCGGCAAACCGATGGCCTTGCCGAGGAGGCCCGCGTAATCGGCGGTGAAACCTTCGTAATCCTGGCCGCTGACGGTCAGGTCGAAAGGTGGGTAGTCCGGCGCTGACGTGCCGAGAATCAGTTGCCGTTTACCGCTGATCCATTGTTGTTGTGCTTGATCCAGTTGGACGTCCAGGTGTCCGGCCGTTGAGCGACTGAGCAGGTTGTAGTGCTCGCTGGCTGGCTGTGCGGCAAGCACCGAAGAGGTCAGGCATACGGCGGCCATGAGTAGCAGATAATCCTTTATGCGACTGGGCATCCTGTGTCTCACACCAATGCGTTACGTTTTGCCATCTCGATGAGTTCAACCAGGGATTTGGCTCTGAGTTTTTGCATGAGTCTTTTTTTGTAGGTGCTCACAGTCTTGTTGCTGAGAAACATGCCTTTGGCAATTTCCTTGTTGGTGCGGCCCTGGGCAAAAAGTTGCAACACCATCAGCTCTCGGTCGTTGACTGACTTGAACAGTTCCAGTTCTGCACAGCGCACCTCATCGCCGCGAACAGGGTTCAGGGCCTGGCTCGGGAAGTAGTTGTAACCGGACAATACTGCTTTGATAGCACTTACCAGTTCACTCAGGTCTTCCTGTTTGCATACATAACCTGAAGCACCGGACTGCATGCAGCGAATACCGAAAAGTGTCGGGCACTGTGCAGTTAATACCAGTGTTTTAAGGGGGGTACTCATTGCGTTGAAGCGGGCGAGAACTTCGAGGCCATCCAGTTTCGGAATACTGATATCGAGAATGACCAGGTCGGGCATGCATTCGCGAACCATCTGCATGGCATCGACCCCATTGTCGGTTTCGCCGACGACTTTGTAGCCTTCGTGCTCCAGCAACATTCGGACGGCAAGACGGATGACGGGGTGATCGTCGACAATAAAAACGGAGTTCATAATCAAATCCCATACGAGCTCTAATAAAGCGCGCACCTTAGCTCAGATAGTTGAGGGGACGCATGAACTGACGGACCACAAGCAGCAATATAGGAAAAATCCTACAAACGAATAGGAAAGGGGCTACGAATCAACTAGGTTTTTAATGAAGATGGCTGGAAGTTGCGTGTGATCAACCTGCCTGTTGGAAGTTTTTGTTTGTTGTTTTCAAGTTGTGTGTTGATAAATAGTTATCGCAGTTGTGCTGTTTTTATAGTGAGGCCAAGGTCAATAAGTTTCTGAATTCGGATTGTTTCAAGGGCTTGATCAAATAACCAAGTAAGGGTAGCCCGTGCTCGTGGGCTGTTTTCTCAATGTCATCAAGTTCTGTACAACTCAGACTGCTTAACAGTATGGCCTGCCTGATCATTCCTCGCTGACTGGCGAACCGGACAAGATCAAGTCCCGGAAGGTCGGGCAAACACTGATCGCACAATAGAATATCGAACGGTTGCACAGCCCTGAACATTTGCTGCAACGCGCCTTTGGCACTGTCGGTGGTGGTCAGTTGAGTGAAACCGTAACTTTCAAGCAGGTACTGAGTTGCCCTGAGTTGAAAGGGATGATCTTCCACCAGCAGGATGCGCAGGTCGTCTTTGAACATGGAGTTACTCACGCTTCGTCTCTGGGACGCGTGATTATTTCGCGAGTATTCCGAGTTATCGATCAGCTTGCTCGACGTGAGGTGTAGGGCGATTCAGCGAGCGTTGAGTGCACTTGGGCGTTGGGAGGCTGATCAGCCATTTCAGGCGGCGTAATGGCTGATCAACCTGCTCTCGTCAGTGGCTCGAACGACCGGTCATCTCCAGGGCCATTTCGCTGGCATAGCTGTCGGTCATGCCGGCGATGAAGTCAATCATGCGCAGGAACGACGTGTGCAATGGCCCGTGAGGGTCTGGCGCGTTGTTACCCAGCAAATCGAGGATGCGACGGCTCTTGAACGAAGGCGCCCGCCCGTTGTGCTGTTCCAGGGCTGCGCCGCAGAAGGCGTTGAGCAGGATTTCCAGCGTGGTATAGGCACCGATTTCGTGCAGGGTCTTGCGCTTGTCCTGAAAGATTTTCTTGCGCGCCATGTCCTTGGCATTCAGTACGCAACGCTTGGCCGGACCGTGCATGTGCTCCACCAGATCACCGGGCAGTGTACCGGCCAGCAATGCATCCTGTTGCTCGACAAAAGCGCGGGCGGCGGCGTTGGTCAGGTGTTCGATGGCTTTGCCGCGCAGAATCGCCAGTTTGCGTCGGCGCGAATCACGCGGGCCGAGCAGGCGATAGGTTTCCGGCAGATCGTCGCCGACCAGGTCCAGCAACAGGGACTCGACTTCAGCGTACTCCAGCAACTCCATTTCCAGACCGTCTTCCAGATCGATCAGCGCGTAGCAGATGTCATCGGCGGCCTCCATCAGATAGACCAGCGGATGGCGGGCCCAGCGCTGATCTTCGAGCTGCGGCAGGCCGAGTTTATGGGCGATCTGCTCCAGCAGCGGCAGTTCACTTTGATAGCAGCCGAATTTGTGCTTTTTGTAACCCAGCGAATCGGCGTGCATGGCCGTCCATGGGTATTTCAGGTAAGTGCCCAGCGTGGCGTAGGTCAGCCGGGTACCGCCATCGAACTGATGGTACTCAAGTTGGGTGAGCACCCGGAAACCTTGGGCGTTGCCTTCGAAGTTGAGGAAGTCATTGCGTTCGGCTTCGCTCATTGCATCCAGCCAGCCGCGGCCGGCGGCCTGTTGGAACCAGTGACGGATCGCGTCTTCGCCGGAGTGGCCGAAGGGCGGGTTGCCGATGTCGTGGGCCAGGCAAGCGGATTGCACCACCATGCCCAGGTCACTGGGTTCGCACCAGTCGGGCAGGGCGCTGCGGATGGTTTCACCGACACGCATGCCCAGCGAGCGGCCGACGCAACTGACTTCCAGCGAGTGGGTCAGGCGCGTGTGGATGTGATCGTTGCTGGTGACCGGATGCACCTGGGTCTTGCGTCCGAGGCGGCGAAACGCTCCCGAGAAAATGATGCGGTCGTGGTCTTTGTGGAAAGGGCTGCGGCCGAGTTCTTCCGGGCTGTGCAGCGGCTTTCCGAGGCGTTCGCGGGTAAGCAGGGTTTGCCAATCCAAGGCTGATTCTCTCCGTCAGGTGACTGATGCCTTAAGCTTCCCGGTTCGCGTCAGGACCTGCAAGCGGAACTACAGCCCCGCAGCGTCGATGTCGATGAGCAGCAGTCGCTCGCCGTTGGCGAAAAATTGCCCGGCGGTGAGGCAGTACTGGTTGCTGGTGGCGTCGCGGTAAGTGTTGGAAAGCGTCAGTCGGCGCTCATCCCAACCCTCCGCCAGCAAATGATAAAAGTACGGACGCCATGACCAGTTATGGCCCAGGTAGCGATCGTCGGCTTCCCAGCCGCTGTTACGCCATTCGAGGTTGGGCGTCAGTTGAGTGCCGTGGCGGTCGCATTGATAGAAACGCAAGAGCCAGGGAAAGGCGTCCAATTGTGGCAATGCGCTGAGCGGCGCGCTGGCCTGGGCCCAGGCTTGCAGAATCGCCATCAGCTCGCAAAGTTGCTGGCGCATGATCATCAGGCGACCGCGCTCAGCCAGTTTCTGCTGTACATAGCGCTGACGCAGCTGGGCAAAGCGCTTGACGAAGGCGTCTGTGGCGAAGAAGTCTGCTTGCGCGCGGGCAAACAGAAAACCCTGCACATAGCGCGATCCGCACTCCAGGGCAAAATTCAGTTGAGCCTCGGTTTCCACCCCTTCGGCAATGATCCAGCACCCGGTTTTCTCCGCCATTTGCGCCAGGGCCTTGACCACGTCGCTGCTGGGGCCGCCCAACGCCGCGGCCTGGAACAGTCGCATGTCGAGCTTGAGAATGTCCGGTTGCAGGGCCAGCACGCGATCAAGCTGTGAGTAACCGGCACCGAAATCATCGATGGCGATTCGCGCGCCGGCGTGTCGGTATCGCGCCACCACGTCGGCCAGACGCTGAATGTCACCGCCCAGTTCAGTGATCTCGAACACAATTCGCTGCGGGTCGACGCCGTGCCGGCTCAATTGCTTGAGGCTCGGCAGTGCCTGGTCTGCACGCAAGCGACTGATCCAGCGCGGTGACATGTTCAGGCTGAGAAACCACTCCGGGGGCGCTTCATGCAAACGGCTCAGGGCGTTATCGCGGATCTGGCGGTCCAGGCGACGCAGGGCGATGGCGGGTGTTCTCGGGTCGGCGAACAGTGGACCCACCGAGGCCAATTGACCGTCGGCCTGACGCAGTCGGCCCAGTGCTTCGACGCCGGCGATACGGCCGGTGGCGGTATCGATGAACGGCTGAAAGCAGGCGAGCGGTTGCCCGTCGATCACGAGGCCTCCTTAGTAAGGTCTTGTTTTTGGATTGAACCTGATGCCGGGTAGGCGTGCAGGTTTGAACCCCTCGATAAAGAGGTTCATCCCGGTGATGTTGCAAGAATGCAGCCAGCTAGTGGCTTCAGTGTTTGGGCGAGTTGCCTTGCAGGATCAGCTTGATCAGCGGCCCCAGCGTGGTGCCTAGCCGAACCAGTCGAGTCAGGCTGCTGACGCCACCGCTCTTGGCGCCCTTGCCGGTCAAAAAGCCCAGCAGGGTCACGGCCGCTACGCCCCAGAGCGGGGCGTGCTTGATGCCGAAGCCGTCTTGCAGGTTTTGCGTCATCCCGCGCACACGTTGCAAGGGTTGCAGCAGTTGCGCGGATTCGTGACGGATTTCCTGGCGATGCATTTCCATGCGCAGACGGATCAGCGCCTTGCGCATTTCCGTGCGCGAGCTGTTGTGAGGCAGTTCAGGCAGGCTCATGGCAGCAGACGCTCCCGATCGTTGGCCAGTTCTTCCAGGGTGCCATTGAAGGGCGAGGATTCATCGAAAATCGCTGCTCTCAAGCGCATCGCGCAGAAGATGGCCGCGAGGGTGTAGAACACGCAGAGCCCGATGATGGCGGGCAGGCGATAGGTGTCCCAAAACAGGATCAAAACCAGCGTCGACAACCCCACCAGCAACAGCAAGGCAAACACCAGCGCCAGGCCTGCGAACAGCAGCAGGCTGACGGTGCGGGCTTTTTGTTCCTGCAATTCGATGCCGAACAGTTCGACATGGCTGTGCAGCAGTCCAAGGAAAGCGGCACCCAGGCGCCGCGATGAGGAGCTTGGGCCCGTCGCGGACGAGCCGGATTCACCGATCGCCATAATCAGCGCCGTGTTGCCAGCAGACCGATCAGGAAACCCACGCCGGCCGCGATCCCGACCGATTGCCATGGGTTGGCCTGAACATAGTCTTCAGTGGCGGTGACGGCGGCCTTGCCGCGTTCGCGCAGGGAGTCTTCAGTCAGTTTCAAGGTTTCGCGTGCACGCAGCAGGCTGTCGTGGATCTGTTCGCGCAACTCATCCGCCTGATCACCGGCCAATGTGGCGGTGTGTTCCAGCAACCGCTCGGTGTCGCTGACCAGGGTCTGGAAGTCGTTCATCAGGATTTCTTGAGCAGTCTTTGCCTTGATGCTGGCCATTGGTGATCTCCGTAAGTGGCTTCTGTTGCGTTCGAGTATGAGCCTTGCGCGAAGGTTCAGTACAAATGACTGGTACAACTTTTGCTATGTCGTGGTGCGTCAGCCCGCGTGTTTGCGCTGTTGCTGGGCAAGAATCGAGCAAAACCTTATCTCAAATAATGAAACCTCGCGCAAAGGTTCCAACCTTGTGCGCCAAAGTGACTCATCGGGATCAATGGACTGATCCGGCGAAGTTGCAACTTGGTGCATGAATTGTCTGCGCGAACTGCTTTGGTGCTTTTTTAGCCTTCAGGTCTGCCAACTCCATGGAAAATCTGCAAAGCGCTGTGGACAGTCTGGTCCATAGCTCCAACACGTTGTTCATTCTGATCGGTGCAGTCATGGTCTTGGCCATGCACGCCGGTTTTGCCTTTCTCGAAGTCGGCACGGTTCGACAGAAGAATCAGGTTAACGCCTTGTCGAAGATCCTCAGCGACTTCGCCATTTCGACCCTTGCCTACTTCTTTATAGGCTATTGGATTTCCTACGGGGTCACCTTCATGCAACCGGCGGCGGTGATCAATGCCGATCATGGCTATGGCCTGGTGAAGTTTTTCTTTCTGCTGACGTTCGCCGCAGCCATACCGGCAATCATTTCCGGCGGCATCGCCGAGCGCGCCCGGTTCGTTCCGCAGTTGTGTGCGACGGCGTTGATCGTGGCGTTCATCTATCCCTTTTTCGAGGGCATGATCTGGAATGGCAACTTTGGCTTGCAGGCCTGGTTGCTCGCGCGCTTTGGTGCCAGCTTCCATGATTTCGCCGGTTCGGTGGTAGTCCATGCCATGGGCGGCTGGCTGGCGCTGGCAGCGGTGTTGTTGCTCGGGCCGAGGCAAGGTCGCTATCGCGAGGGACGCCTGGTGGCGTTCGCACCGTCGAGCATTCCTTTCCTGGCCCTGGGCTCGTGGATTCTCATCGTGGGCTGGTTCGGTTTTAACGTGATGAGCGCGCAAACCTTGCAGGGCGTTAGCGGGTTGGTCGCGGTGAACTCGCTGATGGCCATGGTGGGCGGCACCGTGGCGGCGCTGATCGTTGGGCGCAATGACCCGGGCTTTCTGCATAACGGCCCGTTGGCCGGGCTGGTGGCGATTTGCGCCGGTTCCGATCTGATGCACCCGGTCGGCGCGCTGGTGACCGGCGCCATCGCCGGGGCGCTGTTTGTCTGGTGCTTTACCGCTGCGCAAGGCAAATGGCACATCGATGACGTATTGGGTGTCTGGCCGTTGCACGGTCTGTGCGGTGTCTGGGGCGGGATCGCCTGTGGCATTTTCGGTCAGAGCGCACTGGGTGGCCTGGGTGGGGTGAGCCTGGTCAGTCAGTTGATCGGAACCTCCCTCGGGGTGGTCGTGGCGCTGGCCGGCGGCTTCACCGTGTATGGCGTGATCAAGGCGTTCCATGGCCTGCGCCTGAGTCAGGAAGAAGAGTATTACGGCGCGGACCTGTCGGTGCACAAGATCGGCGCCGTGAGCCAGGACTGAGTCAGGTTTCTTCATCGTCGGCACCGGGATAAAAACCGTGCAGCAGGCGATAGCGGTCATGCCGTATCTGGTCGGCTCGCTCTTGGACCTGATGCGCGGGTATACCCAGCATGATCAACGCGTGGGAGGCGAGCATCAGGCTCGACTCCAGCAATTCGGGCACGACTTCGCTGGCGCCGGCTGCTTTCAACTCGGCCAGTTGGCTGTCGTCCCGAGTGCGTACCAGGATTGGAACGGTCGAGTTTAATCGGCGCGCCTCCTGGAGAATCAGTAACGCGATATCGGCCTGGTCCACGGCAATCACCAGCAGCCTGGCGCGCGCCAGTCCTACCGCGAGCAGCAGTTCACCGCGTCGTGAGTCGCCATAGTGCACACAGGTTTCACCCACGGCGGCTTCCTGGACACGCACCGGATCGGTGTCCAGCGCGATATAGGGCTGCAGCGCATTGCGCAGCGCTCGCCCGATCGACTGACCGACGCGACCATAGCCACAGATCACCACATGGCTGTGCAGTCCGGCGTTCAGCGCGCTTATTTCGTCGAGCTTGGCTTCTTCGTTGGGCTTGCGGTGCAGACGCGTTGCGATGCGGGGCGCCGAACGCAGCAACAGTGGCGTCAGCAGCATCGAGCAGAATGTCGCGGCCAGCAGCAGCCCGCCGAGGTCGGCGGGCATCATTTTGTTTTGTTGCATCAGGGCCATCAGCGCAAAACAGAACTCGCCGCCCTGGGCCAAAGCCAGGCCGCTGCGCCAGGCGGTTTCGACATCGCTGCCGCGCCATTTGACCAGCAGCGCGACCACGCAGCCTTTGATCAGCAGCAAACCGAGGGTCAGACCGAGGATCAGCAGGCCGTGGCTGGCAAACAACTGCAGGTCGATCAACATGCCGATGCTGACGAAAAACACCCCGAGCAGAATGTCGCGGAACGGACGGATATCGGCCTCGATTTGATGGCGGTAATGACTTTCCCCCAGCAGCATGCCGGCGAGAAACGCCCCCAGGGCAGGGGAGAGACCGAGCAGGTGAGTCAGCCAGGCGGTCAGCAGCACAATGACCAGCGCCAGCAGCACAAACAGCTCGGCGGAGCGGGCCGCCGCCACTTCATGGAACAGCCGCGGCAGCAACCAGCGACTGGTCAGCAACAGCCCGACGAACAGCACAACGGTCTTGCCGAGCGTCACAGGTAACGCCCAGTACCAGGCCTGATCGCTGTTCCCGGCGAACACCGGCACCAGGGTCAGCAGCAACACCGCCACGACGTCCTGGAACAGCAGCACCGCAATGGCGTTCTGGCCGTGGCTGCTGAAAATCTCGCCGAGACTGCCCAGCTCCTTGCTGACAATGGCGGTGGACGACAGCGACAGACCGGCACCGAGCAGCAGCGCAGGGGTTACCGACATGCCGAGCAACATCAGCACCCCCCCAAGCAATGTCGCGGTGACCAGTACTTGCAGGCCGCCCAGCCGAAACACCACGTGGCGCAACGCGAGCATTTTCGTCAGGGAAAACTCCAGCCCGAGGGAGAACAACAGAAACACCACGCCCAGCTCGGCGAGGTCGGGCAACTCCTCGCTTTCATTGACCCAGTTGAACGCGGTCGGTCCGATCATCAACCCCACGCACAGATAGCCCAGCACCGGTGGCAGGCGCAGGCGCTGGAACAGTGCAATCACCACCAGAGAGGAGGCGAGGATGATCAACAGGTTGGCGAACACAAAAAACTCCGGTCAAGGTGCGAGTTACTCAAGCGTAGAGGCAAAAAAAGCCGCGAGCATCGCGCAAGTGACATTGCGCTTGAGTGATTTGAGTCAGGGAGTTGCCGAAAACTTTGGAAATGCGTCGTTGCCAAGGCGCCTGAGTCATTGGCTCGACTGCTTCTTATAGCGGGCCTAGAATAAACGCTCACTTTACCGGGTTGTGTGCTCATGCCTCCTGAATGTCAGCTTTTCGGCACCCTTGGGTGCCATCTCTGCGAAGTGGCGGAAGCCATGCTGATGGAATTTGTCGAGCGCGGTCTGCTGGTCGAACTGGTGGATATCGCTGACGATGAATCATGGTTCGAAGCCTACAGCCTGCGTATTCCGGTGTTACGGCGAGTCGATACCGGCGCTGAACTGGGCTGGCCATTCGGTGCCGAGCAGGTCGTGGCGTTCCTGCGCTGACCTCGACATTTTTCGCGATTCCCATCCGTCGCTGTTCCTGTTTCGGTCATTGGCGAAATGCAGGTTATTCGGTTACTGTATGTGCATACAGTTATGCCGATCACCAGTCGTGTTCTCTTTATTGCGGATTCAGGCAGGCGATCCCGGAAGTCAGAGGGATGAATCTTGGTCAATGTCGAACAGTTGAAAAACAGCGTGAACCGGATGTCGGTGGACGTAGTGCGTGAGGCCGTCCTCGAGTTGCGTCTGGATGGCCTGGTCACGGAAGGAAAAACGCCGTTCAACAAGCTGCATTTCAATACCTGTTTCGCTGAAATCGAAGCACTGTTCCAGCGCGCGGGGTATCACCGGCAGCTGGACGTCGTGGGCTATCAGGGCTTGTTGTACGCACTTTACGATCCGGGTCGCTGGGAGGCGGTCGATGTGTTGCGCTGGCTCAAGGAGTTCACTGAAGCGGCGGCGCGCACGCAGTCGATTCCGGCCTGAGGATTCTCTGCTAGGTTCGGTCCGGCCTCTGTTGGATAATGCCGCCCTGCATTGAGGGTCAGAACTTCCGTATGTCCACTTCATCTTTTTCTGCTGCGCACAGCCAGGCCAGTACGCTCTACTTGCCACCTGGCCCGTGGCAGACCGTACTTGAATGCCTGTGCGAGCACTTCAGTGCCATCGGTCGCGAGCAATGGCTGGACCGAATCGCCCGTGGTCGCGTACTCGACGGGCACGGTGCGCCAATCGCCCTTGATCTTCCTTACAAGGAAGGCCTGCGGATTCACTACTTTCGGGAAGTGCCGGACGAAAAGCCGATCCCTGTGGTCGAGTCGATTCTGTACGCGGACGAGCACCTGGTGGTGGCAGACAAGCCGCATTTCCTGCCTGTGACGCCAGCGGGTGAATATGTCGAGCAGACGCTGCTTCGACGGTTGATCCGTCGGCTGGATAACCCGCACCTGGTGCCGTTGCATCGCATTGATCGGCATACGGCGGGGCTGGTGCTGTTTTCAGCCAATCCTCAGAGCCGTTCCGCGTATCAGTCGTTGTTTCCAACGCGGCAGATCGAAAAGCGCTACGAGGCTATTGCCAGGGCATTGCCGGAACTGACCTTTCCCTTGGTCCACAAGAGTCGGCTCGTTGATGGCGAGCCTTTCTTTCGTATGCAAGAGGGGCCGGGCGCCAGCAATACCGAGACGGCCGTCGAGGTCAGGGAGAAGAACGGCGATCTCTGGCGATATGCGCTTTACCCGGTGACAGGCAAGAAGCATCAGTTGCGGGTGCACATGACGGCTTTGGGGGCCAGCATCTGCAATGACCCGTTCTATCCGCAAGTGCTCAAGGATGTCGAAGACGACTATGCCAATCCGTTGAAGTTGCTCGCACAAGGGCTTCGGTTTGTGGACCCGGTCACGGGTGAGGAAAGAGACTTCGAGAGCGCTATCACCCTGCAATGGTGATGGCTGTTTTTCAGCCACGAAAAAGCCCGCATAAAGCGGGCTTTTCTGTATCCGGTTGGTGCCGCAAAGATTACAGCTCTTTGACGGTACGAACTTGATCCTTGTTGACGCGGGTTTGTTTGCCGTCCAACTGTTCAAATTCGTAGAAACCCGATTCCTTATCGTATTTTGGCGAGTCGACAGCCTGGATTTCGCGACCGTCATTCAAGGTGATCACTGCAGGCGATGCGCAACCGGCAAGGGTAGCGAGGCCGAGTGCGAGCATGAAAGCGGCGAGGGTCCGTTGAGTCATGAGTGTGTCTCCGAATATGAATTCTTTTGGTAACTGAGCTTGAGACGTTCGCGACACGTGCAAGTTCATTCTCGTGTCAGTCTGACACAGTGTTGTGGGCACTTAACAGTTCCGGTGTATTGAGGTTGGCCAGGCGAGGATCGTTGTCGGGGCATTGCAACGCCGTGGCGCCCAGTTTGCGCATGAGGCGCCCCGGGCTGCGTTCGCCGTCATTCCAGGCACTTTCGAACGCTTCTCGCAGGGCAACCGGAATGATGCACAGCAAGGGTTCCCAGTGTCCGTCATGGCGCAGCATCAGCGGTTTGTCCGGATGCTGGCTGGCGGTTTCGCGCATGCTGTGGAGCAGCGCGGCATCGATGCGCGGTACGTCACAAGGCAATACCAGCAGATACGCATGACGAGCGGCCTTCAGGCCTGCACGCATGCCAGCCAGCGGACCGGGGAAATCGCCTTCGTCGTCATGGACCAACTGGTCGGCGTAGGGCGCATACTTTTCCAGGTTCCTGTTGCAGGAGATGATCAGGTCATCGCTCAACGGACGGGTCTTGCGATGCAAATGCGCGATCAGTGGCGCGCCGTGCCATTCGATCAGCCCTTTGTCCTGGCCGCCCATGCGTTGGCCGCGCCCCCCTGCCAGGAGCAGAATGGAACAGGGTGGCAAATGTGTATTCGAGGTCATGGCAGGTCTCCATGGGGGCGGCGAAAAAAGGAGGCGCTGTGATATAACACCGGGCTGTTTCTCCTACAACTGGACGAGCCTATGAAAGCCAAGGCTGATGTACCTTTCGCACCGCTCAACATCGCGGTGCTGACTGTCAGCGATACCCGTACTCTGGAAACCGACACGTCAGGCCAGGTCTTCGTTGACCGCTTGATCGCTGCTGGCCATAACCTGGCCTCTCGGGTTCTGCTCAAAGATGACCTCTACAAAATCCGCGCGCAAGTCGCCAACTGGATTGCCGACGATGTGGTGCAGGTTGTCCTGATCACGGGTGGTACGGGATTCACCGGGCGCGACAGCACGCCCGAAGCGGTGAGCTGCCTGCTGGACAAGCAGGTCGATGGATTTGGCGAGCTTTTCCGGCAGATATCGGTGGCGGATATTGGCTCCTCCACTGTTCAGTCCCGCGCCTTGGCCGGTTTGGCCAATGGCACGCTGGTCTGCTGCTTGCCCGGCTCGACCAACGCTGTGCGAACCGGTTGGGACGGTATTCTCGCTGAGCAACTGGATTCGCGGCACCGCCCATGCAATTTCGTGCCTCATCTGAAACAGGCGCAGCCCTGTGAATCCCGTGGGTAAGCCAGGCAAGACAGGCAGCCTGATGGCTGTCGAAGTCGCACTGGCGCGCTTGCTGGAAATGGCTGAAGCCACGCCGATTCGTGAGCGTGAGTGCCTGCCCCTGGCGCAGCTTGAGGGTCGTGTTCTGGCCGATGACCTGATCTCGACGCTTGATCTTCCTCCGTGGCCCAACAGTGCAATGGATGGTTATGCGTTGCGCGCGGCCGACTGGGCGGGAGAGCCGTTGGTGGTCAGCCAGAAGATTTTTGCAGGCAACGCTCCGCCGCCTTTGACGCCCGGCACCTGTGCGCGAATCTTCACCGGTGCGCCGGTTCCTGCTGGGGCCGACTGCGTAGAGATGCAGGAAAACGCCGAAATCCAGGCGGATGAACGAGTCCGTTTCACCGAAGCCCTGGCGCCAGGACAAAACATCCGGCCACAAGGCCAGGAAACTACCGTCGGTGAAATGATTCTGCCAGCTGGCACGCGGCTTGGGCCAATTGAGCAGGGCCTGGCTGCTTCACTGGGATGCGCAGAGCTGGAGGTTATTCGCAAAGTTCGCGTCGCCGTTTTGTCCACCGGTGATGAATTGGTTGAACCGGGTAAGCCGCTGGGACCTGGCCAGATCTACAACAGCAATCGTGTGTTGCTCTGCAGCTGGTTGCAGCGATTGGGTTGTGAGGTGATCGACGCCGGTATTCTTCCAGATGACCTCGAGACCACTCGTGCCCGCCTTGCCAGTTTGGCAAGCGTCGATCTGATCCTCTCGACCGGTGGCGTATCGGTGGGTGAGGCGGATTTTCTGGGCATTGCCTTACGGGAGGAGGGCGAGCTGACATTGTGGAAACTCGCTATCAAACCGGGCAAACCGCTGACCTTCGGACATTTCCGTGGGGTTCCGGTCATTGGTTTACCCGGTAACCCGGCGTCGACCCTTGTGACCTTTGCCTTGTTGGCAAGGCCCTATCTATTACGCCGCCAAGGCGTAAAAGTGGTTGAGCCGCTGAAATTTCAGGTGCCGGCAGGGTTTAACTGGTCCAAAGCCGGCAGTCGACGCGAGTACTTGCGTGGACGTCTGGAAAACGGCCGGGCGATCATCTACAAAAATCAGAGTTCAGGTGTACTGCGCAGCGCAGCCTGGGCCGATGGTCTGGTTGAAGTGCTGGAGGATCGCACGCTAATCGAAGGTGACAGCGTGTCTTTCATCCCGCTGAGCGAAGTTCTGGGCTGATACCTGTCTCACGCTGGTCACGCAAACCCGGTTGATCGAACCGGGTTTTGCGTTGATGGCTGACGCTTAATGCGCGACGAGTGCCACGACCTGGTCGAAACGACTGTTGGCGATCCAGCCCAGAAGGCCGAGCACCACGGCTGTGCCACCGGCTGAATAGGCAAGCCGGTGTTTGATCGACTTCACGTCACTGCGGACTTCATCCATGTCTCTTCGGATGTATTCGAGGTGAGTTTCCAGTTCGACGACGCGAGGTTCCATTTCGGCTTCTCCAGTGGGTTTTGTACTTTTATTGAATTCGGCTTGCTGTTTGGCCCGTCTTTCCGCGAGTGGTGCAACCGGGATGCCCGGTAACCTGATGTCATGGCTTTGCATGGTACTTCCCTGTAATTCCTGCTGATGACTGATAAACCGCAGCCACCAAGGTGTACCAATCAAACGGGTGGGTCAATTGAGCCGATTCCTCAGGTTTTGTAAGAAAAAATCCCGCCTTGTAGGACCTCAATCCCGGACTCCTTGAAATAATTCGGTTTCCTGCGACTTTTATGGTGCGCATCGCGGTCAACATCTCCCATACGGAATGCAAACATGGGGGTGATCACAATGAGCGAACGCAAGGCACTGTTGATTCTGCATGGCAAGCAGGCGCTCAACGAGGAGGTTCGTGCGGCGGTCGAGGGTAAACGCGCACAAGGTTGGGAGTTGGCTGTTCGATTGACCTGGGAGGCCGGCGACGCACGGCGCCTGGTGGATGAGGCGCTTGCGGCAGGCTACAGGCAGGTCATCGCTGGGGGCGGTGACGGAACGTTGCGTGATATTGCCGAGGCCATGGCTGCGCAGTCGACGCAGGCCAGCCTGGTGCTGATGCCGTTGGGAACCGCCAACGATTTCGCGCGCGCTGCCGGTGTGCCTCTGGAGCCCGCCCAAGCCTTGAATCTTCTGGAAACTGAACCGTGTGCCATCGACCTGGGAGAGGTCGGCGGGCAGGTGTTTCTGAATATGGCCACGGGCGGCTTCGGCAGTCAGGTCACGGCCAACACGTCAGAGGAATTGAAGAAAGTGCTCGGAGGTGCGGCCTACCTGTTCACGGGGTTGTCACGTTTCAGCGAGTTGCATGCGGCCTATGGCGAGCTGCATGGCCCGGATTTTCAGTGGAGTGGCGAGCTGCTGGCACTGGGCATCGGCAATGGCCGCCAGGCGGGTGGTGGTCACGTGCTGTGCCCACAGGCGCTGGCGGATGACGGTCTGCTGGATATCAGTATTCTGCCTGCACCGCAGGAAGTGGTGGGTACGTTGAAAAGTTTGCTCTCCGACGGCTTCGGTATCGACAGCATGTTTGTGCGCGCCCGTCTGCCATGGGTCGAGATCAAGGTCTCGGAAGGTCTTTACATCAATCTCGATGGTGAACCACTGGAAGGCGACAGCTTGCGTTTCTCGGCGCGCCCGGCAGCACTGCGGGTGCATTTGCCCGAGGACTCGCCGCTGCTGAGCGTTCCGGCAATGATCAATCGTCCAGACTGATGATCTGCTCGCGCACGGCGAACAGCACCAGGCCTGCCACGTCGTAAATCTGCAAGCGCTTCATGATTTGCGAGCGGTGGGTTTCGACCGTCTTGATACTCAAACCCAGGCCATTGGCGATTTCCCGGGTGGATTTTCCGCGAACAATCAGCCGCAGGATTTCCAGCTGACGTGCCGTCAGGTTGTGCGAGTCCGCGGGTTCCGGCTGATGTTTCTGGTTGCGGGTCAGCGCCTGGTTGATGACCGTATGGGCGATGGCCGGGCTCAGGTAGCGTTCGTTGTTGCGCAGGGCTTCCAGGGCATGTTCGAGTTCGGTGGCCGTGGTGTCCTTGAGCAGGTAACCGTGGGCACCGGATTCCAGTGCCTGCATGATGAGCGCCGGGTCGGTGTGCATCGACAGAATCAGTACCTTGCTTTGCGGGCGTACGCGCTTGAGGCGCTGCAAGGCTTCAAGGCCACCGGTTTCCTTCATGGAAATATCCAGCAGCACGATGTCCGGGGACAGATGCTCGACCATTTCGAGCAGCTGCGAGCCGTCATTGGCCTCGCCGATGACGGCGTAGCCGGGAATATCCAGCACCAGAGCGCGCACGCCAGCCCTGATAAGCGAGTGGTCATCCACCAGAAGTAAGTTACAAGTCAACGCATAACCTTATTCGTACTGGCCCGTTCGAGCGCACGTGGCGCCCAGGGGAAGAGAGCTTCGATTTGAGTACCTTTGCCCGGTTCGCTGGTGACGGTCAATGTACCGCCCAGTTGATCGATACGTTCCGACATTCCGGCCATTCCGCGCTGCCCCTCACGACCCGGATCCGTCGCAGGCGCGAAACCCAGGCCGTCGTCGCTGATCAACAGCGTCAAGCCTTGAGGCTGGCGTTGCAGGCGGACCAACAGATTTTTCGCCTCGGCGTGGCGCAGTATGTTGGTCACCGCTTCCTGGGTGATTCGAAAGGCGGCCACCGCCATTTCTTCAGGGATGCCGGTCAAGCGTGAATGGCATTCCAGGCTCCAGTTCACCGTCGTATTGCCCAGTGTCTTGAGCAAATGTGCACGCAGACTGGCTTCCAGCCCCAGGCTGGTCAACTGTCTGGGGTTGAGGATGGCCGATACGTCACGCACTTTGGTCAGGGTTTCTTCCAGCGTGCCGCAGAGCACCGCGCATTGCTCTTGCAGTTCTTCGGGCATTCGGCGTTTGAGCCATTCACTTTGAAGTTTTGCCGCGGTCAATAACTGGCCAATATCGTCATGCAGTTCACGACTGAGCCGGTGGCGCTCGTTCTCCTGAACCTTCAATAAACGGTCGGCGAGCTCTTGAGGCTCGAACTTTATCGACTTGCGCGACAGGCGATGCTGCACCCAGACGCACGTCAGCGCTGCAATATTGAGCAGCAGCAGACTTAGCGGCAAGCGTGTGGACAGGCCATAGATCAGCAGGCTGCCGAGCGCCGAGCAGGTACACAACAAAAGCGTGAACCGACGCGCGTTTACTCGGGAGGGGGGCCACATGGTGATTGACTTGAGGCTGGCGTACATAACGGATGGAGCCAATGGATGTTCGCTGCGGGCAGACCGGTCTAATGGACTGACGGGTCTCTGTCTGAGTCACTCTGCCATTAATTGACGTCAACTAATGGTCGGCATAATACCACTTAACATACCGTTGGTCGCGTTCGGTATATATGTCTATAGAGTCAGGAAATAAAGGTTTTGGACGATAGTTCCACAATGGAAAAGTTTATCGGCAGGAAGGGAATAGTTACTTGTATCGGGCTGTCGTTGACAGGCATGAAATATTCAATTGCGACATGAGCGTGATCAAGTTACAGAGTGACATCTTGGCAATATGAATACGAACCACGGCGTTATTATCGGGTGAAATTAAGCCTGCCGTTCCGTAAAGGAAACGAGCCGGAACGGTTTGGAATTAACCGGTGGCTGAAACTGGTTTTGCCCGACCTGGTAGGCAAAGGCTTCGATCAATGAGGTTTGTTCACTGTCGTCGAGGCTGAGTTGGCCGGTGGTCTGATCGATCAGTTCGAGTTGCCAGGCCATCAATGTGAAGCAGTCTTTCAACGCATCCAGCGCCTGAGCATGCAGGTCGACGTGGTTTTGGGCATGGTTCAGCAGGCCATGAATGTGCAGCGAAAACTCCGAAACGGCGACCAGGGCGAGGGCATCGGCCTTGTTGGCCAGCTTGAGCAGGGTACTGAGCATGCATTCGATGGCGTCCTTGTCATTGCTGATCAGTTGCAAATGACTCAGGCACTCCTCGGATTTGGCCAGGAGTGTTTCAGCTTCGGCGAGAAACTCCGGGAACCGCTTGGCCCACTCGTTACGGTCGTTCGGCATGCTTATCTCCACAACGTCATGTCAAATGAGGGAATGTCGTGTGTGTCAGCGAGAATGATCTGCGCCATGGCGTTGCCGTGCCGTCGTGAGATCGCGCTCCAGCCGGGCTGTCTGCAGGCGGAGGAGTTCAAGAGGGTGGATGGCCACTGACCTGCGAGCGCACACAAAAGCCTGACTCCGTTCATGCAATGAGAATGGCGTCACATTAATGGCTATTGGATATTGCGAATATCAGGTTGGGCCTGATTGTTACTAGGGGAATCCCTTACGCACGGGAACCTAATGGACGAAACAGGGTCGCGCCGCAGGGAGTGAAGCAGATGAAGTGATGGCGCCAGTAAAGCATGATGTTAATGTGACATCAATGCCTGGGCATGGCATTTTGCATCGGGGTCAAGGTCCTGAAAAAACAGCCGATAACCCTCTTTAGTGAATTCATCAGAACAAGTACCAGGAGTCATTGATGGCCGGCATTCTCGACACGGTAGACCAACGCACGCAACTGGTGGGTGAGAATCGCCTGGAAATTCTCATGTTCCGCCTGGCTGGGCGGCAATTGTTCGCGATCAACGTTTTCAAAGTGCAGGAAGTGCTGCAACTGCCGAAACTGACCCTGATGCCCCAGCGCCATCCGTTTGTCTGCGGCGTGGTCAACCTGCGTGGCCAGACGTTGCCGGTGATCGACCTGTCCCAGGCCATCGGCATGCGTCCGCTGGTGCCGAGCCCTACCAGCACGATCATCGTCACCGAGTATAACCGCTCCGTGCAGGCTTTCCTGGTTGGCGGTGTGGACCGCATCGTCAACATGAACTGGGAAGCCATTCTGCCGCCGCCGACCAGCGCCGGCCGTCAGCATTACCTGACTGCCATCAGCAAGGTCGATGATCAGTTGGTGGAGATTATCGACGTCGAAAAAGTCCTCGCCGAAATCGTTCCGTACAACGCCAAGGTATCCCGCGACAAACTCGACGATCCAATACTGGAGCGCGCCCGTGGCCGTGAAGTGCTGCTGGTGGACGACTCCAACGTGGCGCTCTCGCAGTTGCGCGACACCCTCGGCCAGTTGGGCGTGAAGATGCACATTGCCAGCGATGGCTTGAAAGCGCTGAACATGCTCAAGGGCTGGGCGGATACCGGCGTGAACATGACCGACAAATTGCTGATGATCTTTACCGACGCCGAGATGCCGGAAATGGACGGCTATCGCCTGACCACCGAGATCCGTAACGATCCGCGTCTGCGCGGCCTCTACGTGGTTCTGCACACCTCGTTGTCCGGCAGTTTCAACGACTCGATGGTCAAGAAGGTTGGCTGTGACAACTTCCTCTCCAAATTCCAGCCGGACAAACTGGTCGATGTGGTGCGTCAGCGCCTGATGCTCGACGAAGTGCCTGCCTGATCACGATGTAAAGGCTGCACTCTGCTTACCTGTGGGAGCGGGCTTGCTCGCGAAGGCGGTTTAACATTCAACATTTATGTCGACTGTCACACCGCCTTCGCGAGCAAGCCCGCTCCCACAGGGTATGCAGTGTTCAGTTCACAGTCTTTGATTCAATGAGCAAGCTCGTATAGGGTGGCATTTTTGTCCTCCAGGGAGCTGGTCATGCTGCGTCTGAGTGCGCTTTATCGTTATCCGTTGAAATCCGGCAAGGGCGAGATCCTGCAACAGGTCAGTCTCGACAAACTGGGGCTGGACGGGGATCGACGCTGGATGCTGGTGGACGAGGCCAGCGGGCGCTTCCTGACCCAGCGTGCGGTGGCGCAGATGAGTCAGCTGTCGGCGTTGTGGAATGCCCAGGGCGGTTTGACCCTCAGCGCTCCCGGCCACACGCCGATCGATATTGCCTTGCCTGCCAACGACGCTGAGTTGCGTGGCGTGACTATCTGGCGCGACACCTTGCGTGTGCCTGATGCCGGTGACGAGGCGGGGGCCTGGGTCAGTAGATTCATTGGCAAGCCGACTCGCCTGGTGCAAGTGCCGGTTGATCGCGCTCGGACCACACAGGCCGGTTATGGCAAGGACGACGATCAGGTGGCCTTCGCCGATGGCTTCCCGTTGCTGCTGATCGGGCAGGCGTCCCTTGAGGATCTGTCGCAGAAGGTCGGGCGTTCGTTGGAGATGCTGCGTTTTCGACCGAATCTGGTGATCGAGGGCAGCGAGGCGTATGCCGAGGACGGCTGGAAGCGTATCCGTATCGGCGATGTCGAGTTTCGTGTGGTCAAGCCGTGTTCGCGCTGCATTCTGACCACCATCGATCCGCAGACCGGCGAACGCAGCGATGACCGTGAACCGCTCGCGACCTTGCAGAAATACCGTGCCCAGGAAGACGGTGCGATGTTTGGCCAGAATCTGGTCAATGACGGCAATGGCCAGCTCGAAGTCGGCATGCCGGTCACGATCCTGGAATAAGCGACCCTGAATGAAAAATGCCCGTGTCCAAGGACACGGGCATTTTTTTGCGCTGTGAAAACCCGGGGTTTTAGCCGCGGTATTCGCACAGGTAAGCGGTGTCGACGGCCACTTTCAGCTGGAATTTGCTGTTGGCTGGCACGTTGAACTGGCTGCCGGCGGCGAAGGTTTCCCAGTTGGTGCTGTCTGGCAGTTTGACGGTCAGGGCGCCGGTCACCACGTGCATGATTTCACGCTGGCTGGTGCCGAATTCGTATTCGCCCGGAGCCATGACGCCAATGGTCGCCGGACCTTCAGCGGTGCCAAAGGCGATCGACTTGACGGTGCCGTCGAAGTACTCGTTGACTTTAAACATGGGCGATTCCTCGAAAAGGGCTAAAAAGGGCCGGCCAGTATGCACAAGGCCCTTGGCGCCGTCACCTCTCTAGAGCGGGAGAATCAGCGGTAACAGACGCGCTGTATTGCGCGCATCTTCCAGTGCCCGGTGCTGCTGGCCGGTGAACTGCATGCCGGCCAGTTGCAGGGCGCCGTTGAGCCCCAGCGGGCGTTCCAGCCGTCGGGCCTTGGCAAAGCGTTGTTTGAGGTTCATGTGCGGCACGCGACTCAGTTGGCTGTCGAGTTGCAAGCGCTCCCACTCCTGAAGCAGTTGCCTGCGATCGTAATCGCCCCAACTGGCCCAGCCTTCCAGCCGTGAATGATGTTGGCCGAGCCAGCGCTCGAAGACCGGCCAGACCTCGGTCAGCGCCTGTGCGCTGTCGATATTGGCCTGGGTGATGCGAGTCAGCTCGCGACAAAACGGCGTGAGCAGGGGGCGTCGCAGCGGTCGCACGAAGCGCTGGAAATGGTCCTGCTCACGCCCTTGGCGGTCCACCAGCGTGGCGCCAATTTCGATGATTTCCATTTCCGTAACTGGCCAGCCACCTTCGTCGGTGGTGGCTTCCAGATCGATCACCAGCCAGTGAGGCATTGAAGGGTTCCCGGTATCCGCATCCTGATAGGGCTTGAGCGTAGCCAAACCCGACGGATCCGCCTAGCGGCTTATTCGACCTCCAACAAAATCTGACGATTTTTTACCTGATCGCCGACCTTGACCTGCAAGCGTTTGAGCACGCCGTCGATGCCGGACTTGAGCGGATGCTCCATTTTCATTGCTTCCAGCACCACCAGCAGTTGGCCTTTACTGACCGGGCTGCCTTGTGCGACCAGCACGTCGACAATTGCGCCGTCCATTGGCGCCTTGAGCGTGCCGGAGCTGACGCTGGCCTGGCCGCTGACCAGCGCTTGCGTGCGATCCTCCAGACGCAGGCTGCCGGGGCGGGTGAACAGCCAGAGCTGTCCGGCCTCCAGACGATAGGCATGACGCTGGCGGATGCCGTTGATGTCCAGGGTGGCCCAGCGTCCATCACACTGGATGACGTTCAGTTCGAAGGCCTGTGCGGCGACTTCAATCCGGTACGGTTCGCCCGGTACCGCGTTCAATTGCACCGGCCAGTCCCGATCCTCCAGGCCGATGCGATAGTGCAGCGGCACACTGGCGTTGTTGCGCCAGCCGGCCAGCGCGGCGGGATGAACCTGCGCCGAAGCCTGATAAAACAGCGCCGCCGCAATCGCCAGTTCTTCAGCACTCGGGTTATGCGGATGCAAACAAGGATGGTCGGCGAAATGCGTCGGGATGAACCCGGTGCTGAACTCGCCACTGATGAAGCATGGATGTTCCAGCAGGCTGGCAAGCAAGCGCTGATTGCTCGGCAAGCCCAGCAGCACACTGTCTTGCACCGCGCGCAGCAACTTGCGCCGGGCTTCTTCACGGGTAGCGCCGTGGGCGATGATCTTGCCCAGCATCGGGTCATAGAACGGGCTGACGTGTTGACCTTCGATCAACCCATGGTCGATCCGCGCTCCACTCTGCAAGGCCGGTTCCCAGGTGGTGATGCGCCCGGTCTGCGGGAGGAACCCTTGGGTCGGGTCTTCGGCATACAGCCGCACTTCCATGGCGTGGCCGTTGAGTTGCACCTGTTCCTGGCGCAATGGCAGCGGTAGCCCTTCGGCGACGTGCAACTGCCAGGCCACCAGATCGAGGCCGGTGATCAATTCAGTCACCGGGTGTTCCACCTGCAACCGCGTGTTCATTTCCAGAAAGTAGAACTGCCCGTGCGCGTCCAGCAGAAACTCCACAGTGCCAGCGCCCACATAGTTCACCGCGCGACCGGCCTTGAGCGCCGCTTCACCCATGGCCTGGCGCAGTTCGGCGGTCATGACCGGGCAGGGCGCTTCTTCGATGACTTTCTGATGGCGGCGCTGGATCGAACAGTCGCGTTCGCCGAGGTAGATTAGGTTGCCGTGTTGGTCGCCGAACAGCTGAACCTCAACGTGACGCGGATCGATCAGCGCTTGTTCGAGGATCAGTTCGTCGCTGCCAAACCCGTTCAATGCCTCGGAGCGCGCGGTGCGAATCTGTGCGAGCAAATCCCCTGCATCGTGTACCAGGCGCATGCCGCGCCCGCCACCGCCGGCACTGGCCTTGATCATCAGCGGAAAGCCGATGCGTTCGGCTTCGAGGCTCAGGGTTGCGTCGTCCTGCCCGGTGCCTTGATAGCCTTTGATGCAGGGCACACTGGCGTCGAGCATGGCGAGTTTCGACAGGCGTTTGCTGCCCATCAGTTCGATGGCTTCGGGGCTGGGGCCGATGAAAGTAAGGCCGGCATGCTGGCAGGCGCGGGCGAATTCGGCATTTTCCGAGAGGAAGCCGTAGCCGGGGTGGATCGAATCGGCACCGGTGCGGCGGGCGGCGTCGAGGATGGCCGGGATGTTCAGGTACGACTGCTGGACCGGGGCCGGGCCGATGTTGACGGCTTCGTCGGCGATTTGTACGTGCAAGGCATCCGCATCTGCGTCGCTGAACACGGCGACGGTGCGGTAGCCCAAGGATTGGGCCGTGCGCTGGATGCGGCAGGCGATTTCACCGCGGTTGGCGATCAGTATTTTTTTCAGGGCGGGCATTGGGATATTCCCTTCGTATTTGCGGTGGAAGTGATGGCCTCTTCGCGGGCAAGCCTCGCTCCTACAGGGGGCACCAAAAACCTTGTAGGAGCGAGGCTTGCCCGCGAAGCTTTTAAGGCGCCCATCCCGGTTTGCGTTTTTGCACAAAAGCCATCGTGCCCTCGACCCCTTCCGCTCCGATCACCGCTTCGCTGAACCACTCGGCCGCTTCATCCAGCAACGCATCCGACGGTTGCCCTGCACTCGCCAGCAACAGTTTTTTGGTCGTCGCATTGGCCCCCGGCGCGCAGCACAGCACGTGGGCCAGAACTTCACCGAGACGCTCGGCCAAGGCTTGCGCGTCATGCTCGACAAAATGCACCAGCCCCATGCGCCGCGCCTGGTTGCCGTCGAACCGCGCCGCCGTCAGCGCCAGGCGCCGGGCCTGAGTCAAGCCGATGCGCTGGACCACAAACGGCGCGATCTGCGCGGGCAGCACGCCGAGGCTGGTTTCCGGCAGCCCGAATTGCGCCTGATGATCCGCCAGGGCGACATCGCTGACGCAGGCCAGACCCAAACCACCGCCAAGCACTGCGCCTTGCAACACGGTGATCACCACTTGCGGCGCGTGTTGCACCTCTTGCAGCAGCGCGCCGAACACACGGTTCAGATCACGGTAGGCGTTCGCGCCTTGAGCACGGGCGTTGGCCATGTCCTTGATGTCGCCACCGGCACAGAAATGTCCACCGGCACCGCCGATCACCAGGGCCCGAATCGCACGGTCATCGCGCACGGCCAACAGCACCGCACGCAGTTCGGCGACCATCAGCATGTTCATGGCGTTGCGGCTTTCCGGGCGGTTGAGGGTGATGTGCAGCACGCCGTTATGCGGTTCGAGCAATAACGTCTGGCAATCCGGCAGGGTGCTCATTTCTTTTTCCCCGGCAGGATGCCCATGAGTTTGCAGATGATCCCCAGCATGATTTCGTCGGCGCCGCCGCCAATCGACACCAGCCGCACATCGCGGTAAGCGCGGGCCACGGGGTTGTCCCACATGAAGCCCATGCCGCCCCAATATTGCAGGCAACTGTCGCTGACTTCGCGGCCCAGTCGCCCGGCCTTGAGTTTGGCCATCGACGCCAGACGCGTGACGTCCTGACCTTTGATGTACTGCTCGGTGGCCTGATAGACCAGTGCCCGCAGGCATTCGATTTCGGTTTGCAATTCGGCGAGGCGAAAGTGGATGACCTGATTGTCGATCAGCGCATTGCCGAAGGTTTTACGTTCCTTGCAATACTCAATGGTGCTGTCGATGCAGTATTCCAGGCCCTTGATCATGTTCGCCGCGCCGAACAGGCGTTCTTCCTGAAACTGCAGCATTTGCATCATGAAGCCCGCGCCTTCATGGCCGATGCGGTTGCGTTGCGGCACGCGCACGTTGTCGAAAAACACCTGGGCGGTTTCCGAACTGCGCATGCCGAGCTTGTCCAGGTGCGAACTGAGGCTGATCCCCGGCGTGTTCATCGGCACCATGATCAGCGACTTGTTGATGTGCGGTTTGTCGTCCGAGGTGTTGGCCAGCAGACAAATGAAATCGGCGCTTGGCGAGTTGGTGATCCACATCTTGCTGCCGTTGATCACGTAGTCGTCGCCGTCCTTGCGGGCGGTGGTTTTCAACCCGGCCACGTCGGAGCCGGCGCCGACTTCGGAAACGCCGATGCAACCGACCTGTTCGCCGGTAATGGCAGGGCGCAGAAACTCTTCACGCAGTTCATCGGAACCGAAACGCGCCAGCGCTGGAGTGCACATGTCGGTCTGCACACCGATGGACATCGGAATGCCGCCGCAATGAATGGTGCCGAACTCCTCGGCGGCGACAATCGAATAGCTGTAATCGAGCCCCATGCCGCCGAATTTTTCCGGTTTGGAAATTCCCAGCAGGCCCAGGTCACCGGCCTTGCGGAAGATTTCGTGGATGGGAAAGCGCCCGGCCTTTTCCCATGCCTCGACGTTCGGGTTGATCTCGTTTTCGACGAATTGGCGAACGGTGCGGCGCAGTGCTTCGTGTTCCTGGGTGAAGATCATTTTTATTGTTCTCCTCTGGCCGGTTCAGAACCGGGCTACGCCAAAACTGTTGGTTTGCAGCGGCCGCACATCGGCCTCATGACAGATGTCCAGCAAGTAACCGAGCAGGGTCCGGGTGTCCCGCGGATCGATGAGCCCGTCGTCCCACAGACTGGCGCTGCCATAAAGCGCGGTGGACTGGCTGTCGAGTTTCTGTGCGGTGACCTGCTCCAGCATGTCGAGCATTTTCGGGTCGGGCGCCAGGCCGTCCTTGAGTTGTTTGGCTTCGGTGACGATGCGCAGCACCTTGCCGGCCTGCGCGCCGCCCATCACCGCCGTGCGGCTGTTGGGCCAGGCAAAGATGAAGCGCGGGTCGAGGCCGCGACCGCACATGGCGTAGTTGCCGGCGCCATAGGAACCGCCGACGACGATGGTCAGTTTCGGTATGCGGGCGTTGGCCACCGCCTGAATCATCTTCGCGCCGTGCTTGATCACGCCTTGCTGTTCCGACTCGGTGCCGACCATGAACCCGGTGGTGTTGTGAAAGAACAGCAGCGGCGTCTGGCTCTGATCGCAGAGCTGGATGAATTGCGCGGCTTTACTCGCCCCTTTGGGGGTGATCGGGCCGTTATTGCCAATGAATCCGCAGGCGCGCCCCTGAATGTGCAAATGGCCGCAAATGGTTTGCTGATCGAACTCACCCTTGAACTCAAGGAAGTTCGAGCCGTCGGCAATCCGCGCAATGATTTCGCGCACGTCGTAGGGCTTTTTCGGATCGTCCGGGATCAGTCCCAGCAGCTCGTCGATAGGGTAGAGGGGTTCTTTCCACTGCCGTTCGGGCAACCATTGCAGCTGCTCGTTCCATGACAACAGGCTGACAATCTCGCGCACCAGGCGCACGCCATCGGCATCGTTCTCGGCCAGGTATTCAGCGGTGCCGGCAGTTTGCGCGTGCATCTCGGCACCGCCCAGTTCTTCGTCGGTCGCCACTTCTCCGGTCGCGGCTTTCAGTAACGGTGGGCCGGCGAGAAACAGTTTGGCTTTGCCACGCACCACTACCGTGTAATCCGAGAGCCCTGGCTGATAAGCGCCGCCCGCCGTGGCCGAACCGTGGACCACGGTGATCTGCGGCAACCCCATGGCCGACATCCGCGCCTGATTGGCAAAACTGCGCGCGCCTTCGACGAAAATTTCCGCTGCGTAATTGAGGTTGGCGCCGCCGCTTTCGGCGAGGGTGATCACCGGCAGTTTGTTCTCCATGGCGATCTGTTGCAGGCGCAGGGACTTTTTCAAACCGCTGGGGGAAATCGTCCCGCCCTTGATCGCGCTGTTGTTCGCCACGACCAGAACCCGCACGCCAGACACGTAACCGATCCCGGCGATCAAACCGCCGCCGGCTGAGCTGCCGTCCTTGTCGTCATGCAATTTGTAGCCGGCCAGGCTCGCCAGTTCGAGGAACGGCGCACCGGGGTCGAGCAGAAGATTGAGGCGTTCGCGGGGCAGCAATTGCCCGCGCTTGTCGAACCTGGGTTTGGCTTCGGCCGCTTTGTTCAGCAGGTTCTGTTCGAGCTGACGGACTTGCTCGATCCCGGCCAGCATCGCTGCATGGTTCTGGGCAAACTGGTCGCTGAACGGGTCGACTTGCGACTGAATCACCGGCATGACTTATTCCTTGTCCTTGAGCACGTCCGGCAAGTACGCGCGGTGGAACCCGTTGTACGACTCACTGATCTTGGCCTTGTGGATCGGCCACGCCCGACCGCCAAGGCTGGCGGCGCCGTCGATACGCAAGGTGCTGCCACTGACAAACGCTGCGGCCGGACTGAGCAGGAAGACGATCGCGGCGCTGACTTCCGATTCGGTGCCGATGCGTTTCAGCGGCACGTGCTCGCGCAAGGTCGGAATCACCGCTTTGAACGCACCTTCGTAAGTGTCCATGCCGCTGGAGGCGATCCAGCCCGGCGCCACTGCATTGACCCGCACCCCGGCGTAACCCCATTCGAACGCAGCGGTCTTGGTCAGGTTGTCCATGCCTGAGCGCGCCGCGCCCGAGTGGCCCATGCCGGGCATGCCGTTCCACATGTCGGCGAGCATGTTGACGATGGCGCCGCCGTGTTGGCTCATGGACTGGTTGAAGACTTCGCGCGCCATCAGGAAACCGCCCACCAGGTTGGTGCGCATCACGGTTTCGAAACCCTTCTGGTTGATCGAGGCCAGTGGTGAGGGAAATTGGCCGCCGGCATTGTTGACCAGTCCGTGGATCGGACCGTGCTTGCGGATCAGTTCGCTGACCAGATGCTTGACCGCTTCTTCGTCGCGAATATCGCAGGTCTGCCAATCGGCCTTGCCGCCATCCTCGGTAATCTCGGCAACCACGGATTTCAGTTTGTCGGCATTGCGCCCGATCAACAGCACATGGGCGCCGAGGGCCGCCAGTTCATGGGCGGTGCAGCGACCGATGCCGCTGCCGCCACCGGTGACGATGATGTTTTGGCCGGCAAACAGATCAGCTTTGAAAATCGAATCGTAGGCCACGGTGGCAGTCCTCTAGTTGACCTGGTCGGCGATGCGCTGCGGCACCGGAATCTGGATGTCCAGCAGTTGTTGGGCGAAGGCTTTGCCTTGCGGATCGATCCGCAGACTGGCCACGCCACCGCCGCCAAGGGCGTTTTCCAGCAAGAAATTCAGGCTGTGGGTCGCGGGCAGGTACCAGCGCTCGACGCGCCCGTGAACCGGGTCGAGCACATGACTCATCCAGTCGACCATCACTTCCGGGGTCAGGGCTTCGGCGATCCACGGCAGGTACTCCGGCTCGCGCGCCATGACGCCGATGTTGCTGTGATTGCCCTTGTCACCCGAGCGTGCGACCGCAAGCTTGATCAGCGCCACGCTGGCATCGGCGCGACCGGTGGGTTTCGGTGGGTCGTACGGCACCGGCAGGTCCGCGGTGGTGAGCGCGTCGAGGGCGGGCAGGGCGCACGGATGACGCTGACCATTGAGATCAATGTCCAGCGTGCAGGCGGATTTGTCGATGAGGAACGAGAACAGCCGGATCAGCGGATACACCGTCGGCCGTCCGCCGACGATGCCGGTCAACCCCGGCGCCATGCCGGTGGCGGCCTGGGCGATTTCCCGGGAGAACACGATCAGCGCCTGTTTGTCCGGGTGGCGCACGGCGAGTTTGATCACCACTTCGCGGCTGTCCTGACGCTGGCCATGGGGACCGTACGTGGCCTCGCTGCCGAGCAGTTCAATATTGACTTCGCTGTAGGGCGCCCAACCGCGCTGGCTGAAGATTTCCGAGGTCTTGCTGATGATCGCTTCACTGACGCGCCGCGCCTTGTCCACCGCATCGATCCCGGCGATCAGGCAACTGGCGGTGCAGCGGAAACCGTCCGGATACGTCGCGCTGACCTTGTACTGATCGGTGGGCGGCAAGCCTTTGGCGCCGTGTACCTGAACTGCGTTCTTGCCTTGTTGCTGAAGTTTGACCTGGGTGAAATCGCAGATCACATCGGGCAGCAGATAGGCCTGCGGGTCGCCGATTTCATAGAGCATCTGCTCGCCGACTGTGAGTGGCGTGACCAGGCCGCCGGAGCCTTCGGGTTTGCTGACGATGAACTGGCTGTCGGCGCTGACTTCGACGATGGGGAAACCGATGTGTTCGTAGTCGGGCACGTCGCGCCAATCGGTGAAGTTGCCGCCGGTGCACTGGGCGCCGCATTCGATGATGTGACCGGCGAGTGCGGCTTGCGCGAGTTTGTCGTAGTCGTGCCAGGACCAGCCGAATTCATGCACCAGTGCAGCGCTGACCACGGCGCTGTCGACCACGCGCCCGGTAATGACGATGTCCGCGCCCAGGCGCAAGGCTTCGACAATGCCGGGCGCACCGAGGTAGGCGTTGGTGGAGACGCACATCGGCGGCAAGGGCGCGCCGCTGAACATTTCGTGAAGGCCGCGGGTGCTCAGGTGTTTGAACTGCGGTTGCAGGTCATCACCCAGCAACACGGCGATTTTCAGCGCCACGCCGGCCTTGTCGCAGGCCGCTTGCAGGGCAGCGGCGCAGGCCTGCGGGTTGACGCCGCCGGCGTTGCTGATGACGCGGATGTTCTGTGCGGCGAGCTGCGTGAGCAGCGGGCTGAGCACCTCGATGAAGTCGCTGGCGTAGCCGGCCTGGGGATCTTTCATCCGCGCACCGGCCATGATCGACATCGTGATCTCGGCCAGATAATCGAACACCAGGTAATCCAGGCGTCCGCCTTCCACCAGTTGCGCGGCGGCGGTCGAGGTGTCGCCCCAGAAGGCGCTGGCGCAACCGATGCGAACAGTTTCAGGCACAGCCCTTTCCATAGCCACCTCCCTCAGACGTGTATCGAGACTACCAAGCAAGCGCTTGGTTTGTAAACGACTTAAATATCTTCTGCCCGAGCGCTTGCTTGGTTGCCTTCGTCAGCTTAAATTGCCCGCGCAACCCCGCTGTTTTAGCGGTGAGTACGACTGTAGGAGAGAACGGGTGGACGAGCAAAAAGCCCTGAGGGTAATGCGCGAATTGGTCGACAACGGCCAGTTGACCGACCCTGACAGCGCCCGTGGCAAACTGCTGCAAGTGGCGGCTCACCTGTTCCGCAACAAAGGCTACGAGCGCACCACGGTGCGTGATCTGGCCGGCGCGGTGGGCATTCAGTCGGGCAGCATTTTTCATCACTTCAAAAGCAAGGACGAGATCCTGCGGGCAGTGATGGAGGAAACCATTCGCTACAACACCGCGTTGATGCGTGCGGCGATCGCCGAAGCCGAAAACGTGCGCGAACGGGTACTGGCGCTGATTCGCTGTGAGTTGCAGTCGATCATGGGCGGCAGCGGCGAGGCCATGGCTGTGTTGGTGTACGAATGGCGTTCGCTGTCCGAAGACGGGCAAGCGAAGGTGTTGGCGTTGCGCGACATCTATGAAGACCTCTGGCTGCAGGTGCTGGGGGAGGCCAAGGACGCGGGATTCATTCGCGGGGATGTGTTCATCACCCGGCGTTTTCTGACCGGTGCGCTGTCCTGGACCACGACCTGGTATCGCCCGGATGGCAGCGTGAACCTCGATCAATTGGCCGATGAGGCGTTGATTCTGGTACTCGAAGAAAAACAATAGTGTTGCCCGGAACCGCAGGAAACTGGCTAAGTGGCCGAAACCGCCTAGCTTGAATGAATTGATGCGTACTTTTTTGGGGAGTGGGTTGTTTTGATGTCTTCGCCAATTCGGACGGCCTCGCGGCTTTTTCTGGCGGCGCTTGCAGCGCTTTGGGTATTACCGTCTCCGGCGGCGCAACTGGTGCGGGTCGGTGCCGCGCATTTTCCGCCCTACACCGTACGCCCGGAATCCGGTGCCGACACTGGCCTGCTGCCGCAGTTGGTCGAGGCGCTTAATGCCCTGCAAACCGACTACCAGTTTGTGCTCGTGCCGACATCCATTCCGCGTCGCTTCGGTGACTTCAAGCAGAGCCGGGTGGACATGGCCATTTTCGAGAACCCGAACTGGGGCTGGAAGGACATTCCCCACACCAGCGTAGACATGGGTCTGGAAGATGCCGAGATTTTTGTCGCGCAACGGATTCCCAATCGTCAGCAGAACTATTTCGCCGATCTTGCCGGCAAGCGTCTGGCGCTGTTCAGTGGCTATCACTACGAATTCGCCAACTTCAATGCCGACCCCAAGGTCCTCGCGCAAAACTACAACGCCACGCTGACCTATTCCCATGACAGCAACCTGCTGATGGTGCTGCGCGGGCGCGCCGACATTGCCCTGGTGACACGCTCCTACCTGAGCGATTACCTGCTGCGTAACGATAAAGTCGCTGATCAGCTGCTGGTGTCCGAACGCATCGATCAGGTCTATCACCATTACGCCATTCTCCGTCCGACAGCGCCCATCAGCGGCGTTGCCTTCGGCAAGTTGCTGCAAGGGTTGCGGGACAACGGCCAGATGCTGAAGATCTTCGACCCGTACAAGATCGCCGTGGTGCCGGTTCCCCAGGATTGACGATAAGGCTTCAACCCCCTTGAAAGCAGCAGGCGCCCATTCGTCGTAGATTCCTTTTTTCGAGGATCACACTGTCAAATGTGACAGTAGTCGATCTCATTGCCTTGCGGTTAGATGACTTTCCGGTGCTGAACCCTTTAATGGGGGGAAAGCCTCATTACGAAAAGGCATCCGCCATGTCAAATAACGAATCGAATACTCTTCCGCGTCTTCCAACTCCATTTGTGGTGCAGGCTGTCGGCAAGTGTCTGACTGTACCGACGTCCGATGAAGAATCCAGATGCACTGTTTCTGTTGCGCCTTGGTGGTCTATTGAGGTCGGCCAACCGACTACTTTGCATGTCTGCGGGTACAATCGGGATGGCTCGACAATGATGCAGCTCATCGTTGATAAGGAGCCTGTAACCGAAGACGAATATGTGAAAGGTTGGTCTCGAGACATTAGTTGGGAGCATTTTCAAGGCCTGCTTGACCGCAGTCACCTTACGTTTGTTTTTCAGGCGCAGCTGGAGGACGGCGAATGTAGTTGCCCGGATTTGTTTCCGCCGCTGAGTCTTGAGGTTCTGTTGCGCTACGAAGATGTAACAACGTTCAGTGCGACGGACGGGACAGATAACTGGAACGGTTGGATGAGGGGAGAGGCTGCGGCTGACCTTCGTGATCTCATTGTCGGGCCGGATGGTGATGGGGTTGGGGTTCGCTATGGGTTATTCAACCATACGTCCACCAACCGATCTGCAGGCGTTTTGCTAAGCAAGAGCTTCCATGTTTTAGAGAAGGGGCAGATGTATACCTTCGGGGTTGACGTGCGCCGTTGGATACACAAGTACGCAATTCCAGTGCTTTCACTTGAATCCAATACCGGTGTCATTGTCCCACCCACTGAGGTTACATCAGCGGTAAACCGCCTGGAGGGTTCGTTTACGGCGGACTCGCCGCAAATGGTCCTCAAGATCGTCAGTCATACCGAAAGAGGTGTAGGGAATGATTACATCATCAGCAAAATCTGGCTGAAGTCACTCTGAGATTTGCGGTGGACGTCGCTAAATTTCCAAGCCTGGCTCACGTTCCTAAGTGAACTGTCGATGATCGTGAGCCCGCCCCATGCCCAATCTGAATGACCTGACTGCCCTGGCTTTGCCGACAGGCAACCGCCTTGTCGCGGATGAAACCGAAAACCGCCTGAGCCTGAGCCTGGACGCGCAACCGCTGATTACCTTGCGGCTGACGCGTGAGCCCGAGTTGCACGTGCATGTCGAGGCTCGCGTCGACACTCAGGCCGTGTGGGCCGCCGGTTATTGGCTGTTTGCCCGTGACCCGGCTTGCCAGCGCCTGACCTGGCACCTCGATGAAGCTCCCGCCGAAGCCTTGCTCAGCGGTTTGCTGGTGGCGACCGAACTCGCCGGCCAGTATCGCTGCGAGCGCACACTGTTCTGGCAGTTGCCGCAGCCTTGGCTGGGGACGTCGCTGACCCGCAGCTACCCGCAGCAAATGGTGATCAGCGCTGGCAAGCGTCATCCATTGCGCCCAGTGAAACCGCGCGGTGAAGTTTATCGACGTTTCGATGCGCGGCTGGGGGCGTGGATTTCCCTGCGTACGCTGGACATCGACCTGGACCTGGCGCGCTTCAATCGCTGGCAGAACAGTGCGCGGGTGGCGAGTTTCTGGCAGGAGGAGGGCAGCCTTGAACAGCATCGCGAATACCTGGGCAAACTCGACGCCGACCTCCACACCGTGACGTTGATCGGCTGTTTCGATGATCAGCCGTTTGCTTATTTCGAAGCCTACTGGGCCAAGGAAGACCGCATTGCGCCGTTCTACGATGTCGATGATTACGACCGTGGCATTCACATGCTGGTCGGCGAAGAAAACCATCGCGGTCCGCACAAGGTGGCGAGCTGGTTATCGGCGTTGACGCATTATCTGTTTCTCGATGATCCGCGTACCCAGCGGGTGGTTGCAGAGCCGCGAGCCGACAACGCGAAGATGATCGGGTATATGCAGGGGCAGCGGTTTCATTGCGAGAAGGAGTTCGACTTCCCGCACAAGCGTGCGGCGTTGATGGTGTTGGGGCGGGAGCGGTTTTTTGAGCGGTGTGGGTTGGCTTGATGGGTAGGGTTCAAGATTCGTAGCGGTCTTGAGTCCGCCTTCGCGGGCAAGCCTCGCTCCTACAGGTCCGTGTCGCTCGCCAAAACGACACTCACCTGTAGGAGCGAGGCTTGCCCGCGAAGCTTTTAACGGCGGGAGAAAGTATCTGCGCGACTGCCCGACACCTTGCGGCAATGCACCAGCGCGTCGCGAATCATGAAGTTCACCAGGGTCGGCGAAACACCCAGTTCCTTTGCGATGTCCTTTTGCGGCACGCCGTGCAGGCGGTACATCTCGAAGGCGTAACGGGTGCGGCTCGGCAGCTCCGTCAGCGCGTCGGCGATGTTTTCCAGGGTCGAAAAATTGATGTGCGAGGTTTCCGGCGAAGCGCCTTGAATCACCACGTTCAGCCCTTCTTCTTCAGGCCCCGAATACTTCTGCTCCAACGCCTGTTTGCGGTAGTGGTCGATCGCCAGGTTACGCACGATCTGGAACAGGTAACTGAGCTGAGCCTTGATCGAGGAGGTGATCTGCGGCGCCGATTGCAGGCGGAAGAACGCATCCTGAACCACATCTTCGGCACGGGATCGGCAGCCGGTAATACGGGCGGCAATCTTGACCAGAATCAGTCGATTGTCCACGAATGCCTGAAGTAGCGGTGAATCGCACCTGCTTGTGGATACTTGTTCCGTCATGGAAATCACCTTGCTGCAAATGGGGTCGTGGGACGACGGGTATATCGGAGCCGTCCTACACATCGAGCGACAAATTATTCTGAATGATAATGATTGTCAATTGAGAAAGAGAACTAATCCTTCTCTAAGGTTCGCAGTGAGAACTGCGACACGCTGCCGCACTCAGCCCCCGTTGGCGATCAAGCCTGCCGACTAATTATTTCAAGACGTCATCCGTTCTCATTGGTGAATGGCTCCGGGCGCAAGCCCCGGCCAAAACAGCATTCCCAATGCCTCGCGTGGTCGGCGAAGACCGCGTCCTGCATGCCCCTGATTGGGCGTGAAAGCAGAAAACCGATTCCACTTGCAAGCCGAATTCAGGCAGGAAACCTCATGACCGACGCGTTCAAAATACCTGGCACACTGGTCCAAGCCCTTCAGCGCCGCGCGGCCCTGACGCCGGATCGGGTGGCCTTGCGTTTTCTCGCCGAAACCCCGGATCAGACGGTGGTGCTCAGTTATCGCGAACTGGATCAGCGGGCGCGCACCATTGCCGGCGCGTTGCAGGCCGAAACTGACTTTGGTGATCGCGCGGTGCTGCTGTTTCCCAGCGGTCCGGACTACGTCGCGGCGTTTTTTGGTTGCCTGTATGCGGGTGTGATCGCGGTGCCGGCTTATCCGCCGGAGTCGGCCAAGCGTCATCATCAGGAGCGCCTGTTGTCGATCATCAGCGCCGCCGAACCGCGCCTGCTGCTGACCAGTGCCGGCCTGCGTGATGCGTTGCTGCAAATCGAAGGCGCGCCGCCGCTGCTGTGCGTCGACACCCTCGACGGTGCACTGGCCGCGAAGTGGACTGAACCGAATCTCGAAGGCGACCACATTGCCTTCCTGCAATACACCTCGGGCTCCACCGCGCTGCCGAAAGGCGTGCAAGTCAGCCATGGCAACCTGGTCGCCAATGAGTTGCTGATTCGTCACGGTTTCGGCATCGACCTGAACCCTGACGACGTGATCGTCAGCTGGCTGCCGCTGTACCACGACATGGGTTTGATTGGCGGTCTGTTGCAGCCGATTTTCAGCGGCGTGCCGTGCGTGTTGATGTCGCCGGCGTACTTCCTCGGTCGGCCGCTGCGCTGGCTCGAAGCGATCAGCGAGTACGGCGGCACCATCAGCGGTGGGCCGGATTTTGCCTACCGTCTGTGCAGCGAACGTGTCAGTGAATCGGCGCTGGAACGCCTCGACCTCAGCGGCTGGCGCGTGGCGTATTCCGGTTCCGAACCGATTCGCCTCGACACCCTCGACCGTTTCGCCGAGAAGTTCGCGACTTGCGGTTTCACCCCGGACAGTTTCATGGCGTCTTACGGCTTGGCCGAGGCCACGCTGTTCGTCGCCGGCACACCCCGTGGTCAAGGCATCGGCAACCTGCGCGTGGATGATCAGGCGTTGGCGCAAAACCGTGCCGAAGCGGGTGAAGGCAGCGCGATCATGAGTTGCGGCAGCAGCCAGCCGGATCACGCGGTGCTGATTATCGACCCATTGGCGCTGACCGAACTGGCCGACAACGCAGTCGGCGAAGTCTGGGCCACCGGGCCGAGCATCGCCCATGGCTACTGGCGCAACCCCGAGGCCAGCGCCAAGACCTTCGTTCAACACGACGGCAAAACCTGGCTGCGCACCGGCGACCTGGGTTTCATGCGCAACGGCGAGCTGTTCATCACCGGTCGCCTGAAAGACATGCTGATCGTTCGCGGTCACAACCTGTACCCGCAGGACATCGAGCAGACCATCGAGCGTGAAGTGGAAGTGGTGCGCAAAGGTCGCGTCGCCGCGTTCGCCGTGAATATCGACGGTCAGGAAGGCATCGGCATCGCCGCGGAAATCAGCCGCAGCGTGCAGAAAATCCTGCCGCCCGAGGCTCTGATCAAAGCCATCCGCCAGGCGGTGGCCGAGGCGTATCAGGAAGCACCGAGCGTGGTGGTGTTGCTCAATCCGGGCGCATTGCCGAAAACCTCCAGCGGCAAACTGCAACGTTCGGCGTGCCGCAATCGCCTGGCGGATGGCAGCCTCGACAGCTACGCGGTGTTCCCGTCGGCGGCCCCTGACAACCAGACAAAAACCGAGTCGGATTCCGAGCTGCAAAGCCTGATCGGCCAGATCTGGGCCGAGCAGTTGCAGGTGAAACAGATCAGCGCCGATGACCACTTCTTCCTGCTCGGCGGCAACTCCATTGCCGCCACTCAGGTAGTTGCGCGTTTGCGTGAAGAGCTGGGTCTGGAGCTGAACCTGCGCCTGTTGTTCGAAGCGCCGACCCTCGGTGCATTTACCGCTGTGGTCGCACAGCAACAACAGGACGGCGGCCTGGCCCAAGGCGCGATCAGCACACTCTCGCGCAGCGAAGCGATGCCGCAATCCCTTGCGCAAAACCGTTTGTGGATTACCTGGCAGCTCGACCCGCAAAGCAGCGCCTACAACATTCCCGGCGCCTTGCGTTTGCGTGGCGAGCTGGATGAAGACGCCCTGCGCGCCAGCTTCCAGCAACTGATCGAGCGCCACGAATCCCTGCGCACGCGCTTCTTCGAGCGTGACGGCGTGGCGCTGCAACAGGTCATTGCCGCTGGCGAATTCAACCTGCAACGGATCGACATCAGCGATTTGCCCGTCGCCGAGCGTGAAGCTCGCGCGCAGCAAATCCGCGAGGATGAAGCGCGCACTCAGTTCGATCTGGAGAAAGGTCCGCTGCTGTGGGTGACGCTGGTGCGCCTCGATGACGAGGATCACCAGTTGCTGGTGACGCTGCACCACATCATCGCCGATGGTTGGTCGCTGAACGTGCTGATCGACGAGTTTTCGCGCCTGTATGCCGCTGCGTCCCAAGGGCAAACGGCATCGCTCGCGCCATTGCCGACCCAGTACGCCGACTACGGCAGCTGGCAGCGTCAATGGCTGGCGCAAGGCGAGGGCGAGCGGCAACTGGCCTACTGGAAAACGCAGTTGGGCGAGGAACATCCGACCCTGAGCCTGGCCACCGATCACCCGCGTTCGGCGCAACACCGTCACAGCGCCGCGCGCCACACCGTGCGTTTGGCTGCGCCCCTCAGCGAAGCGATTCGCCAGATTGCCCAGGCCCATGACGCCACCTCATTCATGCTGTTGCTCGCGGCGTTCCAGAGCCTGTTGCACCGTTACAGCGGCCAAACCGACATTCGCATCGGCGTGCCGAACGCCAACCGTCCGCGCCTGGAAACCCAGGGCCTGATCGGCTTCTTCATCAACACTCAGGTGCTGCGTGCCGAGGTGGATTCGCGGTTGCCGTTTGTTGAACTGTTGGCGCAAACCCGCCAGGCGGCCTTGGGCGCCCAGGCGCATCAGGACCTGCCGTTCGAGCAACTGCTGGAAGCGTTCCCGCAGGCTCGCGAACAAGGCTTGTTCCAGGTCATGTTCAACCATCAGCAACGGGACCTGAGCGCACTGCGTCGCTTGCCCGGGTTGCTCGCCGAAGAACTGCCGTGGCACAGCCGCGAAGCCAAGTTCGATTTGCAATTGCACAGCGAGGAAGACCGTAACGGTCGCCTGAGTCTGTCGTTCGACTATGCCAGCGAGCTGTTTGACGCCACTACCATCGAGCGTCTGGCCGAGCATTTCAGCAACCTGCTGCGGGCCATTTGCGAGCAGCCGGCCACCACCGTCGGCGACCTGCAACTGTTGACCGCAAGCGAGCACGATCAGCAAGCCTCGTGGAGCGTCGCACCGTGCACACCGGCCAGCCAATGGCTGCCGGAACTGCTGAACGAACAGGCACGCCTGACCCCGGAGCGCAACGCGCTGATGTGGGACGGCGGCAGCCTGGGCTTCGCCGAACTGCACGCCCAGGCCAACCGCCTTGCGCATTACCTGCGCGACAAAGGCGTCGGCCCGGACGTTTGCGTGGCCATCGCCGCCGAGCGTTCGCCGCAACTGTTGATCGGCCTGTTGGCGATCATCAAGGCCGGTGGTGCCTACGTGCCGCTGGACCCGGATTACCCGGCCGAGCGCCTGGCGTACATGCTCGGCGACAGCGGCGTCGAATTGCTGCTGACCCAAACCGAATTGCTCGACCGGCTGCCGGCCACCGATGGCGTCAGCGTGATTGCCATGGATGCACTGCACCTGGAGAACTGGCCGAGCCAAGCGCCGGGCCTGCATCTGCACGGCGACAACCTCGCTTACGTGATTTACACCTCTGGCTCCACCGGCCAGCCGAAGGGCGTCGGCAACACCCACGCGGCGCTCGCCGAGCGTCTGCAATGGATGCAGAACACTTATCGCCTGAACGACACCGACGTGCTGATGCAAAAGGCGCCGATCAGTTTTGACGTGTCGGTGTGGGAATGCTTCTGGCCGCTGATCACCGGGGCGCGTTTGCTGATTGCCGGGCCCGGTGAGCACCGCGATCCGCACCGCATTGCCCAACTGGTTCAGCAATACGGGGTGACCACGCTGCACTTTGTGCCGCCGCTGCTTTCGTTGTTCATCGACGAGCCGCTCACCGCCGAATGCACCAGCCTGCGTCGTGTGTTCTCGGGCGGCGAAGCCTTGCCGGTGGAGCTGCGCAACCGCGTGCTGGCGCAGCTGCCGGCCGTGCAACTGCACAACCGTTACGGTCCGACTGAAACCGCGATCAACGTCACTCATTGGCATTGCAGCACGGCCGATGGCGAGCGCTCGCCGATTGGCCGTCCGTTGGGCAACGTGATCTGCCGGGTGCTCGACAGCGAGCTCAACCCTGTGCCGGCCGGTGTGCCTGGTGAGTTGTGCATCAGCGGCATCGGCCTGGCCCGGGGGTATCTGGGGCGTCCGGCTCTGACCGCCGAACGTTTTGTCGTTGACCCGTTGGGCGAGCAGGGCGCACGTCTGTATCGCACCGGCGACCGTGCACGTTGGACCGCCGATGGCGTGATCGAATACCTCGGCCGTCTCGATCAGCAGGTCAAACTGCGCGGCTTCCGCGTCGAACCGGAAGAAATCGAAGCACGTCTGCTGGCGCAGGACGGTGTCGCGCAAGCCGTGGTGTTGGTGCGCGAAACCGCCGCTGGCGGGCAGTTGATCGGTTACTACACGGCCATCGAAACCAGTGAATCCGAAGACACTCAAACCGCTCGCCTGAAAGCCGCGCTGGCGGCCGAGCTGCCGGAGTACATGGTCCCGGCGCAGCTGATGCGCCTTGACGAAATGCCCCTCAGCCCAAGCGGCAAACTCGACCGTCGTGCCTTGCCGGAACCGCAATGGCAGGTGCGCGAACACGTCGAGCCGGTCACTGAACTTGAGCAGCAGATCGCCGCGATCTGGCGTGAAGTGCTGGGCTTGAAGCAGATCGGTCTGCGCGATGATTTCTTCGCCCTCGGCGGCCATTCGCTGCTGGCCACGCAAATCATCTCCCGCACCCGTCAGGCCTGCGACGTCGAATTGCCGCTGCGCGCGTTGTTCGAAAACAGTGAGCTGGGGGCATTCTCCCGGCAGGTTCAACAGATTCAGGCCAGCGGCAACACCAACAAACAACCGCCGATTGAAAAGGTCGACCGCAGCCAACCGGTGCCGCTGTCCTATTCCCAGCAGCGTATGTGGTTCCTCTGGCAGATGGAGCCGGACAGCCCGGCCTACAACGTCGGCGGCATGGCGCGGTTGCGCGGGGTGCTGGACATCGGGCGCTTCGAGACGGCGTTGCAAGCGCTGATCAAGCGTCACGAAACCTTGCGCACCACGTTCCCGAGCATCGACGGCGTGGCGCAACAGCGCGTGCACCCGGAAACCGGGATGCGCATGGACTGGAAGGATTTTTCCGCGCTGGACGCCGACTTGCGCGAACAGCGGGTGCAGGCACTGGCCGACAGCGAAGCGCATCAACCCTTCGATCTGGAAACCGGACCGCTGCTGCGCGCCTGCCTGGTCAAGGCCGCCGAGCAGGAACATTACCTGGTGCTGACCCTGCACCACATCGTCACCGAAGGCTGGGCGATGGACATTTTCGCCCGGGAACTCAGTGCGCTTTACGAAGCGTTCGTCGATGACCGCGAATCGCCACTGGCGCCGCTGCCGGTGCAATACCTGGATTACAGCGTCTGGCAGCGTCAGTGGCTGGAATCCGGCGAACGCCAGCGTCAGCTCGATTATTGGACCGCGCAACTGGGGCGCGAACATCCGCTGCTGGAATTGCCCGCCGACCGCCCGCGTCCTGCGGTGCAAAGCCATCAGGGCGAGCTGTTCCGTTTCGACCTGAGCGATGATCTCGCGGCACGGGTCCGCGCCTTCAACGCGCAAAACGGCCTGACCCTGTTCATGACCATGACCGCCGCGCTGGCCGTGCTGCTTTACCGCTACAGCGGCCAGACCGACCTGCGCATCGGCGCGCCGGTGGCCAACCGCATTCGCCCGGAAAGCGAAGGGCTGATCGGTGCGTTCCTCAACACCCAAGTGCTGCGTTGCCAGCTCGACGGGCAGATGTCCGTTGGCGAACTGTTCGAGCAGGTGCGCCACACCGTGATCGAAGGCCAGTCCCATCAGGACCTGCCGTTCGATCATTTGGTTGAAGCGTTGCAGCCTCCGCGCAGCGCTGCGTACAACCCGCTGTTCCAGGTGATGTGCAACGTGCAGCGCTGGGAATTCCAGCAGAGCCGCACGCTGGCCGGCATGACGGTCGAGTACCTGGCGAACGATGCGCGAGCGACCAAATTCGACCTCAACCTGGAAGTGACCGACCTCGATCATCGGTTGGGTTGCTGCCTGACTTACAGCACCGACCTGTTCGATGAACCGCGCATTTCGCGCATGGCCGGGCACTGGCGCAATCTGCTGGAAGCGTTGCTGGCCGATCCGCAACAGCGCCTCAGTGAACTGCCGTTGCTCGAAACTACGGAACAGCAAAAACTGCTCGACAGCCTGGGCATCGAACCGGGTGAACATCGACTGGATCAGTGCATTCATCACCTGTTCAGCGAACAGGCGCTGGTGCGCAAGGATGCGCCGGCGCTGACGTTCGCCGGGCAAACCCTGAGCTACGCCGAACTCGACAGCCGCGCCAATCGCCTGGCCTGGATGCTGCGCGAACGGGGTGTCGGGCCGCAGGTTCGCGTCGGTCTGGCACTTGAGCGGTCGCTGGAAATGGTCATCGGCCTGCTGGCGATCCTCAAGGCGGGTGGCGCTTATGTGCCGCTCGATCCGGAATACCCGCTCGATCGCCTGCATTACATGATCGAAGACAGCGGCATCGGTTTGCTGCTCAGCGATGCGGCGATGTTCCAAGCCCTGGGTGATCTGCCGACAACCGTAAGTCGCTGGTGCCTCGAAGATGACGCTGCCGAATTGGCCAACTACCCGGCCACCGAGCTGCCTTTCATCAGCCTGCCGCAGCATCAGGCGTACCTGATTTACACCTCCGGTTCCACCGGCAAGCCGAAAGGCGTGGTGGTGTCCCACGGTGAAATTGCCATGCACTGCCAAGCGGTAATCGAACGCTTTGGCATGCGTGCGGACGACTGCGAACTGCACTTCTATTCGATCAACTTCGACGCCGCGACCGAGCGTCTACTGGTGCCGTTGTTGAGCGGTGCGCAAGTGGTCTTGCGTGCTCAAGGGCAGTGGGACGCAGAAGAAATCTGCGGATTGATCCGTCGCCACAACATCAACATCCTCGGCTTCACCCCAAGCTATGGCAGCCAACTGGCGCAGTGGCTGGCGACTCAGGGCGAAACCTTGCCGGTGCGCATGTGCATCACCGGCGGCGAAGCCCTGACCGGCGAGCACTTGCAGCGCATTCGCGCAGCGTTCAAACCGAGCCTGTTCTTCAACGCCTACGGCCCGACCGAAACGGTGGTCATGCCGTTGGCCAGTCTTGCACCGCAGCAGCTTGAAGAAGGGTTGGGCAGTGTGCCGATCGGCAGCGTGATCGGTGCTCGCGTGGCCTACATTCTCGATGCCGATCTGGCACTGGTGCCGCAAGGCGCGACTGGTGAGTTGTACGTTGGCGGTGCCGGTCTGGCCCAGGGTTATCACGACCGTCCGGGCATCACGGCGGAACGCTTCGTGGCCAACCCGTTCGTGGCCGATGGCTGGCGGATTTATCGCACCGGCGACCTGGTGCGGCAGCGCGCCGACGGTCTGGTGGAATACCTCGGCCGCATCGACCATCAAGTGAAAATTCGCGGTTTTCGCATCGAACTGGGCGAGATCGAAACCCGCCTGCTGGACCATGATTCGATCCGTGAAGCGGTGGTGCTGGCGCTGGACGCCCCGAGCGGTAAACAACTGGTCGGCTATCTGGTCACCGAAGTGGCTGAGCAGGACGAAGCGCAACAAGCCGAGCTGCGCGAAGCCCTCAAGGCTCACCTGAAATCGCAACTGCCGGAATACATGGTGCCGACGCACCTGATCCTGCTGGCGAGCATGCCGCTGACTGCCAACGGCAAACTCGACCGTCGTGCATTGCCGGCGCCGGACCCGGAACTGAATCGTCAGGACTATGTGGCGCCAAGCAACGAGCTGGAACTGACGTTGGCGCAGATCTGGTGCGAAGTGCTGAACGTCGCGCAGGTCGGCCTCAACGACAACTTCTTCGAACTGGGTGGCGACTCGATTCTGTCGATCCAGGTGGTCAGCCGCGCGCGGCAGCAGGACATTCACTTCAGCCCGCGTGACCTGTTCCAGCACCAGACTGTTCAAACACTCGCCGCCGTGGCCAGCCGCACCGAGCAGGTTACAGCCGAGCAGGGTTTGCTCACCGGCGAATCGCGTCTGACCCCGATCCAGCACTGGTTCTTCGACACCGACATGCCCGAGCGTCAGCACTGGAACCAGGCGTTGTTGCTGGAGCCGACCGTTGCGCTGGAACCTCATCGCCTGGAGCAAGCGCTGCTGGCGGTGATCGAGCAGCACGACGCCTTGCGCCTGCGCTTCACCGAGGCGAGCGGCGCATGGACGGCGGCGCACCAGAAGGTGGGAGACGCTCCCGTGTTGTGGCAAGTGCAGGTGTCGGCGATGGATAAATGCGCGGCTTTGTTTGCCGATGCCCAGCGCAGCCTCGACCTCGAACAGGGGCCGTTGATGCGGGTGCTGCTGGTCGATGGTCCCGAGGGCCAGCAACGGCTGTTCTTCGCGATCCATCACTTGGTGGTGGACGGCGTTTCCTGGCGTGTATTGCTGGACGATCTGCAAACGGTGTATCGCCAACTGGCGGCTGGGCAGTCGGTGAAACTGCCGGCGAAAACCAGCGCCTTCAAGGACTGGGCGGCCCGCTTGCAGGCATATGCCGGCAGCGAATCCCTGCGTGAAGAGCTGAGCTGGTGGCAGTCGCACCTGGCCGGACCGAGCGTCGGATTGCCGTGTGATCGCCCTGAGGGCGGCCGGCAGAATCGTCATGCGCAAACCGTCAGCGTACGCCTCGACAGCGAGTTCACTCGCCAGTTGCTGCAACAGGCACCGAGCGCCTATCGCACCCAGGTCAACGACCTGTTGCTGACGGCATTGGCCCGCGTACTGTGCCGCTGGAGCGGGAATGAATCGGCGCTGATCCAACTTGAAGGCCACGGTCGCGAGGCGCTGTTCGACGAGATCGACCTGACCCGCACCGTTGGCTGGTTCACCAGCGCCTACCCGCTGCGCCTGACCCCGCAGAACATCGAAGGAGCCGCCGGCCAGGGCGCCTCGATCAAGGCGATCAAGGAACAACTGCGCGGCGTGCCGCACAAGGGTCTGGGCTATGGCGTGTTGCGTTATCTTGCCGACGAGCTGTGCCGCGAAGCCATGACCGCGTTGCCGGTGGCGCCGATCACCTTCAACTACCTCGGCCAGTTCGACCAGAGCTTTGGCGCGGACGCGTTGTTCCGTCCACTGGATGAGCCGGTCGGTGCCGCCCACGATCCGAAAGCGCCGCTGCCCAACGAGCTGAGCATTGACAGTCAGGTCTACGGCGGCGAATTGGTGCTGCGCTGGACCTTCAGCGCCGAGCGCCACGATCCGCAAACCATCAGTGAACTGGCGGACGCCTACCTCGGCGAATTGCAGAGCCTGATCGTGCATTGCCTGCGTGATGAGGCGGGCGGCCTGACGCCGTCGGACTTCCCGCTGGCGAAGCTGACCCAGCCGCAACTCGACGCACTGCCGATTCCGGCCGCCGCCATCGAAGACGTCTACCCGCTGACCCCGATGCAGGAAGGCATGCTGCTGCACACCTTGCTCGAACCGGGCACCGGCCTCTATTACATGCAGGACCGCTACCGCATCAACAGCGCGCTCGATCCGCAACGTTTTGCCGAGGCCTGGCAAGCGGTGATCGCCCGTCACGAAGCCTTGCGTGCATCGTTCTGCTGGAACGTTGGCGAAGACATGCTGCAGGTTATCCACAAGCCGGGCAGCACGCCGATCGAGTCCCTCGACTGGACGGCAATCGCCGAGGCGGAGCAAGAACCGAAGTTGCAGGCGTTGCTGAAAAGCGAGCGTGAAGCCGGGTTCGATCTGCTTAATCAGGCACCGTTCCACCTGCGTTTGATCAAGGTTGGCGAAGCGCGCTACTGGTTCATGATGAGCAACCACCACATCCTCATCGATGCCTGGTGCCGCTCGTTGCTGATGAACGATTTCTTCGAAATCTACACCGCGTTGGGTGAAGGTCGCGAAGCCCAACTGGCTGTGCCGCCGCGCTACCGCGACTACATCGGCTGGCTGCAACGCCAGAGCCTGGCCGAGGCGCGGCAGTGGTGGAAAACCAACCTGCAAGGCTTCGAACGGACCACGCCGATCCCGAGCGACCGGCCGTTCCTGCGTGAACATGCCGGCGACAGCGGCGGCATGATCGTCGGCGACCGCTACACCCGACTCGATGCCCGCGACGGTGCGCAACTGCGTGAACTGGCGCAGGCCCATCAGTTGACCATCAACACCTTTGCCCAAGCGGCGTGGGCCCTGGTGCTGCGGCGCTTGAGCGGTGATCGTGACGTGCTGTTCGGCGTCACGGTGGCCGGGCGCCCGGTGGAAATGCCGGAGATGCAACGCACCGTCGGGCTGTTCATCAACAGCATCGCGCTGCGGGTGAAGATGCCGGAAGACGACCAGCGTTGCAGTGTTCGCCGGTGGCTGAGCGGCTTGCTCGACAGCAACATGCAACTGCGCGAGTACGAATACCTGCCGCTGGTGAGCATTCAGGAAAACAGCGAATTGCCGAAGGGCCAACCGCTGTTCGACAGCCTGTTCGTGTTTGAAAACGCGCCGGTGGAAGTCTCGGTACTGGACCGTGCGCAGAGCCTCAACGCGACCTCGGATTCGGGCCGCACCCACACCAACTTCCCGCTGACGGCGGTGTGCTATCCGGGTGATGACCTGGGTTTGCACCTGTCTTACGACCAGCGTTATTTCGATGAGTCGACCGTTGAGCGGATGCTCGGTGAGTTCAAGCGCCTGTTGCTGGCACTGGTCGAAGGTTTCCATGGCGACATGGCGGACTTGCCGCTGCTGGGTGCCGAGGAACAGGATTTCCTGATCCACGGCTGCAACCAGAGCGAACACGATTACCCGTTGGAGCAGAGCTACGTTGCGTTGTTTGAAGCGCAGGTTGCGCAGCATCCGCAACGGATCGCCGCCAGTTGCCTCGATCAGCAACACAGCTACGCCGAACTGAACCAGCGCAGCAACCGTCTCGGCCATGCGTTGATCGCGGCCGGTGTCGGGCTGGATCAGCCGGTGGCGTTGCTGGCCGAACGTAACCTCGATCTGCTCGGAATGATCATCGGCAGCTTCAAGGCCGGTGCGGGTTATCTGCCGCTGGATCCGGGGCTGCCAAGTCAGCGCCTGAGCCGGATCATCGACCTGAGCCGCACGCCGTTGCTGGTCTGCACCCAGGCCTGTCGCGAACAGGCGGTGGCGTTGCTGGAGGAATTCGGTTGCGCCAATCGGCCACGGTTGCTGGTGTGGGAAGAGGTGCAGGCGAGCCAAGTTTCGGTGGCGAATCCGGGCATCTACAGCGGCCCGGACAACCTTGCCTACGTGATCTACACCTCGGGTTCGACTGGCTTGCCCAAAGGTGTGATGGTCGAGCAGCGCGGTATGCTCAACAACCAATTGAGCAAGCTGCCGTACCTGAACCTCAGCGCTGCCGATGTGATCGCGCAGACCGCTTCGCAAAGCTTCGACATTTCGGTCTGGCAGTTCCTTGCCGCACCGTTGTTCGGTGCACGGGTGGACATCGTGCCGAACACCATCGCCCACGATCCGCAAGGCTTGCTGGCGCATGTATCGGCCCAGGGCATCACCGTGCTGGAAAGCGTGCCGTCGCTGATTCAGGGCATGCTCGCCCAGGAACGCATGAGCCTCGACGGCCTGCGCTGGATGCTGCCGACCGGTGAAGCGATGCCGCCGGAACTCGCCCATCAATGGTTGCTGCGCTACCCGGACATCGGGCTGGTGAATGCTTACGGTCCAGCGGAATGTTCGGACGACGTGGCGTTCTTCCGTGTCGACATGGCGTCGACTCGCGGCAGTTACTTGCCGATTGGCACGCCGACCGACAACAACCGTTTGTACCTGCTCGATGGCGCGCTGGACCTGGTGCCGTTGGGTGCGGTGGGCGAACTGTGCGTGGCCGGCACCGGTGTCGGGCGCGGTTATGTCAGCGATCCGCTGCGTACGGCGCAGGTGTTTGTGCCGAATCCGTTTGGCGCGCCGGGCGATCGTTTGTATCGCACCGGCGACCTTGCCCGTCGTCGCAGTGACGGCGTGCTGGAGTACGTTGGGCGCATCGACCATCAGGTGAAAATTCGCGGCTACCGCATCGAACTGGGTGAAATCGAAGCGCGTCTGCATGAGCAGCCGGAAGTGCGCGAAGCGGCGGTTGGTGTGCAGGAAGGCGTGAACGGCAAGCATCTGGTCGGCTATTTGGTCGCGACTGATTCGTCACTTAATCCGACTGAACGCCTGGAACGTATCAAGCAACGCCTGCGCGCCGAGCTGCCGGAATACATGGTGCCGCTGCACTGGTTGTGGCTGGAGCGGATGCCGCTCAATGCCAACGGCAAACTGGACCGCAAGGCACTGCCGGCGCTGGATTTCGGCCAGTTGCAGAGCCAGGATTATCAGGCGCCGCGCAATGAGCTGGAGCAGACGTTGGCGGGTATCTGGGCCGAGGTGTTGAAGGTCGAAAAGGTCGGTGTGCGCGACAACTTCTTCGAGTTGGGCGGGCACTCGCTGCTGGCGACGCAGATTGCGTCGCGGGTGCAGAAAGCCCTGCAACGGGACGTGCCGCTGCGGGCGATGTTCGAGTGCAGCACGGTGGAGGAGTTGGCTGAGTACATCGACGGGTTGGCGGCGAGTGATATCACCGAGGACAAGGTTGATCGGTTGAATGACTTGATGGCGGAGTTGGAGGGCCTGTAATTCTCTAGCGTCTGTAAGGGCCTATTCGCCAGCAGGCTGGCTCCCACATTTGAACTGTGCTCGCAGAACAAAATGTGGGAGCCAGCCTGCTGGCGATGGGGCCTCTTAAAGCACCACAAGGTTGACTGTGGAACCACAGCAGCACAGTCTCCCTGCTCCGGTTTTCACAAAGGAAACAGTCAATGCCCTTCGTTACGATTGACGGACAACCCCTTCACTACATCGATCAAGGCACCGGCCCCGCCGTACTACTCGCCGGCAGCTACCTCTGGGACCAAGCGATGTGGGCGCCGCAGATCGCCGCCCTGTCGCAGCAATACCGGGTCATCGCCCTGGACCTGTGGGGCCACGGTGAGTCAGGCTCGCTACCCGAAGGCACGCAATCACTGGATGACATTGCACGGCAGGCGCTGGCCTTGCTCGATCATCTGCACATCGACCGTGTCACGCTGGTCGGTCTTTCCGTCGGTGGCATGTGGGGCGTGCGTCTGGCGCTGTCGGTTCCACAGCGGATCAACGGCCTGGTGCTGATGGACACCTACGTCGGCATCGAACCTGAACCCACCCGCCAATACTATTTCTCGCTGTTCAAACAGATCGAAGACAGCGGCGTGATTGCACTGCAACTGCTCGACATCGTCGTGCCGATTTTCTTCCGTCCGGGCATCGACCCGCAGTCGGCGCTGTATCAGGATTTCCGCGCAAAACTGGCTGCGCTGCCGCCAGAGCGTCTGCGCGAAAGTATCGTGCCGATGGGGCGGATCACATTTGGGCGCGATGATGTGTTGCCGCGCCTGGGCGAGCTGGAGGCTGAGGCCACGCTGGTGATGTGTGGTGATCAGGACAAGCCGCGACCACCGTCGGAAACCATAGAAATGGCCGAGTTGATCGGTTGTCCGTATGTGCTGGTGCCGGAGGCGGGGCATATCTCCAATCTGGAGAATCCACGGTTTGTGACTGAGGTGTTGCTGGAGTTTCTAGCCCGGAGAAATTAGTCGGTCTTGCTGACGCCTTCGCGGGCAAGCCTCGCTCCTACAGAAGCACGCGATCTATTGTAGGAGCGAGGCTTGCCCGCGAAGGGGCCGGTGAATTCACTTCGGCCCGAGAATCTTCACCAGCTTGTCCGGCGACGGCGCGCCTTGCTGCTGTTGCAGCTCGCCCTTGTCGTCCATGTAGAAAATCGCCGGCGTGGCCTGCAATTCCAGGTCTTCCATCAACTGCATGTTCGCCGCCAGTTTCGCCTGAATCGCCGGCGGTACTTCTTTCAGCGCCTTGAGCGTACTGGCCTTGCCAGCCCCTTCGTGGTCTTGCAGGGCTTTTTGCGGATCCTTGGCGGCCAGCAATGCCGCGGATTTGCCCGGGCTGTCTTCACGAATGATCCCGACCATGATGTGCCGCAACTGCACCTTGCCGGCCTTCACCCACGGCCGTGCCTGTTCCCAGAACACGTTGCAGTAAGGGCAGTTCGGATCGCTGAACAGGTACACCACGCGTGGCGCATCCTTGTTGCCGTCACCGATCCAGTTGCTCGCTTCCATCTTGCCCCAGATTTCCTTGGCCATCGGCGCGTACACCAGTTTCTGCAACGGCGCGCTGCTCAGGTCTTTGCCGTCGGCGTCGTACAAATTGCCCAGCAACACATGTTTGCCATCCGGCGTCAGGTACAGCGCCATGCCACGGTTCTGGTACTGCGCGGCATAACCGCGCAAGCCATCGGGCGCATCGAACTGGCCGACGATTTTCGCGCCCTTGGCTTCGATCTTCTTGATTGCTTCGGGCAACTCTTCGGCAGCCTGTACCGACGGCAGGTGCAGCAGGGCGGCGCCCAGGGTCAGCGTCAGCAGGTGGCGGAGGCGGGGCATGGCAGTTTCCTTGAAGAAGTGGACGGTGTGGCCGGATTCGGGGTGTCAAAGTTTTCCAGGGCGCGGGCCAGGCTGGCGTCCGACAGTTCACCCAGATGACTGCCCAGCAAGCGACCGTCAGGGCTATAGAACAGCGTAGTCGGCAATGCCATCGAACCGACGGCCTGACCCAATCGACCGCTGCCGTCGAACAGTACGTTGGACAGGCTCAGGCCCTGGGTTTCCAGAAAGGTACTGACGCTTTGCATGCTTTCCGCCTGATTGACGAACAGGAAGGTCAGGTCCGGGCGGTGTTGCTGAGCGTTTTCCAGCACCGGCATTTCCCGGCGACACGGCGGGCACCAGGTGGCCCAGAGATTGATCACCAGCGGCCCGCCCTTGTAATCCGTCAGTTGCACCGTTTCACCGGCGGCATTGCGCAGGGTGATGTCCGGCAGGCGCGTGCCTTGTTCGTAAATGCTCAGGGAAAACGTCGCGAGCAGCCAGAAAGCCAGGCCACTGGCCACGCCAAAGCCCAGTGGGCGACGTAAACCCGGTTGACGCCAGCCTCGATACACCGCGGCCAGCAGCAGCGCGATCACACCCGGCCAGGCGAGAAAACCACCGTCGCGCAGGTCGATGACTTGCCACGGATCGTCGCGATAGTGCTTCCAGTACAGCACGACGAAACTGATTCGGGCCGCCAGCATGCCTAGCAGGAACAGGCTGAACAGCGCCGACTCGGGATTTTCACCGCCACGCTTGGCCGCCCGCCAGCCGACAAACGTCGCCAGCGCCAGGGCACTGATCAGCAGCAGGTGGTTAAGCGCGATGGCAAACGTGCCGAGGGTAAAAGTCAGCATTAACGGGCGTCTCGGGTGGTGGTCCAGCGTTGCAGGAAGGTGTCGGCATCGACCTCGCCGGTGATGCGCTGGCTGCGACGTTCGATGCCATCGGCGCCGATCCACAGAAAACTCGGTGGCCCCGGCACTTTATAGCGGCCAAGCAGTTCGCGGCTGGCGGCATTGTCGGCGGTCACATCCAGCCGTAGCAAGCGCACATCGCTCAAGGCGTCGAGCACGCGGGGTTGGCCGAACACCTGTTTTTCCATGACTTTGCACGACACGCACCAATCGGCGTAGTAGTCCAGCAGCACCCATTGGCCCTGAGCTTGTGCGGCATCGAGCTCCCGTTGCAGAGCGGCCGGGTCCTTGATTGTGGTGAAAGCCTCGTGGCCGACCGGGCGGGCGACATTGCCCGCATTGGCAGCGCTATAGACCTGCAGCGGTTTCAACAGGTCATCACCGCCGCCCGCCGCACCGATCATCAACAGACTGCCCCACAGGCCGAGCAGCAATGAGCTGGCACCGAACAGATGCGCGACCCGCCCGAAACCTTGCGACTGTTTCCAGGCGCTGTAGGCGGCAATCAGCAACAACGCACCGCACAGACCGATCCACAGCGATTCATCCAGTACCGGCCGCAACATCAACAACGCGGTGGCGAGGAACAGGAAGCCGAACACGCCTTTGAGCAGGTTCATCCAGGCCCCGGGTTTGGGCAGGAAGCGGTTGCCGACGGTCACCAGCAACAACAGCGGCACACCGATACCGATGCCCATGGCAAACAGAATCAACCCGCCGTGCAGCGCATTGCCGCTTTGCGCGATATAGAGCAGGGCGCCGGCCAGCGGGGCGGTCATGCACGGACCGACCAGCAGGCCGGACAGCGCGCCCAGCACCCCAGCGCCAATCAGGCTGCCACCGCGCTGATTGCGCGAGACGTTTTCCAGTCGATCGCGCACGGCGACCGGCAGTTGCAACTCGAAGAAGCCGAACATCGGCAACGCCAGCAGCACAAACACGGCGGCGAAACTGCCCAGCAACCAAGGGTTTTGCAGCAGTGCCTGCAAATTCGCACCGAGCAGCGCCGCCAGAACGCCCATCGCCGCATACACCAGCGCCATGCTCACGACATAGCTGGTGGCCAAGGCAAATCCGCGTTTGGGCGTCGCGCCACTGCCGACGATCATACCGGCCAGAATCGGCAGCATCGGCAATGAGCAAGGGGTGAAGGCCAGCAGCAGGCCCAGACCGAAGAACACTAACAAGCTCCAACCCAACGCCCGTTGTTGCAGACTGCTGGCCAGGGCTTGATCCGGCGCTTCATTGGCCGCCGAAGCGACAACACTGCCGCCCAGATCCACGACCTGGGTTTGCGGCGGATAACACAATCCGGCATCGGCGCAGCCCTGGAAGCCGACCTTGATCTGGCCGGTCGCGCCCGCCGGGATCTTCAGCTCCAGGCCCTGGCGATAAACCGGCTGCTCACCGAAGAATTCATCACTGTGAGACTCGCCTTCAGGTAACACAGGGTGCAGCTCAGCGGGCAACCCATCGAACTTAAGGCGTTTCTGATAAAGGTAATAACCGTCGGTGATCTGCCAATAGAGTTGCGTTTCACCCGACTCAAGGCGCTCGGACGTGAAGACGAACGCTTTTTCCACTGGCAGGAATTCAGGTTTGGTTTCGAACGGATTGGTCCCTGCCTGGGCCAGACCCGAGATCAAGAGTGCAAAAAATAAAAACAATCGACGCATTGGGTAAGCCTTGTCCCTGTGCAAGTGAGGTGCACAATGTGGGGCGGCGATTAACCGATGATTAACCGTGACGGCCTTGTGACAAAGGCACTTGCGGCATAATGTCCGCTTAATCGGCCGCCGGCCTAATCACCTTTTTTTCAACAGGTCTCACCATGCACGTACTGGTTTGCGAAGACGATGAGCTGATCGCCAGCGGCATTGTCGCCGGCCTCACTGCCCAGGGCCTGACGGTGGAGCACGTCAACACTGCCTCGAAGGCCCGGGCCATGCTCAAGGTCGCCGAGTTCGACGTGATGGTGCTCGACCTCGGTCTGCCGGATGAAGACGGGCTCAAGCTATTGCAGCAGTTGCGCCATCATGGCCTGGAGATTCCGGTGCTGATCCTCACCGCGCGGGATTCGGTGACCGACCGCGTCGACGGCCTGCAAGCGGGGGCCGACGATTACCTGCTCAAGCCGTTCGACCTGCGCGAACTCGCCGCACGCCTGCACACGTTGTTGCGACGGGTGGCGGGGCGTAGCGTCAACCTGATCGAACACGGCCGCTTGACGTACGACCCGAGCAGCCGCGAAACCATGCTTGGCGGTCAGCCGGTGGATCTTTCCCGTCGCGAACAGTCACTGTTGCAAGCCTTGCTGCACAACCGTGGCCGGGTGCTGTCCACGGAGCAGTTGAAAGACAGCGTCTATGGGTTCAACGACGAACTGGAAAGCAACGCCCTCAACGTGCATATCCATCACCTGCGGCGCAAACTGGGTAATGGCATTGTCGAGACCGTGCGTGGCCTGGGCTATCGCCTGGGGCCGGCCGATGATGGAGAGGAAGTGAAAAAGTGATGAGCCTGCGTTTGCGCCTGAGCCTGACGCTCGGCGCCGCATTTGCGCTGATCTGGGCCCTGGCAGCGGCCTGGATGCTCAGCGACCTGCGCAACCAGATGATGTTTTCCCTCGACCAGCGGCTGGTGGCATCGGCGCGCATGGTCGCGGGCCTGATGGAGCAACTGCCGCCGTTGCCGACCAAGGGCGAGGGCACCCATTTCAGTGCGGAACAACTGAATATTCCGGGCGGGATGGCGTGTCAGGTCAGCTCGCTGCGCGGCGAAATCCTCGCCCGCAGCCACACCGATCCACAACAAACACTGCAAGCCGAGAAAATGGGCTTCCACGATCAGATGATCGACGGCGCACCGTGGCGCAGTTTCACCCTGGCCCGTGGCGATCTGCGCATCACCACGGCGGATCGGCAAATCGAACGTGAAGCGCTCAACATGTCGATCCTGCTGGCCGCTTCGGTGCCGGTGGGTGTGGCGTTGCTCGGTTGCCTGTGCCTGCTGTGGCTGGGGATCGGCCAGGGCCTGGCGCCGCTGAACCGCATGCGCGATGCCTTGATGCGACGCAGCGCCGACTCGCTGGAACCCTTGCAGATTCAGCCGCTGCCCAGTGAGTTGCAACCGTTGCTGGACACTCAGAACCAGCTGTTCCAGCGCATCGGCAAGACCATCGAGCGCGAACGCCGATTGACCGGCGACGCGGCCCACGAACTGCGCAGCCCGCTGACGGCCATCAAAACCCACCTGCAAGTGGCGCGCATGACCGATGGCGCGGCACGGGATCAGTCCCTGGCGCGGGCCGAAGAGGGCGCCGACCGTCTGCACCGCACGCTTGAGCAATTGTTGTTGCTGGCAAGGGTCGAGGGCAGTCTGTCGTTCGACGACGGTGTGCAATGCAGCGCCGAGCAAGTGGCGAAACTGGCGATTCAGGATGCCGCCAGCGGTGATCGTCAGCGGATCAAATTCAAGCTGCCACCGAAGCTCTCCCTCGCGCCGGTGCAAATGCCGGCGGTGCTGTCGATCGCGGCGTTGCGCAACCTGCTGGACAACGCGCTGCGCCATACCCCGAACGACGGTGCGGTAGAACTGAGCCTGGTAACCACCGGCAACCGCGTGCAGTTCGTCGTGCGCGACCATGGACCGGGCATTGCCGAGGACGATATGCAACACCTGACCCAACGCTTCTGGCGCAACGGACAGAGCACCGGCTGCGGTCTGGGGTTGGCGATTGTCCAGGCGATTGTTCAGCGTTGTGGCTGCACGCTGCATTTCGACAGCCGGCCGGATGGCTTGCGGGTCGAGCTGACGATGCCGTTGCAACAAATCTGACCAGCACAATCCCCTGTAGGAGCCGGCTTGCTGGCGATTGCATCTGACTCACCGAGGTGTATGCATCGCCAGCAAGCCGGCTCCTACAGGTCGCTGTGTTGCACATCAAATGTAACGTCTCGCCATTGGCGTTCCGACGGCCACCAGCGCTATCGTCCCCGGCAGCTTTTTCTCAATGGATTGAGGTTACAGCGCCATGGAAAACCCCCTACACATCTGCAAGGCAACCCCCGCCGACGCCGGGATCATCAGCCGGATCGTCGAGCGTTCCATCCGCGTCGGCTGCGCGCTCGACCATCGCAACGACCCGCAAACCGTCGCCACCTGGACCCACAACAAAACCGTCGAACACATTCAACCGTGGCTGACCGACCAACGGTTGTACCTGAACATCGCCCTGTTGCAGGACAAACCGGTCGGCGTCGCGATGGCGGCGATCAGCGGCAAGCTTGCTTTCTGTTACGTGCAGCCGGAATGGTTTCGTCGTGGCGTCGGGCAAGCGCTGGTGCGCGACCTTGAAGGCTGGCTGATCGATAACGGGCTGGCTCAGGTACGACTCAACAGCACCCGGACCAGCGAAGCCTTTTACCGGCATCTGGGTTATCAGCCCTGTGCTGAAACCTTCACCGTAGCCGGGCTTCGCGCCATCCCCATGCACAAAGGCCTGACCCCGCCTTCATAGAAAGCCGGGCAAGGGTCTAAATCCTCGGCGCCCTGATGCGTTTCCAGAACAGGAAAACCTTATTGAGGGGTCGAGAGATGTCAGTCGCTACCAGCCTTATGGAAGATCAGTCGGCCCGGATCGCTCCGGCGCCGGCCGAAACGCTTTATCAGTTCAACGAATCGCCATTGCTGGCGCGCCAGAGCCAGCAGGAGTCGAATGCCCGCAGCTACCCGCGACGCATTCCCCTGGCACTCAAGCGCGCAAAGGGCATTTATGTCGAAGACGTCGAGGGCCGCAGCTTCATCGACTGCCTGGCCGGCGCCGGAACGCTGGCCCTGGGGCATAACCATCCGGTGGTGATCGAAGCGATCCAGCAAGTGCTGACCGATGAACTGCCGCTGCACACCCTCGACCTGACCACCCCGGTCAAGGATCAATTCGTCCAGGACCTGTTTGGTCTGCTGCCGCCGGCTCTGGCTGCGGAAGCAAAAATCCAGTTCTGCGGCCCGACCGGCACCGACGCCGTGGAAGCCGCGCTGAAACTGGTGCGCACCGCCACCGGTCGCAGCACCGTGCTGTCGTTCCAGGGCGGTTATCACGGCATGAGCCAGGGCGCGCTGAGCCTGATGGGCAGCCTGGGGCCGAAAAAACCGTTGGGCGCATTGCTCAGCAGTGGCGTGCAGTTCATGCCGTATCCCTACGATTACCGTTGCCCGTTCGGCCTCGGCGGCGCGCAAGGCGTGCAGGTCAACCTGAACTACCTGGAAAACCTGCTGAACGATCCCGAGGCGGGTGTGCAATTGCCGGCGGCAGTGATTGTCGAGGCCGTTCAGGGCGAGGGCGGGGTGATCCCGGCTGATCTCGATTGGTTGCGCGGTCTGCGTCGCATCACCGAAAAGGCGGGTGTGGCGTTGATCGTCGACGAAATCCAGAGCGGTTTCGCCCGCACCGGCAAGATGTTTGCTTTCGAGCATGCGGGGATCATCCCGGACGTGGTGGTGATGTCCAAGGCCATCGGCGGCAGCTTGCCGCTGGCGGTGGTGGTGTATCGCGACTGGCTCGACACCTGGTTGCCGGGCGCGCATGCCGGGACCTTCCGTGGCAATCAAATGGCCATGGCGGCGGGCTCTGCGGTGATGCGTTATCTGGCTGAACACAAGGTTTGCGAACACGCTGCGGCCATGGGCGAGCGCTTGAGCGAACACTTGCGCATTCTTCAGCGGGACTTCCCGCAACTGGGCGATATTCGCGGTCGTGGCTTGATGCTTGGCGTCGAGCTGGTTGACCCGACCGGCGTGCCGGATGTGCAAGGTCATCCACCGATCTTCGCGCGACTGGCGCCGCTGGTGCAGCGTGAATGCCTCAAGCGTGGGTTGATTCTTGAGCTGGGTGGTCGGCATGGCGGTGTGGTGCGCTTCCTGCCGCCGCTGGTGATTACTGCAGCGGAAATCGATCGGGTGGCGGAGATTTTTGGCCGGGCGATGGCTGCTGCCACTGCCAGCCTCTAAATTTTCCGGGCCCCGCAACGTTCTTTCTACATAACGGCTGCGCACGCAGTGCAGCCCACCCTTACAGCGATGGAGAGACACCATGACGTCAGTATTCGACCGCGAGGACATCCTCTTTCAGGTCGTGGTCAACCACGAAGAGCAGTACTCGATCTGGCCCGACTACAAGGCCGTGCCGGAGGGTTGGCGCACCGTGGGCAAGAGTGGCTTGAAAAAGGAATGCCTGGCTTACATCGAAGAAACCTGGACCGATATGCGTCCGCTGAGTTTGCGCAAGAAGATGGAAGAGCAGGCGGCTGTGGCTCACTGAAGTCTTCGTGCAAAGAGAAGCCCGCTGGACCGAGAAGGTCAGCGGGCTTTTTTTGCGTCTGCATGTTGTGGCGTCGAGCGCGGAACCTGTAGGAGCCGGCTTGCTGGCGATGGCTGTGTATCAGGCGCCTTTTTTGAGGGTGTACATATCCATTCCTGCGGTAACGGCCGCTAATGGTTTCGCCCTTACGGCGAGTCCCTTTTTCAAACGCCAAAAAGGAACCAAAAGGCTTTGCCCCTGACGTACGGCCCTTCGCCTAGGCTCAGGGTTCCCTCGCTCCGGTCCTGCTCCGTGGGCCCGCCGCCATCGGCCATCCATGGCCGGGGGCGGCTACCGCGGCATCCTTGCCGCGGTGCCCACTGCGCAGAACCTCCACTCGGCCTCCCGACGGGGCAGATCAAAAGCCAAAGCAAAATCAAAAGCCAAAGCGAGGCGGCCTGCGAGCCGACCTGTTTCTTTGTTCGTACGCATTCCCCTGTAGGAGCCGGCTTGCTGCGGGCGGCGTTCCGACGATTGCGGTGGGTCAGTCAACTTATTTCTCGACTGACCCACCGCAATCGCCAGCAAGCCGGCTCCTACAGGGAATCCCATACGCTTTTGATTTCCACCACTCATCAGGCCGAGCGTTAGCTCGCCTTCCGCTTTTGATCTGAGCGCCCCCTCGAGAGGCCGAGTGGAGGTTCTGCGCAGTGGGCAACCCGGCATGGATGCCGGGTTAGCCGCCCCCGGCCATGGATGGCCGATGGCGGCGGGCCCACGGAGCAGGACCGGAGCGAGGGCATGGCGAGCATTAGCGAGCCACCGAACGAAAGGGGCAAGAGCCCTTGGTTACTTGGGGCTCTTCCAAGTGACTCGCTGTAAGAGCGAAACCAATAGTGGCCGTTACCGCAGCAATGGATATGTACACCTGAACGAAAATGGTCGGCTATCAGGCCGCCATCGCTGGCAAGCCAGCTCCTACAGGGGATTTGCGTAACACCCACCGTAGAGAATGATCATGCGGTCCAGCCGACGCTAAGCCCCACTCAACCCCTTGATCACCAAATCCACATTCCCCTCCAGCTCAGCCACCGGGTCCGCCGCGTCCACACTCAAAACGACCAACCGACTCCCGGCCTCGGCAATCACCGCTTTCACCGCGTCCGACGGCTGCCGATGATGCAACACCACCGCCACGTCATTGTCCTTGAGCGTCGCGCCCAATTGCTTCAGCGCCTCCGGTGTCCACTCGGCGTCGGGCCGCGCATCGAGACCGATCAGTTCCAGATTGAGCCCGCCAATCAGGTAACCAAAGTGATCGCTCAGGCTCATCACGCTCAGATTGTCAGCACTGGCCAGCCGCGCTTCGCTGTCGGCGCTGAACTTGAGCAAGCGCTGTTTCAGTGTCGCAAGGTTGGCCTCGATCACAGGCTTTGCAGCAGGAGCAAGGCGCACCAGGTCCGCCGCCATCACATCCGCCATGCGCCCCATGTTGTTGCTGGAAAACCACGGCTGACTGTTCAAGCCATCGACCTTGTTGCCCGGCTGCACGGCAATGCCGGGCAGGGCGCCGTCCACCGGGCGCGCGGCGTCGACTTCGACGATGCGAATATTGCTGCGCCGGGCGATCGGGTACAGCGGATCATCCGCCCACAACGAACGAAGACCAATCACCGCATCGGCGTCAGTCGCCAGTTTGGCCAATGCCGGCGCGCCGCGCCCGGTGAAGTAAGCCGTCTGACGACTGCCAGGCAGGTTCGCCGGCGCCGCGCGTTCAAGGTTGACGTTGGTGCCCTTGAGCAATACTTCGCCCAGACCATAAGTGATCGGCAAGGACGCCAGCACATGCAACGGTTTGGCGCTGTCCGCCGCAAACGAGGTATTGACCAGCCCGCACAGGGCGACGGCCAGGGTCAGTTGACGCAGAGAAAATGACATTTATCCGAGGTTCCCTTTCAGGCTGGGGACGACGCCGCGCGCAATGGCGGCGAGGGCGAAGGCGATACCGGCCACCAGAATGATCGCGGCGCCGGACGGGATCGGCAGGTCGAACACAATCGGCGCAAGAATCCCGCACAGCGTGCTGACCGTGGCGATCAGTACCGAGCACCAGAAGAATCCTTTGAGCGACTGGCTGAGCAACCGCGCTGCCGCTGCCGGAATCACCAACAGCGCACCGACCAGAATCGCCCCGATGACTTTCACTGCCGCCACGGTGATCAGCGTCACCAGAATCACGAACAGGTAATCCAGGGTCTTCACAGCCACGCCGCGCACCGCCGCCAGTTGCGGGTTGAAACTGGCGAGCATGATGCGGTTGTACAGCGGCAAGGCCAGCGCCATCACCAGGGATCCGACGATGGCCAGCACCAGCAAGTCATTTCCGTTGACGGTCAGCACCGAACCGAACAGCACGTTCTCCAGAATGTGCACGTTGATCTTGCCCGCCAGAATCAACAGCAGGCTCGCGCCCAGTGCCAGCGACACCGACAGGAACACGCCGATCAAGGTATCTGGCGCCAGCCCCGTACGGTTACGCAGGTAATTCAGCAATATCCCGAACAGCAGGCAGTAACCGAACAGGCTGCCATAGGGCCCGGTGTAGGGTTCGCCGAGCAGAATGCCGATGGCCACGCCAGTCAGCGCCGCGTGACCCACCGCTTCGGAGAAAAACGCGAAGCGCTTGACCACCACCAGCGTGCCCAAGCCGCCCAGCACAGGGCCGATCAGCAAACCGGCAAGCAGCGCGTTGACCACGAATCCATAGGCCAGCGCCTCAGGCAGATAACCCGAAGACGCCCAGCCCTGAACCATCAAGCGAAAGGCTTCGTAACTCATCAGACAGCGCTCCGTGGATGGGTCGAGAACAGGGTCAGCAAACGTTCCGGGGTCAGTGCCTGTTTCGGCGTGGCATCGAACAGCACCCGACGATTGAGCCCGGTGACGCGATCCGCCAGACGCCCGACCGCTTCCAGATCATGCTCGATCCACAGCACGGTGATCCCGCTCTGGCGCCAGTCGCCGAGCAACCGTTCGAACACCTGAATGCCCGCCTCATCGAGGGCCGACATCGGCTCATCGAGCACCAGTAATTGCGGCGCCGGGATCAGTCCCTGTGCAAGCAACACGCGCTGACGCTCGCCTCCGGACAAGGCGCCCATGCGCCGCTTGCGCTTGTCCTGCATGCCGACCCGCTCAAGCGCTTCGCCAATCGCTGCCGCGTAATGCTTGCTCAACCCGAGGAACGCCGGGCGCCGCTGGCACATGGCGGCCATGAAATCGTCGACGGTCATCGGCAAGCCGCGATCAAACTCCAGCGCTTGCGGCACGTAGCCGATGGTGCCGGGTTCGCCGGGCCATTGCAGGCTCAAGCGACCCTGATGCGGCATCTGCCCGAGCAGGGTCTTGATCAACGAACTCTTACCGCCACCGTTGGGACCGACCAGCGCATGCACGCTGCCGGGCTGAACCTGGAAGGTGACCTGGTCAAGGATCGTCGTGCGCCCCAGCGTCAAACTGACCTCCGCAAAATCCAGCGTCGGCCCCGCCCCCTGTAGGAGCCGGCTTGCTGGCGATAGCGGTGTGTCATTCAACGATGATGTCGGCTGACCCGACGCCTTCGCGAGCAGGCTCGCTCCCACAGGGGACTCACTGAGTGTTTCTTTAGCGGTCATTGCCCAGACTCCTGAATCGCCCGGACCACGGTGTTGAGGTTGCCGGTCATTTCCTTTTCATACTTGTCGGCGGTGTACTCGCCATAGGAAATGTGCGACAGCGGGTACAGCTTCACCCCGGATTCACGCTGGATGGTGTCGACGTAGGTGGACGGGAAATCCATCTCCGAGAAAATCACCTTCACGTCCAGTTCGCGCAGTTGATCGATGGTCTTTTTCAGCTGGCTCGGGCTCGGTTCGATGCCGTGGGCCGGTTCGACCACGGCGGTCACTTCCAGGCCAAACTCGCGCAGCAGGTAATCGTAAGCCGCATGAACCGTGGCCACCCGCAGCTCGGCGTTCGGCGCCTGGGTCAGTTTCGCCAGGGCGTCGGCGCGCATCTGCCGCAGGCGTTTGCCGTAGGCGCGGGCGTTTTGGGTGTAGGTCTTGGCGTTGGCCGGATCGAGCTTGCCGAGTTCCCGGGCAATGTTATTGACCTGGGCAATGGAGGCGCTGATCGACAGGAAAGTGTGCGGGTTAACGACTTTGCCGGCACCGCGCGCGGCAACACCGGTGGCGGCCAGCAGCGGTACGTTTTCGTTGGCTTCGATCACGGCCACGTTCGGCGTTTCGCTGGCGGCGATCATGCGGTCGGCGAAGTCGTCATGGCCGACGCCGTTGAGCACGATCACGTCCAGCCCGCTGATGCGCTTGATGTCTTCGGCGCGGGGCTCGTAGGCATGCGGGTTGAAGCCGGCCGGAATCAGCGGCACCACTTCGGCCTTGTCGCCGACGATGTTGGCTACGTAGCTGTAATAAGGGTGCAGGGTGATGCCGATGCGCAGGCGCTTGGCTTCATCGGCGCTGGCCAGTGGCGTCAGCAGCAAGGCAAGCAGGCCGATCAGCAGCGGCCGCAAGAATGAACGTTGAGATGAAATAGGCATGGGAAAGCGGTCTTCTCTCGGGTGAAGGCGAGGGTTCAGTGCCGGTGCTGGCGGGTCACGCCGGCATCGAATTGCGCGACGATCTGCTGCCAGCCGGCGCTTTCGAGCGCGGCGTCCGTGAGGTCGGCCGGGGCTTTGAGGTCGGCGCCACGGTTGAGCCAGATGTCTGGCGCATCTTCGTCGGCAGTCAGGCGCATCAGAAACGAACCGGCCACGGCGGACGACTGGCTCTGGCCGAAATACGCCTTGGCGTCGAGCAATTGCCAGGCATGCGCGCCACGGCTGATGGAGCTGGCGTCCTGGGCAAACGGCGCAAAACCTTCGTCCGCCAGGGCTTCGGGTGTTGGCAGGGTTTGCTGTTCCTGGCGCAGCAGGTGAATCTCGTCCAGCGTCACCCGCAGGTCGGCATAGATGCCTTGCTCGGAGGCGCTGAGGTCGCGGCGGGCATCCAGTTGATGGCTGCTGACGGTGCTGATTTCCTGGGACTCGTGGCGCCAGGCGACCACCGAACCGGCGACCGCCAGGATCATCAGGCACAGCAGCAACACATACAGGGTTTCATGACCGGCACCGGCCGGGCGGACGACGTGTGTCGTTGGCGTACTCATGGGGCTTGGATGTCCGCTTGGTCGATCTCGACGACGTGGCCGGGACCGGCATCGAACAGCACATAAAATTCGGCGCTGGGCTTCTTGAAGGTCAGTTTGGAATCGGCACCGAGCTTGCCCGGCACCAGGATGGTTTCGTCGTAGCCGATCACATCCAGGGTCACGCCCGGTGCGCCGCTGCCGTCGGAGAAACCGCCGGTGCACTGGATCTGCTCGGCGTCGATGGCCTTGCACTCGCACATCGGGTTGTGGGCCAGGGCGCTGGCGCTGAAGCCGGCGCACAGCACCAGCAACACGGCGTGGAGAGGGCGAAATGCGTTGCTCATGGTTTGCCTCCTTGTTTGTTCAGCCACTCGAGGGTGGCGGGGGATGCCTGGCTCAGCGGGATGGACGCTTGATGCATGGCGCCGTCCCAGCCTTCCATGGTGATCCACAGCTCGGCGTCGGCCTTGGTTTTTTCCGGGATCGGCAGCATGGCGCCCATGCGGTAGGGCGTGCCGAAGAAAATCACCCCGGCGGCGCGCAGGCTGCGCGGTTTGCCGATGCGCAGGTAAGTCGCCTTGACCTGCTCGCGGCAGCTGTCGCACAGCGCCGCGTTGAAACTCTTCATGTAACCGGCCGGGCCATCGGGCCGCGGTGCTTCGTTGCGAAGTTCCGCCAGGCGCAGGCTCCACGGCCCGACCTGAACTTCACCGATTTCCCGCTCGCCCAGGCCGGTGTCCCCGCGAAACAGCGCGGCATCGGCAAAGTACTTGGGCATGAAACCCAGCGGCACCAGCAATAGCAAAACGTTGATGTGGAAGCGCCATTTGTGCCAGAAGCGGCTCAGTCTGGACCCCGGTTTTTCGGCGGCGAACAGGCTCATTGGCTGACCTCCGTGGTGTCGTGGCTCGTGACATGAGTGGCATCGGCAGCGCGAGGACGTTTGTTGCTGCGCTTGAGGGCGTTAGCGGTGGCCAACGCAGTGCGCTTGGTCCAGATCAGCAGGCCGCTGAGGACCATCATGCTCAGGAGCAGGCCGAAGAAGAACCAGATCAGCTTGATCCAGAGCCCGCCGAAATCGCCGGTGTGCAGCGGCCGCATCGATTCGGTCACCAGCTCCAGCCCCGAGCGGTCCGAGAGCAGGCGGGTGACGGCGACGTCGCCGGTGTACGGGTTGATTTCGGCAGTCTGGAACATCAGCGGATACCAGCTGCGGCCGCCCACCGAGAGGTAGCTGTAGGCATTGGCGGGCAGGCTGATGAAGCTGTCTTCGAGGCCGGGAATGCGTGCCTTCGCTTCACGGATTGCCGTTTCCAGGCTGATCATCGGTGCCGGCGAGCCGTCGGCGGTGAGGGGCACGCTCTCACGCGGGACCACTGGCGCCACCGGGGCGGTGGAAATCGTGATCTGGTTATCGAACATGAACGCTTCGATCAGGAACCAGGTGCTGGTGACGGAAATCACCGCGATGAACCAGATCGACCAGATGCCGCTGAGGCGGTGAAAGTCGCCCCAGAAAATCCGCGCGCCGTGACGCAGGCGCAGGGTCGGTCGCAAAAAGCCTTTCCAGAAGCGCTTGTAGACCACTAGCCCGGTAATCAGCGAAGCCAGCAGCGGCAGACTGAGAAACGACACCAAATACCAGCCCCAGCTGTAGCCATTGGTGAACGGCACCAGCCACCAACCGTGCAAGGCGCGGGTGAAGGCCCTGAAGTTGAATTGCGGGGCTGTGCCCTGGATCACGCCGCTGTACGGGTTGACGTAGACCACCACCGAACGGCCGTCAGGGTAGGTCACTTCCACGTCCAGGGCGAAATGCGTTTCGTCAGGTCGGCTGATGCTCTCGACCAGGATCTGCGGCTCTGCCTGCTTGATCGCGGCGATGAGCTGGTCATAGCTCAACAGCGGCGCATCATCGGAAGGTTGGCTGGCGCGCATTTGCGGGTTGGCCAGCCAGACGATTTCCTGGCTGATCACCGCCAGCGTGCCGGTCACACAGACGATCAGCACAAAAAACCAGATGGGCAGGGCCAGCCAGCTGTGGACCAGAAACCAGAGTTTTGAGCGGGATTTCTTCGACATGATTAAGGTCTTGTATCGATGAGAGGGCCTCTGCTGCGGGCTTCCCAGCGTGGGGTCCATGAAAAGTGCGGTCGTGGCTTTTGCCTACGCGAACCGCCTGCATCTATATAAGACGAATGAGAATCAGAAATCCCGAACCTCGATATGAAAGTAAATGTTTCGTATTCCTGTGAATGAACGCATAACCCTGTGGGAGCGGGCTTGCTCGCGAAAGCGGTCTTTCAGATAAAGAAAAGCCGACTGACATACCGCTTTCGCGAGCAAGCCCGCTCCCACAAGGTGGGGCGGCGTGTGCCTTGATCCAACACGAACCATGTTCCAAGGGATCACTCTCCGGCCATTGATGGGGCCGGGCGACTGCCTAAGATGGGGCGCAGACGCCTGAAACCCGCGAGCCTGAGCGAATATCCCCATGACTTCAGCAAGAACCCTTTATGACAAACACATCGATTCCCACACGGTGTGTCGCCTCGATGACCAGGGTCACGTCCTGTTGTACATCGACCGCCAGGTCATCAACGAATACACCAGCCCCCAAGCCTTCAGCGGTTTGCGCGACGCCAAGCGCGGGGTCTGGCGCCCCGGCACCGCGCTGGCGGTGGTCGATCACGTCAACCCCACGGCACCCAACCGCATTGCGGCGATGCCGGACGCGGGCGGTGCGCGGCAAGTGTCGTACCTGGCGGAAAACTGCCGGGACTTCGGCATCGAATTGCTCGACATCCTCGACAAACGCCAGGGCATCGAGCACGTCATCGCCCCGGAGCAGGGGTTCATCCTGCCGGGCATGGTGATTGCCGCAGGCGACAGCCACACCACCACCTATGGCGCCCTCGGCGCATTCGGTTTCGGCATCGGCACGTCGGAGATCGAACACCTGCTGGCGTCCCAGACCCTGGTCTACAAACGCTTGAAAACCCTGCGCGTGACGGTGGACGGTGAGCTGGCGCCGGGGCTGACGTCCAAGGACGTGATCATGGCGCTGATCGGCCGGATCGGCGCGTCCGGAGCCACGGGCTACGCCATCGAGTTTCGCGGTTCGACCATCGATGCACTGAGCGTCGAAGCGCGCATGACCATCTGCAACATGGCGGTGGAAGCGGGCGCGCGAGGTGCGTTCATGGCGCCGGACGACAAAGTGTTCGCCTACCTCAAGGACAAACCCCGCGCGCCCAAAGGTGCGCTGTGGGAGCAAGCGGTGCAGAAATGGCGAGCCTTGCACAGCGATGCCGACGCACTGTTCGACCGTGAAGTGTCGCTGGACGCCAGCGCGCTGGAGCCGATGGTCACCTGGGGCACCAGCCCGGATCAGGCCTCGCCGATCGGTGCCCGCGTCCCGGACCCGCAAGACATCAGCGACCTGATCCTGCGCCAGGACATGCGCCGCGCCCTGACTTACATGGGCCTCGAAGCGGGCATGCCGCTGAGCGACATCGTCATCAGCCACGCGTTTATCGGCTCCTGCACCAACGCCCGTATCGAAGACTTGCGCGACGCCGCCAGCGTGGTGCGCGGCAAACGCGTCGCCGAACACGTGCGGGCGATGATCGTGCCGGGCTCCACCGAAGTGCGCGATCAGGCCGAAGCCGAAGGCCTGGCGGCGATTTTTATCGATGCCGGTTTCGAGTGGCGCCAGTCCGGGTGCTCGATGTGCCTGGCGATGAACGACGACGTGCTGGCGCCGGGTGACCGCTGCGCCTCCAGCACCAACCGCAATTTCGAAGGCCGCCAGGGCGCCGGTGCCCGTACGCACCTGATGAGCCCGGCGATGGTCGCTGCGGCGGCGATCACTGGCCGCTTGACCGACATCCGTCATTTTGGAGCCCGCGCATGAGCCTGCAACCCTTCACTCAAGTCAGCGGCAAAGCCGCGCCAATGCTGGCGGCCAACATCGACACCGATGTGATCATGCCCAAACAGTTTCTCAAGGGCATCGACCGTTCCGGGCTGGATCGGGGTTTGTTTTTTGATCTGCGTTTTTTGCCTGACGGCCAACCCAACCCTGCGTTCGTGCTCAATCAACCGGCATGGCAGGGCGCGAGTTTCATGGTGGTCGGGCCGAATTTCGGCTGCGGGTCGAGCCGTGAACATGCGGTCTGGGGATTAAAGCAGATGGGCATCCGTGCGCTGATCGGCAGCAGTTTTGCGGGGATTTTTTACGACAACTGCCAGCGTAACGGGGTGCTGCTGATTACGCTGGATGAGCCCGTGCTGCAGCGTCTCGGGCAAGTGGTCAGCCAGCCAGAGACGGCGCTGATCAGCGTTGATCTGGAAACGCAGCAGATTCGTCTTCAAGGCGAGGTCATCCCCTTCGAAATCGACACCCTGCGCAAAATCGCGCTGGTGCTGGGCCTCGACGCCATCGGCAGCACCTTGCAGCGCAGCGAACAAATCAAAGCCTTCGAACACCAACACCTGACCGCCAACCCCTGGCTGAGCTGAAATCGCTTTCGCGGGCAAGCCTCGCTCCTACAGGTCAGCGCGAACTTTGTAGGAGCGAGGCTTGCCCGCGAAGAGGCCCGCCCATACACCGCAAATCAAACCGACAACCCTTTGAAATGCTCCTGCAAAAACTCCACACACGCGCGCAACTTCCCCGAGTACGCCAGCCGCGTCGGGTACACCGCCCATACGTTGGCGCTCTGGGTGTATCCGGGCAGCACCTGCACCAATCGCCCTTGCTCCAGCAACGGCTTCACATCCCACAGTGACCGCAACAACACCCCGCGCCCATCCAGTGCCCACTGCAAGACAATCTCGCCGTTATTGGACGACAACGGTCCGCTGACCCGCACACTCTCCTGGGCCCCGTCGTGCTCCAGGTTCCAGATGCCGAAGGCGTTGTCGCGCTCCTTGATCACCAGGCAATGATGCTGCTCCAGATCGCCCAGCGTCTGCGGCGTGCCGTGGCGTTGCAGATAACCGGGCGCCGCGCACAACACCCGCCGATTGCTCACCAGTCGCCGGCCGATGTGCTGACCGGGGATGTCATCGCCGACACGGATCTCCAGGTCGAACCCTTCGCTGACGATGTCCACCACCCGATCAAACAGGTCGAGGCGAATCTCCAGGTCCGGGTAACGTTCGGCCAGCAGTGACAGGGCGGGCGCCACGTGATTGCGCCCGAAGCCGAAACTGCTGCACAAATGCAGACGCCCGCGAGGGCTGTCGTGGGCGTCGGAGAGTTCGTCGTGCAGTTGCTGGAAATCATCGAGAATCCGCAACGCCCAGCGCTGCACACGTTCACCGTCTTCGGTCAGGGCGATGCGGCGGCTGGTGCGGTGCAGCAGGCGCGTGCCGAGGGTGGTTTCGAGAATCTGGATACGTTTGCTGACGTAGGCGGGCGACAGGCCCAGTTCATCCGCTGCGGCGGCGAAACCGCTTTTACGAATGACGGTAAGTAATACACGCAGGTCTTCGGGCAGGGGCACTGTGTCTTTCTTGGTGGTCATGACAGAACGGGCACTGGCGGCATGAGCCGCCAGCATAGCATCGGTGTGAACGTCGACTTACTCGACAGAAAGCTTGGCCGCCGCCGCTGCCGCCCGAGCGTGGCGCCCGCGTTTGAGGGCAATCGGCGCCATCTTGCTGCGGTCCAGTTCACCTTCCCAGGCGGCCACCACCAGCGCTGCGACGGCGTTGCCGATGATGTTGGTCAGGGATCGGCATTCGGCCATGAAACGGTCGACACCGAGGATCAGCACCATCGCCGCCACCGGCACGGTCGGCACTACGGCCAGGCTCGCCGCCAGCGCCACGAACCCCGCACCGACCACCGCGCCCGCGCCTTTGGAGGTGAGCATCGCCACGGCCAGCAAGGTCAGTTGCTGCTCCAGGCTCAAGTCAATGTTGGTCGCCTGGGCCAAAAACAGCACCGCCAGCGTCATGTAAATGTTGGTGCCGTCCAGGTTGAAGGTGTAGCCGGTCGGCACGACAATCCCCACCACGCCTTTGGAGGCGCCCAGGCTTTCGAGTTTCTGGATCAACTGCGGCAGCGCCGATTCCGAAGAGCTGGTGCCCAGTACGATCAACAGTTCTGCCTTGATGTACGCCAGCAGTTTGAAAATGCTGAAGCCGGCATAACGGGCAATGCTGCCGAGCACGCACGCAATGAAAATCAGCGCGGTCAGGTAGAACGTGCCAATCAGCTTCAACAGCGGCAGCAACGAGCCGAGGCCGTACTTGCCGATGGTGAACGCAATCGCGCCAAACGCCCCGATCGGTGCGACGCGGCTGATGATGCCGACGATGCGGAAGAACACTTCGCTGGCCTGATTGATCACGTTCACCAGTGGCCGGCCCTTTTCACCGACCATCACCAGCGCAATGCCGAACAGCACCGAGACGAACAGCACGGGCAGGATTTCACCCTTGGAGAAGGCATCAAAAAAAGTCGTCGGAATCACGTGCAGCAAAAAACCGGTGATGCCTTCGCCGTGTTCGGCCTGACCGACAAAACCGGCAATCGCCGACGAATCCAGCGTCTTCACATCAATGTTGAACCCCGCGCCCGGATGCAGCGCATGCGCCGCCAGCAGGCCGATCAACAGCGCAAGGCTGGAGACGATTTCGAAGTACAGCAGCGCCTTGCCACCGACCCGGCCGACCTGTTTCACATCGTGCATGCTGGTGATTCCAGAAACCACCGTGCAGAAGATGATCGGGCCGATGATCATCTTGATCAGCTTGATGAAACCGTCACCCAACGGCTTGAGGTCGATGCCGATCTGCGGCCAGAAATGGCCGATCACAATGCCCAGCGCGATGGCGATGAGCACCTGCACGTAGAGGGTTCCCAGCAGTTTCTTGATGGTCATTTTTATTATCTCGAGACGGTTTTTGGGCATGACGATCCCGCGCAGGCCCGTGACGGCCTGCGGCGGAAAGTGGATTCAGATCAGTACGGCGCGGCTGTCAGCGCAGGAAAGCCAGGACTTCGGCGAGCAGCAGCTCGGGGGCTTCTTCGGCGATGTAATGGCCGGCGGGCAGCGCTTTGCCGCGCACGTCGGTGGCCACGTGTTGCCATTCCTTGAGCGGTTCGAAGCAGCGGCCGACCGTGCCTTCGGCACCCCACAGCACCAGCAGCGGCAAGTTCAGATGACGGCCGGCGTCGATGTCGGCGCGGTCGTGATCCAGGTCGATGCTGGCGCTGGCCCGGTAGTCCTCGCAGATCCCGCGTGCGGTGCCCGGCTGTTTCAGGCAGCGCAGGTATTCGCCAAAGGCCTCGGCAGTGAACGGTTTGAGCCCGGCACTGCGACTGCCCATCACGCTGCGCAGATAGGATTCGGGATCGGCCTCGATCAGGGTTTCCGGCAACGGAGCGGGGCGGATCAGGAAGAACCAGTGCCAATAGGCGCGGGCAAAGGCTTCATTGGTTTGCGTGTACATCGACAGCGTCGGTGCGATGTCGAGCAACACCATGCGTTGCACGGCTTGCGGATGATCCAGCGCCAGGCGATGGGCAACCCGGGCGCCACGGTCGTGTGCGAGCACCGAGAACTGCTCGAAGCCCAGGGACTTCATCAGCTCGATGCTGTCCTTGGCCATTTCCCGTTTGGAGTAGTTGGTGTGGTGGTCGTTGGCCAGCGGTTTACCGCTGTCGCCGTAACCGCGCAGGTCGGCGGCGACTACGGTGAAGTGTGCGGCCAGTTGTTCGGCAACCTTGTGCCAGATGACGTGGGTCTGCGGGTGACCGTGCAGCAACAGCAGGCCCGGCCCGCTGCCGCCGATGCGGTAGGCAATGTCCACACCGTTGACGTGGCGCTGGTCTTTGAGGAATCCGGCGAACATGGGATGACTCCTTGTTGTAGTTGCCTGCATCCTGAAATTGTTCGGCGACTACGGCAAGGCGCAAAGCGTGGTGCGCTTGTTCATGAAGTGTGTTGTCTCGGAGGCCGCCTTCGCGGGCAAGCCTCGCTCCTACAGGTCCGGTTGTGCTTTTGTAGGAGCGAGGCTTGCCCGCGAAGAGGCCGGATCAAGCACTGAAAATCTCAACCCTGCTGAAACATCTCCTTGGCCCGCTGCTCAATCTGCGCCTGGGTCAAATCTTCCTTGCGCGTGGCCAGAAACCACAAATGCCCATACGGATCTTTCAACGTCCCCGAACGGTCGCCGTAAAACTGATCCTTGACCTCGGACACCACCGTGGCGCCCGCCGCAATCGCTTGTTTGTAGGACTTGTCCACATCGTTCACATACAGGTGCAAGCCCACGGACGGTGACTTGTCCGGATTGCTCAACGGCCCCTGATCGCACGGCGTGCCGAGCATGATCGGGCAGTCGCCGATGCGCAGTTCGGCATGGCCGATGCTGCCGTCGGGCATGGACAGACGCATGACTTCGGTCGCGCCGAAGGCTTTCTTGTAGAAGTCGATGGCTTCGGCCGCTTTTTGAATGCCCAGATAAGGGGTGATGCTGTGATAACCCTCTGGAATGGGTTTGACGCTCATGACGATTCTCCCTGTCTATTGTTGAATTGAAGGTAGTCCTTCGCCGGTTTCCGACCGGATAACTATAGGCCAGCGCCTTTTACGCATCCGAGTGCCCGACGAGCAGCAGCGCCACTGTTCGGCCATAAACAGTGAAGCAGCAGAATGCTCGGGTTTCTCACTGAATAGCCGTTGAAAACCCCCGAAACTGCCCGAAAACACTGGCCCTGGCGGTCAGGCACAGAAGCTGCAATGTCCTCCGGTAAACACTGTTGCCGAGAGACTTGTATGCCTGAATCTGCCGTTTATCCGATCAACCCGCCGGCCGCCCATCGGATCGCCGATGAAACCGAAGCCTTGCGTGTGGCCGAGCGCGTCGCCGCGGTCTTGCTGGAGCAGGACGCCGAGCGCGACCGTACGCGCCAGGTGCCCGCCGAAATCGTCGACCTGTATTCCAACAGTGGCTTGTGGGGCATCAGCGTGCCAAAGGAGTTTGGTGGCGCGCAGGTGTCCTACGCGGTGCTGGCGCAGGTCATCGCGATCATCTCGGCGGCCGATCCGTCCCTGGGGCAGATCCCGCAAAACCACTATTGCCTGCTGGAAGATATCCGCCTGCAAGGCACGCCCGAGCAGCAGGCACATTTTTTCGGCCTGGCGCTGCAAGGTCATCGCTTTGCCAATGCGCTGTCGGAAACCGGCGGCAAAAACGTGCAGGACATTCAGGCGACCGTTCGCCGTTATGGCGACGGGCATGTGATCAACGGCCGCAAGGGTTATTGCACCGGTTCGCTCTACGCCCACTGGCTGGCGGTGCTGGCGCTGGATGAAGAGCAGAGGGGCCAGTTGTCCTTCGTCGAACGCGGCACCCCAGGGCTGGTGATCGTCGACGACTGGGACAGCATCGGTCAGCGCACCACCTCCAGCGGCACGGTGCTGGCCGAGGACCTGCACGTCCCGGCGTTCAACGTGTTCCCGACGTATCGCTCCTATGAAAGCCCGACCCTGGCCGGCCCGTTCGCGCAATTGACCACCGCCGCCATCGACGCCGGCATCGCCCGCGCAGCGCTGCGTGACACCATCGCGTTCGTGCAGCAATTCGCCCGGCCGTGGATCGATGCGGGTGTGGAGAAAGCCAGTGAAGATCCGTTGACCATCATTCAGGTCGGTGGCCTGGAGATTCGCCTGGAAGCTGCCGAAGCCTTGCTGGAACGTGCCGGTTGGGCGCTGGATGCGGCGCGCCCGGCACCCGATGAAGACAACGTCGCCCGAGCGTCCCTCGCGGTGGCCAAAGCCAAAGTGCTGACCACCGAAATCGCCATCGAAGCCACCAACAAACTGTTCGAACTCGGTGGCACCCGTTCGACCCTGAAGAAGCACAACTTCGACCGGCACTGGCGCAATGCGCGGGTGCACACCCTGCATGACCCGGTGCGCTGGAAATACCACGTGGTCGGCAACTGGCTGCTCAACGGCGTTAAACCGCCGCGCCACGACTGGTCCTGATCATGGCCGAATGGTTCAAGAACATTTACTGGGCCGACATCGGCCAGGCCTGTCTCGACACCTTGAGCATGCTCGGTGCCGCCCTCGGTTTCACCGTACTGCTGGGGTTGCCGCTGGGGGTAGTGCTGTTCCTCACCGGCAAGCGCCAGTTGCACGAAGCCATCGGCGTTTATCGGGTGTTGTCGGTGATCGTGAACATGCTGCGTTCGCTGCCGTTCATCATTTTGCTGATTGTGTTGATTCCGCTGACAACGCTGCTGGTCGGCACTTCGCTGGGCGTGCCGGGGACCATTCCGCCGCTGGTGGTTGGCTGCACGCCGTTCTTCGCGCGGCTGGTGGAAACCGCCTTGCGCGAAGTCGATCGCGGCGTCGTGGAAGCGACCCAGGCCATGGGCGGCACCACCTGGCAAATCATCCGCCACACCTTGTTGCCCGAGGCTCGTGGCGGGTTGCTGGCGGCGGTCACTGTCACCGCCATCGTGCTGGTGGATTACACGGCGATGGCCGGGGTGATTGGCGGCGGTGGCCTGGGCGACCTGGCGATCCGCTACGGCTACCAGCGATTCCAGACCGACGTGATGGTGGTCACCGTGGTGCTTTTGCTGATCCTGGTCCAGGCCCTGCAAATGACCGGCGACCGATTGGTGGCGCGCTACAGCCGACGATAAACATTCGACTCAACAAAAAAACTCAGGCCTCACGTCCGCCCCACGACGGCCACTCAATCTGCCTAGGAGCACAACATGAAAAAGACCCTGGCCATTCTGGCTGCCCTTGTGTCGTTGAGCGTTCACGCCAACGAAAAACTCACCGTCGGCGCCACGCCGGTGCCGCACGCGGAGATCCTCGAGTTCGTCAAACCCACCCTGGCCAAGGAAGGCGTGGACCTGGACATCAAGGTCTTCACTGACTTCATCCAGCCCAACCAGCAGCTTGCACTGAAGAACCTCGACGCCAACTATTACCAGTACCGGCCGTTTCTCGATGACTACAACAAGACCCGTCACACCGATCTGGTGCCGGTGGTCGGTGTGCACATCGAACCGTTCGGGGCTTATTCGACCAAAATCAAAAACATCGCCGAACTGAAGGATGGCGCCACCGTCTCCATCCCCAACGACCCGGTGAACACTGGCCGCGCACTGGTGCTGCTGCACGAGGCCGGGCTGATCAAACTCAAGGACCCGAGCAACACCCTGGCGACTCAGCGCGACATCGCCGAAAACCCGAAGCATTTGAAGATTCGTGAACTGGAAGGTGCGTTGCTGGCGCGTTCGGTGAGTCAGGTGGACCTGGCGTTCGTGTTTGCCAACTACGCACTGGAAGCGGGGATCGACACCAACAGCGCTTTGATCGTCGAGAAGGGCAAGAGCCTGTACATCGAATTCCTGGTGGCCCGCCCGGACAACATCTACGACCCGGGTTTGCAGAAACTGGCCAAAGCGTTGAATTCCGATGAAGTGCGGCAGTTCATCTTGACCCGCTACAAAGGGCAGATTGCGCCGGGCTTCTGATCTTCGGCCATTTTTGAGGACGCCTTCGCGGGCAAGCCTCGCTCCTACAGGTACGGCGGTGCTTTTGTAGGAGCGAGGCTTGCCCGCGAAGGCCGCACCGCTATTCCGGATCTGCCGACGATTCCAACAGCTGCGCCCCCGGCCCCCGATCCCCCAACACATCACCAAAATTACGCAACGGACACGCCTCCATCGACAAACACCCACAGCCAATACAGCCATTGAGCGTGTCCCGCAGCAAGGTCAGCTGATTGATTCGCTCATCCAGCTCCCGGCTCCACTGCGCCGACAACACCTTCCAGTCCGCCGCCGTCGGCGCGCGGTTATCCGGCAGGGTTTTCAACGCCTCGCCAATCTCCGCCAGCGGAATCCCCAAGCGCTGCGCCACTTTGATCAACGCCACCCGCCGCAACACTTCCCGTGGATAACGTCGCTGGTTGCCCTGATTGCGCGTGCTTTTGATCAAACCCCTGGCTTCATAAAAATGCAGCGCCGTGACCGCCACGCCGCTGCGGGCGGCGACCTGGCCGACGGTGAGCTCTTTATGCAGTTGTTGCGAGGTGATCATGTGAAAAATGTCCCTTGACCTCTAGTTAACTCGAGGTTTTACCCTGCAGGCCTTCGGATCGCAAGATCCGGCTTACACGTCAGTGGGGACTCTTCATGCAAGCGCCAGAGAAAAATCGCAGCTTCACCCAATTGATCGAATTCGAGATCGAACCCCATCAACAGGCCGCCCTGGTGTCGGCGCTGTCGTTACAGACCGAACGCCTGGCCCAGCGTTACAGCGGTTTTCTCAGTGCGAGCATCCAGGCCAGCGACGATGGCCGGCGGGTGCTCAATTACCTGCAATGGCAATCGCGTGAGGCGGGGGAAGCTGCGTTTCAGGGTTTTGAAAGCGGCGAGCAGGATTTCTGGCAACTGATCCGCGCCCATCAGGCGAAAACCGTGACGTTTGGCTCGTTCCAGGTGTTGCACAGCCTGGAACGCAGCCACGACAACGCGCTGCATTGCAATCTAGTGAGCTAAATCGACAGCTGCATCAAGCGCTCGCCCTGCACGTTCTCCGTTGGGCGGCGCTTGTTCACCGCCAGTTCACCGATTTTGATCAGGCGCGTGCGCGTCACGTTGCGGCTCAAGCCCAGCAGCGCGGCGGTGTGCACCTGGTTGTAATGGCTGAAACGGTAAGCCGCACGCAGCAAGGCGTCCTCGACTTTCTCGTGCAGCGCGCCGGCCTGCTCCTCGAACAGCTTTTGAAACGCGCGGTCGAGCAAGGCTTCCGGTGAATCGTCGAGCTGGCTGTGATAGTCGTCCTGACGCTCGATGCGCATGTTCGACAGGCGCAGGTCATCGCGCTCGATCACACCGTTACGGCAGATCAGCAAGGTGTGGTGAATGACGTTTTCCAGTTCGCGGATGTTGCCCGGCCAACTGTAACTGCGCAGTTTCAGTTCGGCTTCCTTGCTGATGGTGATGGTGCCGTAGCCGAGGCGCTGACTGTAGGCTTCGACGAAGTGACGGGTCAGCGGCAGGATGTCGCCGGGGCGATCACGCAGCGGGCTCAGTTCCAGGCTGACCACATCGAGGCGGTAATACAGGTCCTCGCGGAAATGCCCGGCGTTGATGGCTTTTTCCAGTTGCACGTTGGTTGCCGCCAGTACGCGCACGTTGATTGGAATGCTCTTGCGCGAGCCCAGGCGCACCACTTCGCGCTCCTGCAACACCCGCAGCAACTTCACCTGAATGGCCATCGGCAGATCACCGATTTCATCGAGGAACAAGGTGCCGCCGTCGGCCTCTTCGAACCAGCCGGCCTTGGCGCTCAAGGCACCGGTGAACGCACCTTTTTCGTGGCCGAACAACTCGGCCTCGACCAGGGATTCGGAGAACGCGCCGCAGTTGACGGCCACAAACGGGCGGTTGCGCCGGGCGCTGAGGTTGTGGATATGCCGCGCCACCAGCTCCTTGCCGGTGCCGGTTTCACCGATGATCAGCACGCTGGCTTCACTTGGCGCGACCTGCTGCAAATGCGCGAGCAAGGCCTGGGATTTCGGGTCTTCGAATACTTGCGCGGTGGCGCGGATCGACGTGGCCAGGGCGGGCGAGGGCGGTAAGGTCAGCAGTTGCATGGGGCAGGCTCCATGAGAAGGCTATGAATAGAAAGTCGGAATCGGCAGGGACTGGTTCAACGCCCAGTCGCCCAGTTCATGGAGTTTGTAATCCACCGGGTCGTGCAGGGTTTGCGTGCGCAGGTTGCGCCAGTGGCGGTCGAGCCGCAGCGAGGCGTGAGTCGAGCGCGCACCGGTCACTTCGAACAGCCGGCTACAAAGTTCGAGGCCGTTGCGCGTGGCGGCGACCTTGGCCGTGGCAATCGCGGTGGCGAGGTGTCCACGTTCTTCGGCGCTGAGGTTAGGGCCTTTCGCCCAGGCCTTGTCGAGCAGGTCGGCGGCGCGTTCCACCAGCAAGCGAACGCCTTCGAGCGCAACCCAGAATTCGCCGTAATGGCCGAGCACATACGGGTCCTGACGCACATCCTGAGCGCTGGATTTGTGCCACGGGCGGGTTTCGGTGAGGGTGTATTGCCGCGCTTCTTCGAAGGCACCTTCGGCGATGCCGAGGAACATGTGCGTAAAAGTAAGCTGCGCGATCAATGGCCGCAGGCAGGCGAACGGTGTGCTCAGCGGACCCGGGTCGAGCAGCAATTCCGACTCTTCGACCCGCACCCGTTCGAACGAAGCGCTGCCGCTGTCGGTCTGGCGCTGGCCCATGTTGTTCCAGTCGTTGTGCAGGGTGATGCCGCTGCGGCCGCTGGGGATGGCCGCGATCAACAGCTTGCCGCCGGCGCTTTCATCCACTGCCGAGGCGATCAGCATTTCCGAATCGCTGGCGCCGGAGCAGAAACTTTTCTTGCCGGAAAACTCGCGCCAGCCACCGAGTTTTTTCACTACGGTGCGGGTGTCCAGCGGGTTGAGGGCATTGCCCCAGAACCAGTTCTTGCGTGCGGTCTGTTCGAACCACGGCTGCCACTGCTCGGGTCGGGCGAACAGGCGCACGGTGGCGAGCATCAGGTGATGAAAACCGAAGACGTGGGCAATCGAACTGTCGACCTTGGCGAACTCGCGCACGATGGTCAGGGTTTCACTCCAGCTGGCGCCGAGGCCGCCGTACTGGGTGGGAATGCTCAACGCGAGCAGACCGCTTTGGCGCAGGGCGTCACGCTCGGCTTTCGGCGTACCGCCACGTTCGTCGCGCTCGACCGCGGTCAAGGCAAACTCGGCGGCCAACTGGCGGGCGGTTTGCAGGGGGGATAACAGGGCGCTTAGCGGCTTGGCAGTCACGCGGGGTTCCTCAATAAATTCAACACCGATTCCCTGTAGGAGCGAGCGGTGCGGCGGTCCGACTTGCCCGCGAAAGCGTCGTATCAGCCAACATCCATTTTGAATGTCCGGACGCTTTCGCGGGCAAGTCGGACCGCCGCACCGCTCGCTCCTACAGGTAGTAGGTGGGTCAGGCCGTGGCTTTGGCGGGCAGCACATCATTGGCGATCATTTCGCCAAACGGCCCGGTGAGGTTGGTCACGCCACGCCCCGCCAGGCTCGCATACGGTTCAGGCAACAGCGGGAACACCAGCTCGGCAAAGCGATACGCCTCTTCAAGGTGCGGATAACCGGAGAAGATAAAGCTCTCGATCCCCAGGTCCGCGTACTCCTTGATCCGCGCCGCCACTTGCTGCGGGTCACCCACCAGCGCCGTGCCGGCACCGCCGCGTACCAGGCCGACACCGGCCCACAGGTTGGGGGCGATTTCCAGGTTGTCGCGACGTCCGTCATGCAACGCCGCCATGCGCCGCTGGCCTTCGGAGTCAAAGCGCGAGAACGACTTTTGCGCGGCGGCGATGGTCTCGTCGCTGATGTGTTCGATCAGTTTGTCGGCGGCTTTCCACGCCTCTTCGGCCGTCTCGCGAACGATCACGTGCAAGCGAATCCCGAACTTCACCGTGCGCCCGTTGCGTGCTGCGCGCTCACGCACATCAGCGAGTTTTTCCGCGACGGCGGCCGGTGGTTCGCCCCAGGTCAGATAGACATCGACCTGCTCGGCGGCGAGTTCATGGGCGGCTTCAGAGGAACCACCGAAGTACAACGGTGGATAGGGTTTCTGCACCGGCGGATAAAGGGCCTTGGCGTTTTGCACTTGCAGGTGTTTGCCTTCGAAGTCCACCGCTTCGCCTTGCAGCACGCGACGCCAGATCTGCAGGAATTCGTCGGTGACTTCATAACGCTCGCTGTGATCGAGGAAGATCCCGTCGCCACGGTTTTCGTCCGGGTCGCCACCGGTCACCACGTTGATCAGCAAGCGGCCGTTGGACAGACGATCCAAAGTCGCGGCCATGCGCGCCGAGACGGTTGGCGAAATAATCCCCGGACGAATCGCCACCAGATAACGCAGGCGTTCGGTCAACGGCACCAGCGCCGAAGCGATGACCCACGAATCCTCGCAGGAACGCCCGGTGGGAATCAGCACGCCGTGATAACCGAGGCTGTCGGCGGCCTGCGCGACTTGTTTCAGATAGTTGAGCGTCACCGGGCGAGCGCCCTGGGTGGTGCCTAGGTAATGGCCATCGCCGTGGGTCGGCAGAAACCAGAAAACATCCATGAAGAGATCCTTAAGCGATTTTCAGCAGATTTTTGGGGTGCACGCCGAACAACGGCGCGGCGCGTTCTGCAGCAAGACGAATGCGGGCCTTCAAGGGCTCACTGGTTATTTGGTAATTGGCGAAATCGGCTTCGGTGGCGTAGACGCCGATCGGCAAGGTCAGCGCCTGGAAGAAACTGAACAGCGGGCGCAACTGGTGATCGAGCACCAGCGCATGCCGTTCGCTGCCACCGGTGGCGGCGAGCAGCACCGGCGTATTGATCAGCGCGTTCAAGTCGATCAGGTCGAAGAGGTGTTTAAGCAAGCCCGGATAGGAGCCGCGATAAACCGGCGCGGCGACGATCAGCAGGTCAGCGTTTTCGATGGCTTGCAGCTCGGCTTCGATGTCGGCGCTCAGTTCCTGGCGCGACAGGGCCGCGCCCAGTGGCCGGGCGATGTCGCCCAGTTCGATCAGCTTGCTCTCGATCGGCAATTGCCCGGCCAGTTCGGCCAACAGCGCTTGGGTCAGCACCAACGTGCGGGACGGACGCCAGGTACCGCCGGAGAGGGCAACGACTTTCAATGGACGCGACATGATCAGTTCCTTTTTAAACAGTTGCTCAGCGAGCAGTGAGTAGTGAGTAGTCACAGGGCTTGAGCAAGAGCTGTACCAATCCTTCGAGCCCACGATTTACGTGGCTTGCAGCGCATTGATGACTGCGTGCTGTTCGATTTTAAGGACTGTTTGTTGAATGACTGTTGCCTGGCAAACAGTTGCGTGGGCAACAGTTGTGTAAGGCGATGGGGTTGTTATAAAGGCTGTTTGTTATTCCTCAAAAGATCATTGCAAGATATTTATAGATCATTAAGAAATATGCACGTCCCTTGTAGGAGCCGGCTTGCCGGCGATGGCGGCCGCAAAAACACCGCAAGGTCCAAGGTCCTCATCGCCGGCAAGCCGGCTCCTACAAGATGGGGTAATTCGGCTTCAATACCCACTATCGAGAGCGTTGATTTCTGCCCATCCAAAGGCGCGAGTAGCCTGTGTTCATTGCCCCGAACCCAGATGCCAGGACGCCAGACCATGAAACCTCTACTCGCCACTTTCCTGCTGCTCGCCGTCTCCGTTCTCGCCGGATGTGCCAGCCACGTATCCCCGGAATTGCGGCCCTACACCGCCGAGGAAACCCGTGAACTGGCACTGGAATCGCTGAATCGTCGTGGTTTGTCTTTCGATGAATACCACGCGAAAAAAGCTGAATTGCTCGGTCAGCCACAGAAATCCTTCAGCTTCGACAAACAAGGCGAAATGAACGCCGAGCGCACTGTTCAACTGCACGGTCGCCCAAGCTGAGCGACTGTACTGCTCGAAGTTTCACCCAACTGTCCATGGGTTTCCCGGCAGGCGTGCGATAGGGTCAATACCTGAATGACCCTGACGGACTGCCACCAATGACGCTCTCGCTCGATCTGCTGCTGGGTTTCGCCCTGTTCGCTCTCGTTACCTCGATCACACCCGGCCCGAACAACACGATGTTGCTGGCATCGGGCGTGAACTTCGGCTTTAACCGTACAATTCCTCACATGCTTGGCATTACCTGCGGCTTTTTCGTCCTGGTCGTCGCGGTGGGTTTTGGACTGGGCGCAGTGTTTCAAAGCTATCCGTTGCTCTACACCGTGCTGCGCTACGTTGGCGCGGCGTACTTGTTGTACCTGGCGTGGAAAATCGCGCATTCCGGGCCGGTATCCGACGGCGAGAACGGTGAAAGCAAACCGATCAGCTACCTCGGCGCGGCAGCATTCCAGTGGGTCAACCCCAAGGCCTGGATCATGGCCATCGGTGCCATCAGCACCTACACGCCGATGCAGGGCTATTTCACCAACGTCATCGTGATTGCGGCGGTTTTCGCCCTGATCAACCTGCCGAGCGTCGGCGTCTGGGCCGCGTGCGGCACGCTGCTGCGCAACGTGCTCAAGGACCGCCGCTGGTTGCGCGTGTTCAATTGGGGCATGGCCGCGTTGCTGGTGGTTTCGCTGTATCCGTTGATGCTGGAAAGCTTTAGCTGACGCATTGCTTCAACCGGTTGCCCGATGCCTGTTAAGCTCGACTTCAGGAGCGTTCCTACGCACTTTCAAGTGAAGTCGTACTTTCTTAACGCATCCGATCAGGTATTGCTGGTGCACGGGTTGCCAGCACCTGGTCCCGGAACAAGCTCTGCGAGTCTTTTATGAATAAACGTCCGTTGTATTTCGACTACGCCGCCACCACGCCGGTGGACGAGCGGGTCATCAAGGTCATGGTCGAGTGTCTGGGGTTTGCCGGGAACTTCGGCAATCCTGCGTCCAGCTCCCATGCATTCGGCCAACAGGCCCGGCAATCGGTCGAGCAGGCGCGACAGCAAGTCGCCGGGCTGGTGGGGGCGCAAGCCGACCAGATCGTCTGGACCTCCGGCGCCACCGAATCGAATAACCTCGCCCTCAAGGGCGTGGCCCAGGCTCGCGGGGTGCCCGGCGGGCACATCATCACCAGCCAGATCGAACACAAGGCGATTCTCGATACCGCAAGGCAATTGCAGGAAGCCGGTGTTGCCGTGACGTATCTGGTGCCCGACGCGCAAGGTCTGATCACCCCGCAAGCGGTCAGCGAAGCGATGCGCGAAGACACCTTTCTGGTGTCGCTGATGCTGGTCAACAACGAGTTGGGCACGGTCAATGATATCGCGGCCATCGGCGAGGTCGTGCGGGCCCGCGAGGCGTTGTTCCATGTCGATGCGGCCCAGGGCGCGGGGAAAGTGGCCATCGACCTGGCGCGATTGCCGGTGGACCTGATGTCGTTTTCGGCGCACAAGATCTACGGTCCCAAAGGCATCGGCGCGCTGTATGTCGGGCCTCGCGCACAACAGCGTTTGCAGGCGCAGATTCACGGGGGCGGCCATGAAGGTGGCTTGCGTTCCGGGACCCTAGCGACTCACCAGATTGCCGCCATGGGCGTGGCGTTCGCCTTGGCCGCGCAACTGTTCGATGAAGAGAAAGCCACGATTGCGCGCCTGCGCGAGCGCTTGCTCGAACACCTGTCGGGCATTCCCGGCGTGCGCCTCAATGGCAGCGCGACCCAGCGCATCCCTCACACCTTGAGCCTGACCTTCAGTGAAGGCGAGTTCAATTCCGCGGCGTTGAGTGCATCGATTGCGTTTTCTGCGACCTCGGCCTGTAATTCCGCGAGCAATGCGCCGTCCCATGTGCTGCTGGCACTGGGGCATGACGCCCGCTCGGCGAGCCGCACCATTCGCTTGAGCCTGGGGCGTTTCACTACCGAGCAGGACATCGACCAGGCGGCACAACTGATTAAAGCGGCCTGCGCCAGTGCCCCGGCATTCTGGCAATAAGGCCTTAAGTGCCGACGTTGATCGGCACTCAACAATAATGATGAAGTGATTAGCAGGAGACATGATGAGTACGCAGCCTTCGATCAATGGATCGGTGCCTGAGCGCCTGGCGCACACCCGCGAGCTGATGAGCCGGGAGGGCATTCACGCCTTGCTGGTGCCGTCGGCCGATCCGCACCTGTCGGAATACCTGCCGGGCTACTGGCAAGGACGGCAATGGCTGTCGGGCTTTCATGGCTCGGTGGGCACGCTGATCGTCACGCCGGATTTTGCCGGCGTCTGGGCCGACAGCCGTTATTGGGAGCAAGCGACCAAGGAACTCAAAGGCAGCGGCATCGAACTGGTCAAGCTGCAACCGGGTCAACCCAGCCCGCTGGACTGGCTGGCCGAGCAAACCCCTGAAGGCGGCGTCGTCGCGGTAGACGGTGCGGTGATGGCCGTGGCCTCGGCACGCACGTTGGGTAGCAAGCTCGAAGAGCGCGGCGCCCGTCTGCGCACCGACATCGATCTGTTGAGCGAAGTCTGGAGCGATCGCCCGACGTTGCCGAACGAGCCGATCTATCAGCACCTGCCGCCTCAGGCGACGGTCAGCCGTGGCGAAAAACTCGCCAAACTGCGCGAGGTGTTGAAAGAGCGTGGCGCCGACTGGCATTTCATTGCCACCCTCGACGACATCGCCTGGCTGTTCAACCTGCGTGGCGGCGATGTGTCGTTCAACCCGGTGTTTGTCTCTTTCGCCTTGATCAGCCAACAACAGGCAACCCTGTTCGTGGCCTTGAGCAAAGTCAGCGCCGAGCTGCGCGCGATCCTCGAAAAGGACGGTGTGACTCTGCGCGATTACAACGAAGTGGCCGACGCCTTGCGCGCAGTGCCGAGCGGCGCGAGCCTGCAAGTCGATCCGGCACGCGTCACCGCCGGTTTGCTGGATAACCTGAACAGCGGCGTGAAACTGGTCGAAGGCCTGAACCCGACGACATTGGCCAAATCGCAGAAAAGCCTGGCCGATGCCGGGCACATCCGTCAGGCCATGGAGCAGGATGGCGCGGCGCTGTGCGAATTCTTCGCCTGGCTGGAGTCGGCGTGGGGCCGCGAACGCATCACCGAACTGACCATCGACGAACACCTGACCGCCGCGCGCACGCGTCGTCCGGATTACGTGTCGTTGAGTTTCAACACCATTGCTGCGTTCAACGCCAACGGGGCGATGCCGCATTACCACGCTACCGAAGAAGAGCACGCGGTGATCGAGGGCGACGGTCTGTTGCTGATCGACTCGGGCGGTCAATACCTGGGCGGCACCACCGACATCACGCGGATGGTGCCGGTCGGTACGCCAACCGATGAGCAGAAGCGCGATTGCACACGTGTGCTCAAAGGCGTCATTGCGCTGTCCCGTGCGCAATTCCCTCGGGGCATTTTGTCGCCGTTGCTGGACGCCATCGCCCGTGCGCCGATCTGGGCGGAAAACGTTGATTACGGTCACGGCACCGGGCACGGCGTCGGCTACTTCCTCAACGTTCACGAAGGCCCGCAAGTGATTGCCTATCAAGCTGCTGCTGCGCCGCAAACCGCGATGCAGCCGGGCATGATCACTTCCATCGAACCGGGCACCTACCGTCCGGGTCGCTGGGGCGTGCGGATCGAGAACCTGGTGTTGAACCGTGAAGCGGGCAAGAGCGAATTCGGTGAGTTCCTGAAATTCGAAACCCTGACCTTGTGCCCGATCGACACGCGCTGCCTGGAACCGTCGTTGCTGACTCAGGACGAAAAACAGTGGTTCAACGCGTATCACGCCGAAGTGCGCGAACGCTTGAGCCCGCTGGTCGACGGTGCAGCCCTTGAGTGGCTGAACACTCGAACCGCTGCTATCTGATCGGCTTGAGTTCAGGCGCTGTTTCCAGCGCCTGGCTCATGTAGTCGACAAAGGCTTTGACCCTGGCGGATTGGCGACGATTCGCCGGGGACACGGCATGCATCGGCAGTGACTGCGCGGTGTAGTCCTGCAAAATCGCGGTCACTCGCCCGGCTTTCAAGTCTTCGCTGAACAGCCACACCGGCGACAACGCAATCCCCAGTCCCCCCAGCACCATCTCGCGGATTGCCTCCGAGTTGTTGCTTTGCGCATTGCCCTTGATCCGCACCTCGTGGCGTTGATTGTTTTTCTCGAAAACCCATAGATTCTGACTGTTCAACAGATTGAACTGCAGGCAGTTGTGCCCGCCCAGTTCTGCCGGCGTGTGCGGTTGGCCGTGTTTTTTGAGGTAGGCCGGCGCTGCGACAGTTACGCGGTGGGTGGTGCCGATGTGGCGGGCGATCAGGCCGCTGTCATTCAGTTCGCCGATTCTGAAGGTGACATCCAGTCCTTCGCTGACCAGGTCCTGGTTTTGATCACTCAGTTGCAGGTCGATTTCTATGCCGGGATGGCGCTCAAGGAATTGCGCCAGTCGTGGAGCAATCTGCAAACGCCCGAAGCTGACCGAGGAGCCGATGCGCAGTGGGCCGGCAATGCGCTCCTTGCCGGACTGGAAACTGTGCTCGGCCGCATCGACGGCTGCGAGGATTTGTCGACATTCGTTGTAGTACCGCTGGCCTTCATCCGTCAGGGAAAGCTGGCGGGTGCTGCGTGCAATCAGTTTTCCGCCCAGCCCGGTCTCCAGCGCCTTGAGCACTTTGCTGATGGTGGGCTGGCTGGTCTGCATCTCTCGGGCAACGGCGGAAAAGCTGCCGCGTTCGACGACCCTTACGAAGATCGCCATTGCATTGAGTTTGTCCACGGGAGTTCTCATTGATGCCGGATAGGCATGGTCACTATAGCTATTTGGCGTCTTATCAGCATGAGTCGGTTGGCCGAAGATTTATCCCACAGCCACCTCTGACGGAAATATGCGAAATGACTGACTCACTTGAAATGCGCGCTCTGATTGTCGACTCGGCCAACGCGCCGCTACGCTTGGCTTCCATTCAGCGGCCGGTGCCGGAAGCAGGGCAGGTATTGGTCCGGATCAAAGCCAGCGGGGTAAATCCACTAGACGGAAAAATCCGTTCGGGCCAGGCCGCCCACGCGCGTCAGTCATTGCCGGCTGTGTTGGGCATTGATATGGCGGGAACCATCGAGGCATTGGGGGAGGGGGTCAGTGGATGGCTGCCGGGCGATGAGGTTTATGCCATGGCCACCGGAATTGGCGGGGCGCAGGGTTCGTTGGCGGAGTACGCAGCAATCGATGCCAGACTGCTGGCGCGCAAGCCAGGTAATTTGAGTATGCGTGAGGCGGCGGGGTTGCCGTTGGTGTTGATTACGGCGTGGGAAGGGTTAGTGGACCGGGCGCGGGTGCGTGCGGGGCAGAAGGTGCTGATTCATGGTGGTGCGGGTGGTGTGGGGCATGTGGCGGTGCAAATAGCCCGCGCCTTCGGTGCCCAGGTGTTTGCCACTGGTTCTGCCAGGCATCAGGCAATCATCGAAGGCTTTGGTGCGACGTTTATCGACTATCGCCAGTCTTCGGTCGAGGAATATGTAGCGCAACACACGGATGGGGAGGGCTTCGATATCGTCTACGACACGGTGGGCGGTGAGACCCTGGATGCGTCATTCAAGGCTGTACGGGTTTATCACGGTCATGTGTTGAGTTGCCTCGGTTGGGGGCAGCACAGTTTGGCGCCGCTCTCGTTTCGTGGCGCAACCTATTCCGGCGTGTTTACATTATTGCCATTACTCACCGGCATGGGGCGCGAGCGTCACGGGGAGATTCTTCGTGAGGCGGCTCGCTTGATCGAGGCGGGCAAGCTGAAGCCGTTGATGGATCCTCGGGCGTTCACTCTGCAAACCGCCGAGGCCGCCCATGAGCTGCTGGTTTGCGGAGCGGCTCAGGGGCGGTTGGTCATCGAGATTTAACGCAGGGCTTCAATGACGAAGTCCAGTCGATCCTGGCCGAAGAACAGTTGGTTATCGATGAACATGCTGGGGGCGCCGAACACGCCGCGTTGCACCGCTTTCTCGGTGTTGTCCTTGAGCGCTGCCTTGACGTCTTCATCGGCGGTCAGGGCCAGCACTTCGTTGGGGTCAAAGCCGTTCTGCGTCAACACTGAAGCGACGGTCGCCGGGTCATCGAGGCTGCGTCCTTCAACCCAAAGCGCTTTAAACAGGCAGTCGATGAATGCCTGAAAGCGTTCGGGATAGCGTAACTGCATGCCAGTGACGGCGCGCATCAGCATCAATGTATTAATGGGAAAGTGCGGATTGAACTTCAGTGGCACGCCATAACGTTTGGCGTAGCGGTCCAGGTCCTGAAACATATAGAGGCCCTTGGCCGGAATGGTCGCAGGGGAAGCGTTGCCGGTGGCTTTGAAAACGCCGCCCAGCAGCATCGGGATGTAGACCAGTTGGCTGTCTGTCTGCTCGCAGATTTTCGGCAGTTGGGTATAGGCCAGGTAGGTGGCAGGGCTGCCGAGGTCGAAGTAGAACTCAACGGTTTTGCTCATGTTCAATGCGCTCTGTTTATTGTTATTGGGGAGGGCTTACCAGCGTTCGCTCCAGGGGCGCAGGTCCAGCTCGAAGGTCCAGGCGTCACGGGGCTGACTGTGCAGGTACCAGTAGTTTTCGGCGATGTGTTCGGGATTGAGGATGCCATCCTGATCCTTGGTGGCGTACTTCTCGGGAAAGGTGTCGCGGATAAAGTCGGTATCGATAGCGCCGTCAACGACGACGTGGGCAACGTGAATATTCATCGGCCCCAGTTCGCGGGCCATGCTTTGAGCCAGTGCGCGAATGCCGTGCTTGGCACCGGCGAATGCTGCAAATCCGGCGGCACCCCGCAGGCCGGCAGTCGCGCCGGTAAACAGAATCGTGCCCCGCTGACGCTTGGCCATGCGCTTGGCCACTTCACGGGCATTGAGAAAGCCTGAGAAGCAAGCCATTTCCCAAATCTTGAAATACTTGCGAGCGGTTTCTTCGAGAATGCTGCACGGCACATTGGCGCCGATGTTGAACACAAACGCTTCGATAGGGCCGATCTGGCTTTCAATCTGCTCGACCAGCGCAATCACGTCCTCTTCCTTGCGCGCATCACAGGCAAAACCATGGGCTTCACCGCCCTCGGCCTTGATGGCGTCCACCAATGGCTGGAGTTTGTCCGCACTGCGCCGGGTGACACAGGCGACAAATCCTTCTTCAGCAAAACGTTTGGCAATAGCTCCACCAGTAGCATCACCGGCGCCGACAACCAGTACGACCTTCTTATTATTCATGAGGTGCTCTCTTTGCTAAACGATCGTTAACTAAACGAACGTTATGCTACGATTCGGCAGGCGTCAAGATGATCAATACAGAGGGCAAGGCAATGCGTTACTCGGCCAATCACAAACTGGAAACCAAACAGAAGCTGCTGGAAAGCAGTGCGTTGTCGGCGAAGAAGTCGGGTTTCGCAACGGTCGGTGTCGACGCCTTGATGAAGGCGATCGGCTTGAGTGGTGGGGCTTTCTACAGCCACTTTTCGTCGAAGGATGAGCTGTTCGCTTCAATTGTCGAGCGTGAGCTGGTTCAAAGTCTGGAGCGATTGGGGGCGGATCAGGACCGTGACAGGCTCGAGCGTTGCCTGAAGCATTATTTGAGCATGTCCCATGTCGAACACCCGGAGTCGGGTTGCGCCTTGCCGGCATTGGGCGCCGAAATAGCCCGTTCAGACGTGCTGGTCCGGCAGCAGGCGGAGAACTGGATTTGTCGGCTACAAGAGAGTTGGGCGCGGATTCTGGAGAGCGACAGCCTGGCATGGGCGATTCTGTCGCAATGCATCGGTGCGTTGGTTGTGGCGCGAATGCTCGCCACCCCTGACATCCAGCGCACGGTACTGAAGTCCAGTTACGATGAGATCAGCCGTCAGATCGCCGGCCCGCGGACCTGAAGAGACGGCCTATTTGCAGATGACGATCATGCTGCGGCTGGTATAGCCGGCCGGGTTGAGACCAAACGGATAATCGCCAGGTTCTTCCACGCCATCCCCTGATTTCGCGATGACCTTGTATCCCTTGGGCGCACAGGAGTTGGCTGCGCTGGTGTAGCACTTGTCCCAGGATGACGACAGCCCGGAACAGTTGATATGCAATCCTTTCTTGCCACGTTTGGTATGAGTTTCCGAAGTCGCCGCGCAGCCCGCAATTGCAAGTATGGCGATCAGTATCAAAATTCGTTTCATTGCTGTCCTTATAGCGTCCCCGGATCTTTGCGCCCGGGTCTGGCCGTGTTCGCTTTAGCTTGAAGCGTTCTTATATCCCTATCGTGAAAAATCCATGTCTGACACTGGGTTACGGGCCTAAACATGGCCTAATTGCGCGGTAAATACCAGACCTTCGTCAAATCCTGTATTAATCCGCGGCAACCGCAGGTTTGGCGGCACCGCCCATGGTCATGGTCGCGCCGACGGAAGCCAGAATGATGCAGATGATAGCCATCCACTGTGACAGTGAGAGGTATTCATGGAGGAACAACAGACCTGACAGGGCACCGACCGCGGGCTCAATACTCATCAGCGTGCCGAAGGTGCGGGCTGGCATTCGGGTCAGGGCGACCATCTCCAGCGTATAGGGCAGGGCAGTGGACAGCAGGGCGACGCCGATCGCTATGGGGATCAGCGATGGCGTCAGCAGCGCGGCGCCGGCATGCACAATACCGATAGGCGCTACGAACAGTGCGGCAATCATGACGCCCAGTGCAGCAGTCTGTACGCCATTGTCTGCACCGGCCTTCTGGCCGAATAGAATGTACAACGCCCAGCAGACTCCGGCCCCCAAGGCATAACCCGCACCGACCAGATCAATACCGGTAGTCGTGGCTCCCGTGGGTATCAATAACAGTAACCCGATGGCGGCCAGTGCGATCCATAAAAAGTCGATCGCGCGACGTGAGGCATAAATAGCAACCGCCAGCGGCCCGGTGAACTCCAGCGCTACCGCGATTCCCAATGGGACTGTGCGTAGGGACATATAGAAGAGGAAGTTCATGCCGCCGAGTGCCATCCCGTAGACAATGACCGTGCGCAAGGATTTCGCGGTGAGCTTCGCACGCCATGGGCGCAGCAGTATCAGCATGATTACGCTGGCGAAAATCAACCGCAGGGTCGTTGTCCCCTGCGCACCGATAACCGGGAACATGCTTTTGGCCAGGGAGGCTCCGGACTGGATCGACGCCATGGCTATCAATAGCAGGCCAACCGAGAACAGGGTCGAGGCAAGGCTGCGGGGGTGGTCATTCATTGCGTGGCATCGTCCAAGGCAGGAAACGAACGTATTGTTCTAGTGTTGGGCAATATACTGCGCATTCAAGGTGTTCGCGTCTATATATAAGCAGTGATTTTGAGCATCCTGATAGAAAGGCTAAATTAGGGGTTGACGGCAGATTCTAGAAGTCTATAATTCGCCGCACTTCCGGCGCAGTCGAAACGGAAAACTCCTTGGTAAACAATGAGTTACGCAGTTTTCGACAGCGAGTTGCTTCAGCTCATCGAAGCCCAGAAGGAGTTGAAAGAGCGGTGTTGTTTGGCTCTTTTGACGGTTCGATCTTCTCGGTCGAAAGCGGAGAAAAAGAGGTGTTGACAGCAGCGAGTAACGCTGTAGAATTCGCCTCCCGCTAACGAGAGATCGGAAGCGCAAGTGGTTGAAGTTGC